>NZ_CP079863.1:1887969-2202630 GCF_025263485.1 Mycobacterium sp. SMC-2
AGCTCGACGCGGCCG
Organism: Mycobacterium sp. SMC-2; assembly: GCF_025263485.1. Taxonomy (NCBI): domain Bacteria; kingdom Bacillati; phylum Actinomycetota; class Actinomycetes; order Mycobacteriales; family Mycobacteriaceae; genus Mycobacterium; species Mycobacterium sp. SMC-2. The sequence goes on from NZ_CP079863.1 coordinate 1,887,985, forward strand.
AGCAGTTCGGCCAGCAGCGTGCTGTCCAGCGACAGCGCGGCGGCCCGGCGCTCGGCCAGCGGGGTGTCGCCCTCGTACATGAACGCGCCGACGTAGCCGAACAGCAGGGACGCCGCGAACGGGGACGGCCGCGGCGTTTCCGCTTCCACCACCCGCACCTTGCGCTGGGCGATGCCGGCCATCAGCGCGACCAGGGCGGGCACGTCGTAGACGTCCTGCAGGCATTCGCGGATGGTCTCCAGCACCACCGGGAAGTCGGGATATTTGCGGGCCACGTCCAGCAGTTGGGCGGCCCGCTGTCGCTGGTGCCACAGCGGCGACCGGCGGCCGGGGTGGCGCCGCGGCAGCAGCAGCGCGCGGGCCGCGCATTCCCGGAACCGCGACGCGAACAGCGCCGACCCGCCCAACTCGGCGGTGACGACGGGATCGATCTCGTCGGCGTCGAAGACGAACAGTTCGGCGCCGGGCGGGGTGTCGCCGGTGTCGGGCAATCGCACCACGATGCCGTCGTCGGAGGCGGTCGGCTTCTCGTCGATTCCGTAGCGTTCGCGCAGCCGGCGGCCCACCGCCAGCGCCAGCGGCCCGTTCACCCGCAGCCCATACGGCGAGTGCAGGATCACCCGCCAGTCGCCCAGTTCGTCGCGAAACCGCTCGACCAGCAGGGTGGTATCGGTGGGAACCACCCCGGCGGCGGTGCGCTGCTCGTCGAGCAGCGCCCACATGTTGTCGGTCGCGTAGGCATCGAAACCCAACCCCGCACAACGGGTTTCGAATGCTTCGCGGTGCAGCCCCGCCAGTTCGCCGGTCAACGCCCCCAGCGCGGCGCCCAGCTCCGCCGGGCGCCCGGCGTCGTCGCCGCGCCAGAACGGCAATCGGGCCGGCTGGCCGGGCGCGGGAATCACCAGGACCCGGTCGTGGGTGATCTCGGTGATCCGCCAACTGGTGGCGCCCAGCGAGATCACGTCGCCGGGCCGGGACTCGTACACCATCTCCTCGTCCAGTTCGCCCACCCGCGACGGCTTTTCCGCTTCGCTGGCGAGGTAGACCGTGAACATGCCGCGATCGGGGATGGTGCCGCCGGAGGTGACGGCCAGCCGCTGCGCGCCGGGCCGCGCGGTCAGCGTGCCGGTGTCCCGCTCGTAGACCAGCCGGGGCCGCAGCTCGGCGAACTCGGTGGACGGGTACTTGCCCGACAGCAGGTCGAGGGTGGCCTCGTACACGCTGCGCGGCAGCGTCGCGAAGGGGGCGGCCCTCCGCACCGTGTCGAACCACCGGTCGGCGTTCAGCGGCTCCAGCGCGGCGGCCGCCACCGTCTGCTGCGCCAGGATGTCCAGCGGGTTGGCGGGCACCCGCATCGTTTCGATCTCGCCGGTCAGCATGCGCTGCACGGTCACCGCGCAGCCGATCAGGTCGGTGCGGTGCTTGGGGAACAGCACCCCCCGGGACACCTCGCCGACCTGGTGACCGGCCCGCCCGATGCGTTGCAGGCCGCTGGCCACCGACGGCGGCGCCTCCACCTGGATCACCAGGTCGACGGCGCCCATGTCGATGCCCAGCTCCAGGCTCGACGTGGCCACCACGGCCTTGAGCAGCCCGCGCTTGAGGTCCTCTTCGACCAGGGCCCGCTGCTCCTTGCTGACCGAGCCGTGGTGGGCGCGCGCCAGTAGCGGGTCGGCGCCGTAGGTCTGGCCGCTGCCCATGAGGTGGGCGGGCGCCCCGCCCGCCACCTTCGGGTTGCTCTCGCCCGACAGGCCCACGCCGCAGCGTTCGGCATGAATCTCGTTGAGCCGCGCGGTGAGCCGCTCGGCCAGCCGGCGCGAATTGGCGAACACGATGGTCGACTTGTGCGCTTCGATCAGGTCGACCAGCCGCGCCTCGACGTCGGGCCAGATGCTGGGGGTACCTCCCGCTAGCGGGGAAGTGTTGGCCAGGTTGGCCATGTCGGGCACCGGCACCTGCACCGTCAGCTCGACGGTCTTGGCTGCCGGAGGAGCGACGATGGTCGTGGGTTGCTGTCCGGACAGGAACCGGGCGAGCTCCTCGGGCGGGCGCACCGTCGCCGACAACCCGATGCGCTGCGCGGGCGGCCCCTCCCGCAGCTCGTCGAGGCGCTCCAGCGACAGCGCCAGATGCGCGCCGCGCTTGCCGGCGGCGATGGCGTGGATCTCGTCGACGATCACCGTCTGCACGCCGGCCAGGGTTTCGCGCGCGGCCGAGGTGAGCATCAAGAACAACGACTCCGGCGTGGTGATCAGCACGTCGGGGGGTCGCGCGATGAGCCGACGGCGTTCGGCGGGCGGGGTGTCGCCGGAGCGGACGCCGACGCTGATGTCGGGCGGCGGCAGGCCGTGCCGCTCGGCGATGCGGGTGAGCCCCGCCAGCGGGGTGCGCAGGTTGCGTTCGACGTCGACGGCCAGCGCCTTGAGCGGGGAGACGTAGAGCACGCGGGTGCCGGCCGGCCGCGCGGCCGAGCCGGCGAGGTTGTCTATGGCCCACAGGAACGCCGCGAGCGTCTTGCCGGATCCGGTCGGCGCGATCACCAGCGTGTTGTCGCCGTCGGCGATGGCGTCCCAGGCCTCGGCCTGCGCGGTCGTCGGCGCGGCGAACGTCGTGCCGAACCATTCGCGCGTGATCGCGCTGAACCGGCCTAGCGGGTCACGGGTGGTCACCTGACCATGGTGCCAAGCCGCACCGACAAGAGCGTGGGCTAGCTCGGCTGGATTCGGGCCGTCGCCATCGCGTGGGACAGTTCCTCCGGGATCTGCGGCACCCGGGCGATGGCGTCGAACAGCGAGTGCGCGCAGGCATCGGCGAGGCGCTCGGCCTTGATCATGGGATCGATGATGCGCTGGCGGCACAGCTCGAAGGTGAATGCCAGCCAGCCGTGACAGATCACCCGGAGGTCCCGCTCCACCTCGGTCTCCAGCTTGGCCCCGGAGATGTTGGCGACCAGGTCGTGGATGCGGCTCATGATGTGTTCGAGTTGGCGGTTCTTGGCCTCGTCGTCGACGCCCAGCAGAACCGGGTCCGACCGGCCCAGCCCGACGTAGGCGGCCCACGCGGCTTCGGGATTCTGCTCGTGGTAGGCCATGTAGGCCATAACCCCGTTCCGCACCTCTTCGTACATGGTCAGGCCGGCGGCGCCGTCCATGTTGGTGGTCTCGTACAGCCGGTCGGCCTCGTCCTTGACCACCGCGGCGAAGAAGGCCCGCTTGTCGGGAAAGTAGTGGTACATCAGCGCCCGGGAGACGCCGGCGCGCTCGGCGATCTCGTCGATGCGCACCTCGTCGTAGGGTCGCTTTCCGAAGACTTCTGCCCCCAAAGCGAGCAGCTCAGCGCGTCTATCCTCCGGGGACAAGCGCCTTCGGGCTTGTCGGCTGCCAGGAATAAGGGACCAGCTCGGCGCCGGTTTTGCCATGAGCATGGGACCACCCGATTGCCAGTGATGGGACCATCTGGCTAGCTGTTTTGCCAGTTATGGGACCACCCCGGCGTGGCGTTGGGGGCTTCCGGTTGCTCGGCCGCTGTATTGGCCGAATGAGCTACCGGGAGGTGTCGGTGATCGAAGTCAGGGAGATGCTGCGGTTGTGGCTGCAGGGTCATGGGTTGCGCGAGGTGGCCCGGTTATCGGGCACGGACCGCAAAACGGTGCGCCGGTATGTGGACCGCGCCCGCGCGTGCGGGCTGGACCGTGACGGCGACGGGTGTCAGTTGACCGACGAGCTGTTGGCGGCGGTGATCGCCGGCGTGCGGCCGAGTCGGCCCAACGGCAAGAGCCAGGCCTGGGAGACCATCGCCGCCCAGCACGAGCAGATCAAGGCGTGGCTGAAGCAAGACTTGACTCTGACGAAGGTGCACACGCTGCTTGGGCGTCGGGGCGTGGTGGTGTCGTATCGAACGTTGCATCGCTATGCCACAACGGAATTGGGGTTCGGGATTCGGCAGGCCACGGTGCCGGTGGCCGATTGCGAGCCCGGTGCTGAACTGCAGGTCGATTTCGGTCGGCTCGGAATGCTCACTGATGCCGCGGATGGCCGCCGGCGGGTAGTGCAGGGGTTGATCTTCACTGCGGTGTATTCGCGGCACATGTTCGTCTGGCCGACCTACCGGCAGACGCTTCACGAGGTGATCGCCGGGTTTGAGGCCGCGTGGGCATTCTTCGGCGGGGTGTTCGCGGTGGCGATCCCCGACAACATGAAGGCCATCGTCGACAAGGCTGATGCGACCGATCCGAAACTTAATGACGCCTTCCGCGAATACGCTCAGGCGCGGGGCTTCGTCGTGGACCCCACCCGCATCCGCAGCCCGCGCGACAAGCCTAGGGTTGAGCGCTGTGTCCAATATGTTCGGTCGAATTTCTTTGCTGGAGAAGACTTTCGGAATCTGAGTGACTGCCGGGCACGAGCCGAGCAGTGGTGTGGGCAGGTGGCGGGGATGCGGATACACGGCACCACTCGGCTGCGCCCGGCCGAGGTATTCGCCACCGACGAGCTACCCCACCTCAAACCGGCACCCGACGAGGTGTTCGACATCCCGACCTGGAGCCGGCCCAAGGTGGCTCCCGATCGGCACGTGCAGGTCGCCAAGGCGCTCTACAGCGTTCCCGGTGAGCTGATTGGGCGCCGGCTGGATGCCCGGGTGGATGCGCGCACGGTGAAGCTGTATTGGCGCGGTGAGCTGATCAAGGTCCATCCGGTCATGGCGCCAGGACGCCGCCATACCGACCCCGCTGATCTACCGGCCGAGGTGTCGGTCTATGCGATGCGAGATATCAACACCTTGCAGCGCAAGGCATCCGCACACGGGCAGCATGTCGGCGCCTACGCGGCGGCGGTGCTGGAGCATCCGCTGCCGTGGACCAAGATGCGCCAGGTCTACCGACTCCTGGGACTGGTGCGCCGCCACGGCGCCGACGCGGTCGATGACGCCTGCCAGCGCGCGCTGGACGCCGAGGTCATCGACGTCGGGCTGATCGAGCGCATGCTTACCCGCGGTGCCGGCGCACAGCTGCCGCTGATCCCGAACCCGCCGCAGGCGTCGCGGTTCGTCCGCGCGGCCACCGACTTCGCGGTGCGCAGGCCCTCATGAGCACAACCCGCCGCCCCGATGCCACCCCCGCGGTCAAGCCGATCGAGGTGTCTGCAGACCTCAAAGCGCTGATGCGCCGCCTCAAGCTCGGCCGCCTGCTCGACACCCTGCCCGAACGGCTCGCGCTGGCACGATCGAATCGGCTGCCACACCACGACTTCCTGGAAATGCTGCTAGCCGATGAGGTCACCCGCCGCGACCGCGAGTCCGCCGCCCGCCGCGCCAAGACAGCACAATTGGATCCGCAGATGCAGCTGCAGGCCTGGGATGACACCGCCGCGGTCAGCTACGACCGCCAACTATGGGCAGAGTTGACCTCGCTGCGGTTTCTGGCCGACGCCTACAACGTGCTCATCATGGGACCGGTCGGAGTCGGAAAAACGTTCCTGGCCAACGCATTAGGCCACATCGCCGTGCGACGTCACCACAGCGTGCATACCGAACGCGCCGACAAACTGTTCAAACGCCTCCGCGGAGCACGGCTAGACGGCAGCTATGAAGACGAGATGCGCAAACTACACCGCGTCGAGCTGCTCATCATCGATGACCTCGCGTTGCACCGGCTTGAGGCCACCGAGACCAATGACTTCTACGAGCTCATCGTGGAACGCCACCGCACCGCATCAACGGTCATCACCAGCAACCGCGAACCACCGGAGATCCTCACCATGATGGCCGACCCACTCCTGGCCCAGTCGGCGATGGACCGGCTCCAATCCGCGGCCTACGAACTCGTCGTCGAGGGCGAGTCCTACCGGCAACGCCAGAAACCCCGTCCTCGAAAGCCGGTCAATTCGGACCAGCCGAATTGACCAGCAGCCAGGTCATCAGTCACCATCACCCCACGGCCAGCAACCGGAAACAACCGGTCCCATGCTCATGGCAAAACGGTGGTCCCATCACCCTGGCAAGCGACAGGGCTGTCGGCATGTGTCAGATAGTACTCATCGGGCCTGAGACACCAACAACATTGCGTCCTTCCGGACTCCACGCCCCGGGCCAGCGGTAAGTCGCCGGGGAAATTGACGGTGTTGGTCGCGCGCCGCAGCCATCACCCCTTTGGGTCCTTCCCAACCCGATGATGCGCCCGCCGCACCCCGGAGGTGATCCAGATCGATGCGGCCGTGGGCGCCATACGCGGGGCTTTGACCGCGTGACCCAGGGCCGAGCCGGTTTACCGGGTTCGGCGACGGGTAATTATTCCCCTGCGTATTCCGCCGGTGCCGGCGCGGTAACCCTAGCGGCGCAGCAAACGATAAACAGGGCATTGGCGACACGGGGGAATATAAGGGGCACGGATGCACAAAGCGGATGAGCGACCGGGCGGTGATCGCTTGGGACAGGAAGACGACGAGGTGCGCGCCGCCATCCGGTTTGCAGTCCTGGCCGCCGTGGCGGCGCTCGGCTTCATGGTCATGGCCGCGCTGTGGGTGAGCACCTGCCCGGGCACCGGGGTCGACACGGTCGCCTGCGGCGCCCCGCAGCGGGCGTTGCTGGCGCTCGGGGGACCACTCATTTTGCTGGCGGGCGGCCTGTGGGCGTTCCTGCGCACCTATCGCGTGTGGAAGGCCGAGGGCACCTGGTGGGGCTGGCACGGCGCCGGCTGGTTCCTGTTCACGCTGATGGTGCTGATGGTGGCCCTGGGTGTGGCCCCGATCGCGGGCCCTGCGCTGCCCCTCTGACTGGGTCTCGCCAAAGCCTTCCGGTCGATCTACCGTTGAATGTGCAACCCGTAGTGAGCTGCGCATGAGCACAAAAGATCTCCATAGGAGCAGCCATGGGAGACACCTTTCATGATCCCGTCGACCATCTGAGGACAACGCGGCCGCTGGCCGGCGAGTCGTTGATCGACGTACTGCACTGGCCCGGATATCTGCTGGTGGTGGCCGGCTTGGTCGGGGCGTGCGCAAGCCTGGACGCCTTCGGCAGCGGACACCACCAGCAGGGCGTGACCGCGGGCGTGCTGGCGATCATCGCCGCGGTGCTTGGCTTGGCGTGGGTGGCCTTCGAACACTGGCGCATCCGCCGGCTCGCGGACCGCTGGTATGCCGAACACCCCGAGGTGCACCGGCAGCGGCCCGCTAGCTAGGAGCGCGTTCACCGCAGCCAACCCGACCGGGAAACTTTTTGCTGGGAAGCAAAAACAGGGGGTTACCGCCCTCCTCGAGTGGGTATCAACTGTGCACCATGATGAGTGCCGGAAGGGTTACGTCAGCGTGGTCGCCCCGTCACGGGGACATGATCACGAAGACATCGACATATATGCCTACAGCGAGAACGACAAATATCAGCGCGAACCCGGCGATCAGCGCCACGCGCTTGAGCCGCCGTGCCCGAATCGTTTGGGTGGTTTCCGGCCCGTCCGCAGCGGGGCCGACAGCCGGCGGCAACCGTGACTAATCGGCTCGATCGTACGGTCCACGGCGGGCTGAGGGGTGCTAGTAGTGTCAGTCAAACATTGCCGGGAGACCAGATGAACGATGCGGGATTGCGCCCCAACCAGCGTCAGCGCGGCCACCGTGCCGTCGAACTGCACGTCGCGGCACGGCTGGAAAACCTGGCGATGCTGCGGACGCTGGTCGGGGCGATCGGCACCTTCGAGGACCTGGACTTCGACGCCGTCGCGGACCTGCGGCTCGCGGTCGACGAAGTGTGCACCCGGTTGATCCGCTGCGCCACCCCGGACGCCACCCTGGTCGTGGTGGTCGACCCGCAGGACGACCAGTTGGTCGTGGAGGCTTCCGCCGCGTGCGACACCCACGACGTGGTCGCGCCCGGCAGCTTCAGCTGGCACGTGCTGACGTCTTTGGCCGACGACGTCCAGACCTTCCACGATGGTCGCGCCCCCGACCAAACCGGCAGCATTTTCGGTATCACGCTGACGGCCCGACGGGCGGCCTCCAGCAGGTGACCCCACCAGCTGCCGGCGGTTCGCGTCCAAACGAATACGCCGATGTCCCGGAGATGTTCCGTGAGTTGGCCGATGTCGACCCGGACTCGATGGAATTCCAGCGCCAACGGGACAAGATCGTCGAGCGCTGCCTGCCCCTGGCCGACCACATCGCCCGCCGGTTCGAGGGCCGCGGCGAACCGCGCGACGACCTCGTCCAGGTGGCGCGGGTAGGTCTGGTCAACGCGGTGATCCGTTTCGACGTGGAGGCCGGGTCCGACTTCGTCTCGTTCGCGGTGCCCACGATCATGGGCGAGGTCCGCCGGCACTTCCGCGACAACAGCTGGTCGGTCAAGGTGCCGCGGCGGCTGAAGGAACTGCACCTGCGCCTCGGCACCGCGACCGCCGAGCTGTCGCAGCGGCTGGGCCGGGCGCCCACCGCAACCGAACTCGCCGCCGAGCTCGGCATGGACCGCGGGGAGGTCGTCGAGGGTCTGGTCGCGGGCAGCTCGTACAACACCCTGTCCATCGACAGCGGTGGCGGCAGCGACGAGGACGAAGCGCGTGCCATCGCCGACACCCTGGGCGACGTGGACACCGGCCTGGACCGGATCGAGGATCAGGAGTCGCTGCGCCCACTGCTCGAGGCGTTGCCAGAGCGGGAGCGAACGGTGTTAGTACTGCGGTTCTTCGAGTCGATGACGCAGACACAGATCGCCGAACGCGTGGGCATCTCGCAGATGCACGTCTCGCGGCTGCTGGCGAAGTCGCTAACGCGGCTGCGCGATCAATTGCAGTAGGGGCTCGTCGCCGTCCGCCCGCAGCGGCTCTAAGAGCGGCTCGGCCGTGGGCGTCGTCACCGGCAGGGTGCCGTCGGGATCGCAGAGGCGCAGCAGCCGCGCCACCACCGGGCTCGGCGCCATGGCCCAGTCCGCCTGGGCGCGCGAGCACACGACGTTGATGCGGTGCAGTGCCGAAAAGCCCGCCGTGCCAATAAAATTCAGGCCGCGCAGGTCCAGGATCACGCGTCGCGAACGTCCGATGCCGTGTTGGACGTACGCCGCGAGCTGGTCGGCGTTGGCGGCGTCGAGCTCGCCGTCCACCGTGATCAGCGTCCCCGACGGGTCCCAGCGCGTGGTGAACTGCGCCGTGCGGCTCCGCTGCCAAGATTGGATCACAGACATTACTGACTCCATCCATAGAGCACGATGTGCTGCGGAAGACGCCAGGGGTGGACTTAAGCTGAGCGCCGGGAGTTCACCTTCGCCGCGCCCATTGACGTGATCCGGACGGCTGTGAACTCAACCTGACCCGAACGCTACCCGCGCCGGACCAAGTCGACAACAGTTTGCCAAGAATATTGTCGGGCGGGTTATTTGATCTCGGCGAGCACCGTGCCCTGGGTGATGGCGATGCCGGCCTCGACCGCGAGTCCGGTGATGACGCCGTCCTTGTGCGCGGTGACCGGGTTCTCCATCTTCATCGCCTCCAAGACCACCACCAGCTCGCCGATCGCGACTTGCTGCCCCTCCTCGACCGCGACCTTGACCACGGTGCCCTGCATCGGGGCGGTCACCGCGTCACCGGAGGCGGCGGCGCCCGCGTGCGACCCACGCTTGCGTGGCTTGGGCTTCTTTCTGATAACGCCGCTGGCGCCGGCTTCTCCGCCGCCGGACAGTGCCAGATCGCCGGGCAGCGACACCTCGAGCCGGCGGCCGCCGACCTCGACGACCACCGTCTGGCGGGGCCGGGCGTCCTCCTCGTCCAGGGGCTCGCCGCCGGTGAAGGGCTCGATGGTGTTGTTCCACTCGGTCTCGATCCAGCGGGTGTGCACCGAGAAGCCCTCGTCGTCGCCGATGAACGCCGGGTCGGACACCACGGCGCGGTGGAACGGGATGACGGTGGCCAGCCCCTCGATGTGGAATTCGTCCAGGGCCCGGCGGGAGCGAGCGAGCGCTTCCTCGCGGGTGGCGCCGTGCACGATCAGCTTGGCCAGCATGGAGTCGAACTGGCCGCCGATCACCGAGCCGGCCTCGACGCCGGAATCCAGCCGGACACCGGGCCCGCTGGGCGTGTCGTACCGGGTGACCGGACCGGGCGCCGGCAGGAAGCCGCGTCCGGCGTCCTCGCCGTTGATCCGGAACTCGATGGCGTGCCCGCGCGGCGTCGGATCCTCGGTGATGTCCAGCTTCTCGCCGTTGGCGATCTTGAACTGCTGCAACACCAGGTCGATGCCCGCGGTCTCCTCGGTGACCGGGTGCTCCACCTGCAGCCGCGTGTTGACCTCCAGGAACGAGATCAGGCCGTCCTGGCCGACCAGGTACTCGACGGTCCCGGCGCCGTAGTAGTGCGCCTCCTTGCAGATGCGCTTGGCCGACTCGTGGATCTCCTTGCGCTGCGCGTCGGTCAGGAACGGCGCGGGCGCCTCCTCCACCAGCTTCTGGAAGCGGCGCTGCAGGGAGCAGTCGCGGGTGCCGGCCACGACGACGTTGCCGTGCTGGTCGGCGATCACCTGCGCCTCGACGTGGCGGGGCTTGTCCAGGTAGCGCTCGACGAAGCATTCGCCACGGCCGAAGGCGGCCACCGCTTCGCGCACCGCCGACTCGTACAGGTGCGGGATCTCCTCGATGGTGCGCGCCACCTTCATGCCGCGGCCACCGCCGCCGAAGGCCGCCTTGATGGCGATCGGTACGCCGTACTCCTTGGCGAAGGCGACCACCTCGTCGGCGTCCTTGACGGGGTCGGGGGTGCCCGGCACCAGCGGAGCCTGGGCGCGGGCGGCGATGTGGCGGGCGGTTACCTTGTCACCGAGGTCGCGGATCGACTGCGGGCTGGGGCCGATCCAGATCAGCCCGGCGTCGATGACGGCCTGCGCGAAATCGGCGTTCTCCGAGAGGAAGCCGTAGCCGGGGTGGATGGCGTTGGCGCCCGACTTGGCCGCCGCGTCGAGGAGCTTGCCGAAGTCCAGATAGGACTCCGCGGAGGTCTGGCCGCCCAGGGCGAACGCCTCGTCGGCGAGGCGCACGTGCAGCGCGTCGGCGTCGGGCTCGGCGTACACGGCCACGCTGGCCAGGCCCGCATCGCGGGCCGCGCGGATCACCCGGACAGCGATCTCGCCGCGGTTGGCGACGAGCACTTTGGAGATCCTCGAGCTGGCGTGATTAGCCACTGCGCCTCCTGTTTGGCATATGTGAAGCGGACGTGTTTCCGCCGTGGGCTTCTTTAAGAGAGTTTCTTACACTGATGAGGAAGTCTAAGCGCCGCGCCGTCAGGCCGTTGAGGCGGTGCCGGAATTTTGACCTGACTCACGCAGCCGCCGCTTGATGCGGGCGAGCATCGCCGACATGCCGCGCAACCGCAGCGGGCTGATCAGCGCGGCCAAACCCAGGTCGGTGTAGAAGTCCTCGGGCACCGCAAGAATGTCGGCGGCGGGCTGCCCGTCGAGGCCGGCGGCCAGGATCGACGCGAACCCCCGGGTGGTCGGGGCCTCGGCGGGCGCGCTGAAGTGCAGCCGCACCCGGTTCGGGTCGCTGGCGTCGACGTGGAGGAACAGCGGGGTCTGGCACTCGGGCACCGGCTCCATGGCCTGCTCCTCCAACTCGGGAGGCAGGGCCGGCAGGTCGTTGGCGAATTCCAGCAGCAGCGTCAGCTTGTCCTGGCCCTGCACTTCGGCGAAGTCGGACACCACCTCGGCCAGCGGGGCGGGCAGGGTCATCGGACCGGAACGGCCCCCGGCTCTTCACCGGCGACGATCGGCGTGCGCACGGTGTTGCCCCACTCCGTCCACGAGCCGTCATAGTTGCGCACGCCGGGCTTGCCCAGCAGATAGGTGAGCACGAACCAGGTGTGGCTGGACCGCTCGCCGATGCGGCAGTACACGATGGTCTTGTCGTCGGGCTCGATGAAGCCGTAGAGCGCCTCGAGCTCCTCACGGCTGCGGAATCGCCCGCTCTCGTCGACGGCCCTGCCCCACGGGATGGACCGGGCGGTGGGGATGTGGCCGCCGCGCAGCACGCCTTCCTCGGGGTAGTCGGGCATGTGGGTGCGCTTGCCGGTGTACTCCTCCGGCGAGCGCACGTCGATCAACGGCTCGGAGCCCAGGGTGACCAGCACGTCTTCCTTGAAGGCCCGGATGGGTTCGTCGTTGCGGTCGACGACGGGGTAGCCGGTGGAGGTCTTGGTCGGGACGTCCAGGGTGGTCTCCCGGCGCTCGGCCAGCCACAGGTCGCGCCCGCCGTTGAGCAGGCGCACGTCGGGGTGGCCGAACAGCGTGAAGACCCACAGCGCGTAGGCGGCCCACCAGTTGCTCTTGTCGCCGTAGATCACCACGGTGTCGTCGCGCGAGATGCCTTTGCGGTCCATCAATTCGGCGAACTGCTCGCCGTTGATGTAGTCGCGGACCGTCGGGTCGTTGAGGTCGGTGTGCCAGTCGATCTTGACCGCGCCGGGGATATGGCCGACGTCGTAGAGCAGGACGTCCTCGTCGGATTCGACGATCACCAGGCCGGGGGCGCCCTGGTGGGCGGACAGCCAGTCGGCGGTGACCAGCCGTTCGGGGTGGGCGTAGGCCGTCAGGGTCGGGCTTGGATCGGGGGGTAATGCCACGCAACCGAGCCTACCGTTGGGCGATTCCGGTGCCCAACGTCGAGTTGTTGTTGCGACAACAGCTTGATTGGCCCAACAAGTCGACGCTCGGCGCAAATCACCCCGTCCACAGCGCGGTCACCGACAGCCCGGCGCGCCCCAACATGGCCCGCAGCAGCGGCAGGCTCACGCCGATCACGTTCGACGGGTCGCCGTCGATCCCGTCGATGAACCAGCCGCCCAGGCCGTCGAGCGTGAACCCGCCGGCCACGTGCAGCGGCTCGCCGCTGGCGACGTAAGCCCGCAGGTCCGCGTCCGTGGGCGCGGCGAAACGCACTGTGGTACAAGCTGATTCTGCTTCGTGATGGGCGATGACGCCGTCCTGCAGGCGTAGCAGGCAGTGCCCGGTGTGCAGCCGGCCCGACCGGCCGCCCAGGCGGCGCCACTGGGCGATTGCGGCGTCGGGCGAGCCGGGCTTGCCGCACAGCTCGCCGTCGAGGTAAAGCATCGAATCACAGCCGAGCACAACGCAATCGGCGGCGACGGCGCCGTCCAGCTCGCCCGCCACGCGTTCGGCCTTGGCCGTCGCCAGCGCACACACCACCTCGTCCGGCGCCGCGTCGGGCCCCAGCCCGGCGACGAGGGTGTCTTCGTCCACGCCGGAAACCACGACCAGCGGGTCGACGCCGGCCTGCCGCAGCACGTTGCGGCGGCCCGGCGAGGCCGACCCGAGCACCAGGCGGGTCAATGCCTCATGTGCGTCATCTGCTGAAAGGTGAGCCGCTGGTAGTTGGACATCGCGAAACGCAGCCGGTCCACCGGAAGGCCCCAGCGGGTGGGCTCGGGCTCGCGGGGCTCGGGGACGCCGCCGCCGACGACACCGAGCGCGGTGACCAGCGCGGCCAGCTCCTCGTCGGTGGGGTGACCCTTGAGCACATGGATGTGCGGCTCGTGCGGCTCGTGCGGGTGGGCCGCGGCTTCGGTTGGCCCGGAACCGTTTTCGTTACTCACGGCGGCCGAATTGTTCGCCTTGCTCCCGTCGCTCACTGCGTTCGCTCCGCTCGTTCGGCTCACAGCGGAATGTTCCCGTGCTTCTTGGGGGGCAGGTGCGCGATCTTGCGTTCCAGCAGCCGCAGCGCGGTGCCGATGTAGCCGCGGGTGTGCGACGGCGGGATCACCGCGTCGACGTATCCCCGTTCGGCGGCCACATACGGGTTGACCAACGTGTCCTCGTACTCCTGCTGCAACTGCAGCCGCAGCTCGTCGACGTCCCTGCCCTCCTTGGCTGCTTCGGCCAGCTGCTTGCGGTAGACGAAGCCGACGGCCCCGGAGGCGCCCATCACCGCGATCTGCGCGGTCGGCCAGGCGATGTTGACGTCGCAGCCCATGTCCTTGGAGCCCATGACGCAGTACGCGCCGCCGTAGGCCTTGCGGGTGATCACGGTGATCTTGGGGACGGTGGCCTCGCCGTAGGCGAACAGCAGCTTGGCGCCGCGCCGGATGATGCCGTTGTATTCCTGGCCGGTGCCCGGCAGGAAGCCCGGGACGTCCACCAGCATGATGATCGGGATGTTGAAGCAGTCGCACGTCCGCACGAACCGCGCCGCCTTCTCCGAGGCGTTGATGTCCAGGCAGCCGGCGAACTGCGTGGGCTGGTTGGCCACGATCCCGACCGGGCGGCCCTCGATGCGGCCGAATCCGACGACGATGTTGGTGGCGTAGCCGTTCTGGATCTCCAGGAACTCGTCGTCGTCGAGGATCCGGGTGATCACCTCGTGCATGTCGTACGGCTGGTTGGCCGAGTCCGGGATCAGCGTGTCCAGCTCGAGGTCCTCCTCGGTGAGGTTGTCCTCGATCGCGCCCTCGGGGACGGGCTCGGCGTAGCGCGGCGCGTCGGTGGCGTTGTTCGGCGGCAGGTAGCTCAGCAGGTCGCGTACCCAGTCGAAGGCGTCCTGCTCGCCCGAGGCGACGTAGTGCAGGGTGCCCGACTTGGCCATGTGGGTGTGGGCGCCGCCGAGTTCCTCCATGGTGACGTCCTCGCCCGTGACGGTCTTGATGACGTCCGGCCCGGTGATGAACATCTGGCTGGTCTGGTCGACCATCACCACGAAGTCGGTCAGCGCGGGGGAGTAGACGTGCCCACCGGCGGCGGCGCCCATGATCAGCGAGATCTGCGGGATCACGCCGGAGGCCAGGATGTTGTTGCGGAAGATCTTGCTGTACAGGCCCAGCGAGACGACGCCCTCCTGGATGCGCGCGCCGGCGCCGTCGTTGATGCCGATCAGCGGCCGGCCGGTCTTGATCGCCAGCTCCTGGACCTTGACGATCTTCTCGCCGTACACCTCGCCGAGGCTGCCGCCGAACACCGTGGCGTCCTGGCTGAAGATGCACACGTCGCGGCCGTCGATGGTGCCGTAGCCGGTGATCACGCCGTCACCGAGCGGGCGGTTGTGCTCCAGGCCGAAGTTCTTGCTGCGGTGCCGCGCCAGCGCGTCGAGCTCGACGAACGAGTCCTCGTCGAGCAGGGCGAGGATGCGCTCGCGGGCGGTCAGCTTGCCCTTGGCGTGCACCTTCTCCACGGCTTCTTCACCGACCGGGTGCAGCGACTCTTCCCGCCGCTTGTGCAGCTCGGCCAGCTTGCCCGCGGTGGTGTGGATGTCGACGGTGTGCTCGGCGGCCGGCTCCGCGGTGTGGTCGGTAACGCTTGTCATGGGACCCGAGCTTAGCGGCGAGCTAGTCTCCGCTGATGGACTGGGCAGCCGAATGCGACGTGCTGGTAGCGGGGTCGGGCGGCGGCGGGGTCACCGGTGCCTACACCGCGGCGCGCGAGGGTCTGGACGTGCTGCTGGTGGAGGCGACGTCGAAATTCGGCGGCACCACCGCCTACTCGGGCGGGGGCGGTGTCTGGTTCCCGTGCAATCCGGTGCTGCTCGGGGCCGGGCCGCCCGGCTCCTTCGACGACACCATCGAGGACGCGCTCACCTACTACCACTCGGTGGTCGGCGACCGCACCCCCCGCGAACTCCAGGAAACCTATGTCCGCGGCGGCGCCCCGCTGATCGAGTACCTTCAGGCCGATCCCCTCCTGAAGTTCGTGCCGCTCCCCTGGCCCGACTACTACGGGAAGGCACCGAAGGCGCGGCTGGACGGTCGGCGCCACATCGCCGCGAAGCCCTGGAAGGTGGCCGCCGCCCCCGAACTGCGCGAGGCGATCCGCGGGCCGCTCGACACCGACCGGCTCGGCGCCGAACCGCCCTCCGACTACTACCTCGGGGGTCGTGCGGTTCCTCAAGGCGATCGGGCAATACCCGACAGCGTCGCTGCAGCGCGACACCGCCTTGGTCGAGCTGGTCGTGTCCGACGGGGCGGTGACCGGAGCGATCGTGGAGCGCGACGGCGCGCGCCGCGCGATCCGCGCCCGCCTGGGGGTGCTGCTGGCCGCCGGCGGCTTCGAGAACAACGAGGAGTTGCGTCGCCGGTACGGGGTGCCGGGCACGGCGCGAGACACCATGGGTGGCCCGGGGAGTCGCGGTCTGGCGCTGCTGGCCGGCATCGCCGCCGGCGCCGACACCGACCTGCTGGATCAGGCGTGGTGGTCGCCGGGCATGACCCATCCGGACGGCCGGTCCGCGTTCGCGCTGTGGTTCACCGGCGGCATCTTCGTGAACCAGGACGGCAACCGGTTCGTCAACGAGTCCCGGGCGTACGACCGGGCCGGCCGCGAGATCATCGCGCAACTGCAGGACGGGTCAATCACCTTGCCCTACTGGATGATCTACGACGACTCCGACGGCGAGGTGCCGCCGGTGAAGGCGCCCAACGTCTCCATCGTCGAGACTCAGAAGTACGTCGCCGCCGGCCTGTGGCACTCGGCGGGCACCCTCGAGGAACTGGCCGGCAAGATCGGGGTGCCGGGTCGGCAGCTGGCGGCAACGGTGGCCCGGTTCAACGGTTTCGCCGCTTCCGGCGTCGACGAGGACTTCGGGAGGGGCGACGAGGCCTTCGACCGCGCGTTCTCGGGGGGCGAATCGCCACTGGTGCCGATCGACCGCCCGCCGTATCACGCCGCGGCGTTCGGCATCTCCGATCTGGGCACCAAGGGCGGCCTGCGCACCGACGCCGCCGCCCGGGTGCTCGACACGTCCGGCAACCCCATCCCCGGTTTGTACGCCGCCGGCAACACGATGGCCGCGCCCAGCGGCACCGCGTATCCCGGCGGCGGCAACCCGATCGGAACCAGCATGCTGTTCAGCCACTTGGCCGCGCTGGACATGAGCCGCCGGCGCCGGTGAGTTCTAGGCTGGGTGCGGTGACAGACCGAGAGCAGCTCCGGGCACCGCTGGACCAGGCCGCGCTGCGCGCGGAGCTGATCGGCACCGGGCTGGGCTGGCGCCGGCTCGACGTCGTCGACGAAACCGGTTCTACCAACGCCGATCTGCTGGCCCGGGCCGCGTCGGGGGACGACGTCGCCGGGGCCGTGCTGATCGCCGAGCACCAGACCGCCGGGCGCGGGCGGCACGGCCGCGGCTGGTCGGCCGCCCCGCGGGCCCAGATCACGATGTCGGTCGGCGTCAGCATCGTCGACGTGCCGACCGCGGGGTGGGGCTGGCTGCCGCTGGCCACCGGGGTGGCGGTGGTGGACACGGTGGCCCCGCTGCTCGAGGGGGTTCGGGTGGGGCTCAAGTGGCCCAACGACGTGCTGGCGGGTGATCCCCCGGGCAAGCTGGCGGGCATCCTGGCCGAGGTGGCGCGACCGGTGGTGGTAATCGGCTTGGGGCTCAACGTGTTTCGCCCCCCCGACGGCATCGGGGGGGCGACCTCGCTGCTCGATCTGGGCGTGCCGGCGCCCGACCGCACCCGGCTCGCGTGCGGGCTGTTGCGTGAGCTCGGACGGCGGGTCGTGGCCTGGCGCGCGGCGCGCGGGGCCGACTGGGCGCTCGCGGCCGACTACCGCGCGCGCAGCCTGACCATCGGCGCCCGGGTGCGGGCCGACCTGCCCGGCGGCAAGGAAGTCGTCGGGACCGCCAGCGCCATCGACGACCACGGCAGGCTGTGCATTGAGAGCGGGGGGCAGACCGTCGTCGTCTCCGCGGGCGACGTCGTGCATTTGCGCTAGCTTCGCGGCCCGGCGCAGCTAATGTCGGCGAGCATGAGCTACCCGGATAACGTCCTGGCCGCCGGCGAACAGGTTATCGTCCACCGCCACCCGCACTGGAAGCGTTTGATCTGGCCCGTCGCGGCCCTGCTGCTGGCGACCGCACTGGCGTCGTTCGGGTCCGGATACCTCAACTCGACGCATTGGGGTCAGCCGGCCAAGAACATCATCCACGGCGTCATCTGGGGCATCTGGCTGGTGATCATCGGCTGGCTGACGCTGTGGCCGTTCCTGAGCTGGCTCACGACCCATTTCGTGGTGACGAACCGGCGGGTGATGTTTCGGCACGGGGTGCTGACCCGCACCGGAATCGACATCCCGCTGGCCCGGATCAACAGTGTGGAATTTCGCGACCGGATCACCGAGCGGATGTTCCGCACCGGGACGCTGATCATCGAATCGGCGTCACAAGATCCGTTGGAGTTCTCCGACATTCCGCGCCTGCGCGAGGTGCACGCGCTGCTGTATCACGAAGTCTTCGACACCCTGGGGTCCGAGGAGTCGCCCAGCTGAGCCAACCGGCTGGCGCGGTTGCGCCAGCCGCGCAGCGGCGTGACGTTCCCGGTCTCGATCTCGTCCTCCAGCATCTCGGCGATCCCGCCGGCGGTGAGGACGGACTCCAGCGCTTTGTCGGGGTTGCGGGCGAACTCGTCGGGGAACACCCAGCGTCGGAACGCCCAGAAGCGGAACGCCATCTGCAGCAGGTTGCCGATGATGTAGGCGGAGATGAAGTCGGCGATGTTCTCTATGGTCAGCGACACCGTCGGCACCCGCAACTGCAGGACGTAGCTGGAAAACCACAGCGGCGCCATCGAGAGGAGCACCCCCACGCCGCTGAACGCGAAGAACAGCAGCGCCTCGTGGTGGCGTTCGCGGCCGCCGCGATCGCGGAAGCTCCATTCCCGGTTCAACACGTAGGACGCGATGACCGCGACGATGCCGGCGATGACCTTCGCGGTGACCGGCTTGGATTCCAGAACAGTCAGCTTCAGCGTGTAGAAAATCGCCGAGTCGATCACGAACGTGGTACCGCCGACGATGGCGAATTTGATCAGTTCGTGGTGGCGCAGCAAATAGGGCTGAATAAACCCGGGCATACGCTCGATTGCGGCTTCGGCGAACGGCACAAGTCGTCAGTGTACGGACGGACACAAAATAGACGCAAAGTCGTACCTAACGATTCGGCGTCACCGCCGGTCAACACGCCTCTAAAGCCGGACTGTCGGCGTGACACGATGATGGCCGTGCCGAGTACACGCCCGTCGGGAGCCGCACCCACCGCCGCGCCCTCAGTCGCCATGGTCGGCGGCGGTCAACTGGCCCGGATGACCCACCAGGCGGCGATCGCCCTGGGCCAGACGCTGCGGGTGCTGGCCACCGCCGCCGACGAGTCGGCCGCCCAGGTCACGCCCGACGTCGTGATCGGTTCGCACACCGACCTGGAAGACCTGCGCCGGGTCGCGGCCGGGGCGCACGTGCTGACGTTCGACCACGAGCACGTGCCGACCGAGCTGCTGGAGAAGCTGGTCGCCGAGGGCGTCAACGTCGCGCCGCCGCCGGAGGCGCTGGTGCACGCCCAGGACAAGCTGGTCATGCGCCGGCGGCTGGAGGCCTTGGGTGCCCCCGTGCCCCACTACGCCGAGATCCGCAGCATCGCCGAACTCGATGCCTTCGCGCGGCGTACGGCCGCTCCCGTGGTCGTGAAAGCGGTTCGCGGCGGATACGACGGGCGCGGGGTGCGGATGGCCCGCGACCCTTCGCACGCCCGCGAAATCGCGGCTGGCTTTTTGGCCGATGGGGTGCCGGTGATGGCCGAGGAGCAGGTGAACCTGCGCCGCGAATTGTCGGCGCTGGTGGCGCGCTCACCGTTCGGCCAGGGGGCGGCGTGGCCGGTGGTCGAGACGGTGCAGCGGGACGGCATCTGCGTGCAGGTGATCGCGCCCGCGCCGGACCTGAACGACGAGGTGGCCGCCGCCGCCCAGCAGCTGGCGTTGCGGCTGGCCGCCGAGCTGGGGGTGGTCGGGGTGTTGGCGGTCGAGCTGTTCGAGACCACCGACGGGGTACTGCTCATCAACGAGCTCGCCATGCGCCCGCACAACTCCGGGCACTGGACCATGGACGGGGCCCGCACCAGCCAGTTCGAACAGCACCTGCGCGCGGTGCTGGACTATCCGCTCGGCGACACCGACGCCACCGTGCCGGTGACGGTGATGGCCAACGTGCTGGGCGCCGCGACCCGGCCCGCGATGACGGTGGACGAGCGGCTGCATCACCTGTTCGCCCGGATGCCCGACGCCCGCGTGCACCTCTACGGCAAACAGGAACGCCCAGGCCGCAAAGTCGGTCACGTGAATTTCCTCGGCACCGACATGGCGGAGCTGGCCACGCTGCGTCAGCGCGCCGAGCTGGCGGCACACTGGTTGTCACACGGGCAGTGGACGGACGGATGGGATCCACATGACTGAACCTCGGGTCGGCGTGATCATGGGCAGCGACAGCGACTGGTCGGTGATGGCCGACGCCGCCTCCGCGCTGGCCGAGTTCGACATACCGGCTGAGGTTCGGGTGGTCTCGGCGCATCGCACGCCCCAGGTGATGTTCGACTACGCGCGCGGCGCGGCCGACCGCGGCATCGAGGTGATCATCGCCGGTGCCGGCGGCGCCGCCCACCTGCCCGGGATGGTCGCGTCCGCGACGCCGCTGCCGGTGATCGGGGTGCCGGTGCCGCTGGCGCGGCTGGACGGGCTGGACTCGCTGCTGTCGATCGTGCAGATGCCGGCGGGCGTCCCGGTGGCCACGGTCTCGATCGGCGGTGCCCGCAACGCGGGTCTGCTCGCCGTGCGGATCCTCGCGTCGTCCGACCCGGCGCTGCGGGCCCGGATCGTCGAGTTTCAAGGCCGGCTGGCCGAGAGCGTGCGGGCCAAGGATGAGGCGCTGCAGCAGCGTCGGGGTAAAGTTACCGGCGAGTAGCCTGGCGACGAGGCGGGCCACGCCCGCCGAGGGCCAGGCAGTTCGGCAGAGTGCAAGGGAGGCCGAAAGATGGCTGGATGGGCCGGAGACCCCACCTTTGATTTGTTCCAATTGCCCGAGGAACACAACGAATTGCGGGCGGCGATCCGCGCGCTGGCGGAGAAGGAGATCGCCCCGCACGCCGCCGACGTGGACGAGAATTCGCGGTTCCCGCAAGAGGCGCTGGAAGCGCTGAACGCGTCGGGGTTCAACGCGGTGCACGTGCCCGAGGAGTACGGCGGCCAGGGCGCCGACTCCGTGGCGGCGTGCATCGTGATCGAGGAAGTCGCCCGCGTCGACGCCTCGGCGTCGCTGATCCCCGCGGTGAACAAGCTGGGCACCATGGGGCTGATCCTGCGGGGCTCCGAGGAGCTCAAGAAGCAGGTGTTGCCGTCGATCGCCGACGGCACCGCGATGGCGTCCTACGCGCTGAGCGAGCGGGAAGCCGGCAGCGACGCCGCATCGATGCGGACCCGGGCCAAGGCCGACGGCGACGACTGGATTCTCAACGGCACCAAATGCTGGATCACCAACGGCGGCAAGTCGAGCTGGTACACCGTCATGGCGGTCACCGACCCGGACAAGGGGGCCAACGGTATCTCGTCGTTCATGGTGCACGCCGACGACGAGGGGTTCACCGTCGGCCCCAAGGAGAAAAAGCTCGGCATCAAGGGCTCACCGACCACCGAGCTGTACTTGGAGAACTGCCGCATCCCCGGCGACCGGATCATCGGCGAGCCGGGCACCGGCTTCAAGACCGCGCTGGCGACGCTGGACCACACCCGGCCGACGATCGGCGCGCAGGCAGTCGGCATCGCCCAGGGCGCGCTGGACGCCGCCATCGCATACACCAAGGAGCGCAAGCAGTTCGGCCGCCCGGTCAGCGACAACCAGGGTGTGCAGTTCATGCTCGCCGACATGGCGATGAAGGTGGAGGCGGCCCGGCTGATGGTGTACCACGCGGCGGCCCGCGCCGAGCGCGGCGAATCCGACCTGGGCTTCATCTCCGCGGCATCCAAGTGCTTTGCCTCCGACGTCGCGATGGAGGTGACCACCGACGCGGTGCAGCTCTTCGGCGGCTACGGCTACACGCAGGACTTCCCGGTGGAGCGAATGATGCGCGACGCCAAGATCACCCAGATCTACGAGGGCACCAACCAGATTCAGCGCGTGGTCATGTCGCGGGCGCTGCTGCGCTGACCTAAAGATCCGCGTGGGTTAACCTCAGACGAATACGTCTTGCCGGGCCAGGGGGGTCTGAAGTGAACAGTTCGGCTTCCGCTGCGCGTCCCCGGATGACCGGGAATCGGTGCCCGTGCGCGCTCCAGTGACCCCGGCGGCGCATTGGCAGTCGTTGTCGTTGCTGTTGGTCGAGGACGACCGCGCCGATGCGGTGCTGGTGGAAGACCTGATCGCCGACGCGGTCGCCGACATCCGCGTGGTGTGGGCGCAGTCGATGGCCCACGCCGAGCAGGAGCTGGCCTCCGCCCGGCCCGACTGCGTGCTGCTGGACCTGCACCTGCCCGACGCCAACGGCATCGACGCGCTGGACCGCATCGCCAAGCGTGACGCGACCGTGCCGATCGTCGTGCTGACCGGGCTGAACGACGAGTACTTCGGGGCTTCCGCCGTCGCGGCGGGCGCCCAGGACTACCTGGTCAAGGGTCGTGTCGAGCCGGAGATGCTGCGACGCGCGCTGCTGTACGCGATCGAGCGCAAGCGCGCCGAGCTGATCGCCGCCGACCTGCACGCGAGCCGGCTGCGGGCCCGCGAGAACGCGCTGCTGGAGCGCGGCCTGCTGCCCTCCCCGCTGCTGCTGGACGACCCGGGCGTCGACATCGTGGCCCGGTACCGGCCGAGCCGCGAGGACGCGCTGCTGTGCGGGGACTTCTACGACGTGGTCCAGACCCCCGACGGGGTCGTGCACGTCGTGATCGGTGACGTCGCGGGGCACGGGCCGCACGAGGCCGCCCTGGGCGCGGCGCTGCGGATCGCCTTCCGCGCGCTCACCCTCGCCGGCGTGCACGGCGTGGAACTGATGCGGCAGCTGGAGCGGGTGCTGCACTCCGAACGAACGGACACCGGCGTTTTCGCGACCGTGCTCGGTCTCGAGATCCCGGCCGACAGCCCGCGAATCACCGCCATCCGCGCCGGCCATCCGGGGATGCTGGTGCAGCGCGAGGGCACCGTCGACTGGGTGGAGCCGCCGGGTGGTCCGGCGCTGGGGCTGCGCGCCGACGACTGGCCGCGGCACGAGCTGGAGTTTCCCGCGGGCCACGGCCTGCTGCTGCTGACCGACGGGCTGTTCGAGGGATATTCGGGACGGGGCACCGAACGCCTCGGCGAACACGGGCTGCTCGAGTTGGCCCGGGCGCACGCGAACCGGCCCGGTCCCGAGTTCGTCGACGCGCTCATGGACGGGGCCCAGCAACTCGCCCAGGCGCACGGCGGGCTCACCGACGACATCGCCGTGTTGCGGGTGGAAAGGACCACCGCGTGACCCCGAGCTGGCGCCGCCTGCGCCCGTCGCAGCTCACCGTGCGCGGCTGGCAGGCCCTCGTGCTGGTCAGCATGGGCGTGCTGGTGCTCGCCGGCGCGGTGGTGGGCGGGCTGCTGCTGAACCGCACCGACGAAATGACCCGTGAGCTCGTCGACAGCATCCAGCCGGCGCGCGTGGCGGCCTTCGGGCTGCAGGCCGCGCTGCGCGACCAGGAGACGGGCATCCGGGGCTACCTGATCGTCGGGGACCGGCAGTTCCTGACGCCGTATTACGACGGGCAGCACACCGAACAGGCTGCGGTGCAAGAGATCCGGCGCCGGCTGGGCTCGCGCCCCGACCTGATCGGTGATTTGGACGAAATCGAGGGCGCCGCGGCCAAGTGGCGGGCGAATTACGCCGAGCCGGTCATCGCGGAGGTGATGCCCAACGGCAAGAACGTCGCGAGCAAACCGTCGGCGGAGCGCGGCAAAGCCGAATTCGACCATTTGCGAACACTTTTCGAGAGGCAGAACGCGAACCTGTCCGCGGCGCGGGAGACCGCCGCGGACGAACTCAGACGCGTCGACTCCTGGCGCGACAGGGTGCTCGGCGCGTTGGTGTTGCTGTTCTTCGTCACGGCCGGGCTGCTGTGGTTCCTGGTCCGGGACACCGTGGCCCGTCCGCTGGCAACGCTGGCCGCGGCGTGCCGGCGGATCACCCGGGGCAGTTTCGAGGAAAGCATCGCGCCGCCAAAGCGGCCGAAAGACGTCCGCAACATGGCGATCGACGTGGAGAACATGCGCAAGCGGATGGTAGAGGAACTCGAGATATCGCGGGTGGTCCAGGCGCAACTGGACGAGCAGGCGGCCGAATTGCGCCGCTCCAACACCGAACTCGAGCAGTTCGCCTACGTCGCGTCGCACGACCTGCAGGAGCCGCTGCGCAAGGTCGCGTCGTTCTGTCAGCTGCTGGAGCGCCGATACGGCGACAAACTCGACGAGCGCGGCATCGAATACATCGGCTTCGCGGTCGACGGCGCCAAGCGGATGCAGGCGCTGATCAACGACCTGCTCACCTTCTCGCGCGTCGGCAGGCTGGGCACCACGGAAACCGACGTGGACCTCGACACCGCGCTCGACTCCGGCCTGGCCAACCTGGCCACCGCGATCGAGGAGTCGGACGCCGAGATCGTGCGCCCCGACGCCCTGCCCCGGATCAAGGGCGATCCGATGCTGCTGACCATGCTGTGGCAGAACCTGATCGGCAATGCGGTGAAGTTCCGGCACAAGGATCGCCGGCCGCGCGTCGCCATCGAATGCGAACCGGTCACCGGCGGCCACGACGGCGAATGGCTGATCACCGTGTCGGACAACGGCATCGGCATCCCGGAGGAGTTCGCGGACAAGGTCTTCGTCATCTTCCAGCGCCTGCACGGCCGCGAGGTGTACGCCGGAACCGGTGTCGGCCTCGCGCTGGTCAAGAAGATCGTCGAGTACCACGGCGGCACCATCCGGATCGACACCTCCCGGACCGAGGGGACGCGGTTCGAGTTCACCCTGCCCATGCTCGCGCCCGAGCCCGTTGGCGAAGCGGACTCAGACGCTTTGGAAGGAGCGCATCAATGACATCCGAAGGCAGGGCAATCGACATCCTGCTCGTCGAAGATGACCCGGGGGACGAGCTCATCACGCGAGAAGCGTTCGAGCACAATAAAGTACAGAACCGACTGCACGTCGCGCACGACGGGGAGGAAGGCCTCGACTACCTCTACCGGCGCGGCCAGTTCGCCGACGCGCCGCGCCCCGACCTCATCCTGCTGGATTTGAACCTGCCGAAATACGACGGCCGCCAGCTGCTGGAGAAGATCAAGTCCGACCCGGACCTGGCCCGCATCCCGGTCGTCGTGCTCACCACCTCCTCGGCCGAGGAGGACATCCTGCGCAGCTACAAGCTGCACGCCAACGCGTATGTGACCAAACCCGTTGACCTGGATCAGTTCATGAAAGCGGTCCGGCAGATCGACGAGTTCTTCGTCCAGGTGGTGCGGCTCCCGAGCGTCTGAATCCGGGGAACCTCGGGTCAGTCTGGCGTTTCGGTGCTATACGCCCTGGCTGGTTCATCGGGGCAGATGATGCCGTTCTGATCCACCTCGAACACCCGGGCGGTCGAGATGTCGAAGAACGTACCGACAACCTGCAAATCAGCAGAAGCCACCGCTGCTGCCAAGATCGGGTGGCGAGTCAGCCTTTCCACTTGCACGGCTACATTCACGATGCCCAGCTGGTCGACTTCGTTAAAGCCGCAGGACTCGCCGCTGCGGCGTCCCGGGTGATGATTCCGGTACGCGACGAGACTGTCGTGTGCATATTCGAGCCAGCGACCCATCGGTGTCGTCGCGTGATCGGTGTCCCGCAGCAGCGCCGCCATCGCGCCACACGACGAATGCCCGCAGACGACAACGGAACTAACGCCGAGTTGGTTGACCGCGAAGTCGAGTGCGGCGTCGACGGATCGGTCGGCCGGATCGGTAGGCACCAGGTTGCCGACGTTGCGGAGGGTAAAGAGGTCACCAGGTCCGCTGGCGGTGATGACGTTGGGCAGGATCCGTGCGTCGGCACACGTGAGGAATACCGCATACGGGGTCTGCGAATCGGTCAGCTCGGCAATATGCGCGTGCAGCAACGCGATACCGTTGCGGTGGTACTCATCGATGCCGTCGAGAACCGAAGCGTTGGCGTCGCTGCGGTGATCGCCGCGCAACGATCGCCGCGGAACCACTCCGATCGCCCTAGGCATCAAGTGACGCTTTGGGGGACTCGCGTGCGCGTGGTGTAGTTTCGCGGGCGAAGTCTCAACGATCACTACCGACCCGCCGGTCGCCTCATGGGCGCGTCTCCAATCAGAAATGGCCTCGGAAATGGAGTGATCGATGTAGTCCGCGTTCAGGTTCAACGTCACCTCAGACCCCTTGGGCAGCGTCGACAGCACATGGGTCAGGCGGGGCAGGAGCAAGAAGCTCAGCGTGCCGTCGATATCGACCCGCCATTGCTTCGACTCCTCGCCCCCATACGGCCTGGCCTCGATGGGAGCGCGTATCACCCGGATCAACAGGATGGCGATCGCGACGAAAAGTCCAATAGCCACGCCCTCCATCAGGTTGAGGAACACCACGCCCATGATGGTGATGACATAGATCGCGAAATTGCCTGTGCGCCGGGCAACTTTGATGTGGGCGAGCGTGACGAGCTGGACACCGATCACGATGAGCAGACCGGCCAGCGCCGCCTTGGGAATGAGGTCGACCAGATTGGTGAACAGCGACGCGAACAGCAGGATCCACACGCCGTGCAGGATCCCCGACATCCGGGTACGGGCGCCGGCGGTCACATTGGTCGAGCCGCGCACGATGACCCCGGTGACGGGCAGCCCGCCGAGCAATCCCGACACCATATTCGCGCTGCCCTGTCCGATCATTTCCCGGTTGAAGTTCGTGCGCGGGCCGTGATGGAGCTTGTCGACGCCGACCGCCGACAGCAGCGATTCGACACTGGCGATCAGCGCGATCGTGAGGACACCGAGCACTACGGCGCTGATCTCGTGAACCCACGCCCGCCCTCCCGGGGCCGTTTCGGGAATACTGGGCAGTCCAATGGCCTCGAAGAAGTTGCCCGACAGGCTGATTCGCTCAACATCCAGCCCCACAGCGATCGCGAACACGGTCGCCATCACGATGGCCACGAGTGGGCCGGGGACGATACGGGCCTTGGGGGGTAGCTTTGCCCAAAGCAACAAAATTGCGATAACCAGCCCGCCAACGATCACTTCATGCAGTTCGTGATTGAGGATGCCGCTCGGCAACGCGATGATGTTCTGCCAGGCCGAGCTATGCGACGCGCCGCCCAGCAGCACATGAACTTGCTGCAGGGCAATGGTGATACCGATGCCCGCCAGCATGGCGTGCACCACGACCGGCGCGATGGCCAACGCGGCGCGAGCCAGCCGACTCAGGCCGAACAGGAGCTGCAGCGCGCCCGCGGCCATGGTCATCAGGCACGTCATCTGCCACCCGAGGTCATCGATCAGCCCGGCGACGACCACGGTGAGGCCCGCGGCCGGGCCGCTGACCTGAAGCGCCGACCCGCCAATGGAACCCGCGACAATCCCGCCTACGACCGCGGCGATCAATCCGGCCATCAGCGGCGCCCCGGAAGCGCTGGCAATCCCCAGCGAAAGGGGAAGCGCAACCAGGAAGACGACGAGCGATGCCGGGACGTCGTAGCGCAGATTACGCACGATTGAGCCAGACTCGGGCGCGTTTACCGAAGTGTTGACAGCCGCGGTCACAATTTTCACTCCTTTGAAACCGGCCAGGCAGGTCATCGGCGGCGGCCCGGTGCCGCAAGCCGAAGACCCTCCCGACCGGCGTATACCTCGGGTGTCAATGAGGTATCCACTGGGCATCGTGGGCGAGATAAGTCGAATAAGCGGGCAGCGATAGACGCCGCCCGCGAAAACGTACGTAAAGAAATTCTCCTCGATGGCCCCATTGATCGCCGACCCCGGGCGCCGATTCATTGGCGATTCAAAGAAAAGTAATGCAGTGGCCAATTCAGTGACTGAAGAAACAGGCGGATTACGGCTTCTTCGCTGGCATCCCGGGGAGAGCGTCGGTATATGCCCGGCGTTGATGCCCGATGATCGCACCGTCGCTTCGGCGTTGGCGCGTCAGCTTTCCGGCATTGGGCACGGAGGATGCAGGCGTCATCGCGAGGCTCGTCTCAGCAGCAACGTCGGGGTGGGTTATCGCCGGGGCTACCTCACGACGCGGTTTCGGGCGCACCCAGAAACACGTCGTTGTGCTGTCCCGGCGCGGGCGGGGGTTCGGCGACCGCCGCGTCGAAGCTTGAGTAGCGCGCGGGCATGCGGACCACCGTGACGGCGTCGCCACCGCTGCCCACCCGCAGGCCGAGCTCGTTCTCGGCGAACAGCGGGGTCTCCACGACCTGCTTCCACGTGTAGGCCAGGCAGGCCATCAGGCCACCCTCCTGCAGCAGCTGCACCCATTCGGCCGCCGTCTTGGCGGCCAGCGCCGATTCCAGTTCCTCGGTCAATTCGGGGTAATTCATTGCGCGCGAACGCTGGTCGATGAAACGCTCGTCGTCCTGTAGGTCGGGCCGGCCGATGAGCTCGCACAGCTTCTTCCAGTGTTTGGGCACATACGCGCTGATCACCAGGTACCCGTCGGCGGCCTTGAACGCATCCGACGGTTGGGTGGCGAAGCCGACACCCTTGCGCTTCTTGGCTTTTGGCGTGGCGTCGGGCTTGGGCGCCTCGCTCGGCTTGTTCAGGTGGATGGTGAGCTGGCTGGCCTGCAGGTTGACCGCGACGTCGTACATGGCGACCCGCACCACGTCGGCCACCCCGTGGCGCTCCCGGTTCAGCAGCGCGGCCAGCACCGCTTGGGCCAGCACGTGACCGCTGGCGGCGTCGACGAGCTGGAAGGGGATGATCTGCGGTTTGCCGGTGGGCGTCGGCATCCCGGTGGTCATGCCCGACTCGGCCGCAACCATCAGGTCGACGCCCGGCCTGCTGCCGTGCGGGCCGTTGCCGCCGTAGGCCGACAGCCGCGCGTAGATGAGCCCCGGGTTGCGGGTGCGCAAGACGTCGGGGCCCAGGCCCATGCGTTCCATTACGCCGGGGCGGAACCCCTCGAGTACGACGTCGGCGGTGTCGGCCAGCCGCAGGATCTGCTGCTTGGCCTCGTCGTCGGTGAGGTCCACCGCCACCGACTTCTTGCCCCGGTTGTGGGGCAGGAACAGCGTGGGCAGGGGCGGACGTCCGGGCAGGACCGCGGTGATGTGCCGGGCCGCCTCACCGAGGGGCGCCTCGATTTTGATCACCTCGGCGCCCAGGTCGGCCAGCACCTGCCCGGCCAGCGGCCCGGCGATGTTCTGGGTGAAGTCGAGCACCCGGAAACCGTCAAGGGGCTTGGCGGGCGTGCTGTCTGCCATGGGTCAACCTGCCTTGTGCAACACCGCGGTGCAGTAATAGTTCTGGGCGAACGGCGCGCCCGGGTCGGTGCGCTGCAAAGGTAACCCGTTGTCGGCCAGCAACCGATTCAGGGGTGTGCGAACCGCCCGCCAGCCGTGTTGCTCGAGGTAGGTCGCCGCGTCGTTGCGCTCGCCGGGGAAGCCCAGGTCGCCAAGCGCGATCTCCAGGCCGTTGTCCCGCCACTTCTGGCTGGCGGCGTTCAGCGCCTCCCCGCTGACGCCGGTATTCGAAAAGACCTCGGCCACCAGCCGGCTACCGTCGGCGCTCAGGGCCGTGATGTCGTCCAGCAGCCGGTCCTGGGCTTCTGCCGGCAGGAAGCTCAGCAGGCCCTCGGCGGCCCAGGCGGCGGGCCGCTCGGTGTCGAACCCGGCCCGCCGCAGCGCCGACGGCCAATCGTGCCGTAGGTCGATCGGCACGGTGCGCACCTTTGCCATCGGGGTGGCGCCGAGTTCGGCGATGGTGACGGCCTTGAAATCGAGCACCTGCGGCTGGTCGATCTCGAAGACCGTGGTGCCCGCGGCCCAGGGCAGCCGGTATGCGCGCGCGTCCAGGCCGGAGGCCAGGATGACCACCTGGCGGATCCCGGCGGCGCCCGCCTCGGCGAAGAACGCGTCGATGTAGCGCGTGCGGGCTGCCAGCATGTCCGTCATGCGCTGCATGCCCCATGGGGCGCCGGGCTCGTCGACGTCGGCGGAGTCGAGTTCGCCGTCGGCCCACCGGGTGAAGAAGTCGACGCCGACGGCGCGCACCAGCGGCTCGGCGAACCGGTCGTCGATCAGCGCGTCGCGGGTGGCCCTCGCCCGCCCGGCGGCCACCATGGTGGCGGTGGCCCCCACGCTGGTGGCCAGGTCCCAGCTGTCGTTGTCGGTGCGCGTCATCGGCAATACCCCTTTTCCGTCTAGTCGTTAGCCAGAATAACGATGGCGCCGAAACGACGAGATTGCCACCATGGCTGTGGCCCGGCCTGGATCGACAGCCCTGACGGCAATTTCGGCGCCGCGCGGGCGAGCCCCTAGCCCAGGCGGTAGCGGATCAGTCGGGAGCTGTTGGCCACCACCGCGACCGACGACGCGTTGTGCAGGATCGCGGCCAGCACGGGCGACAGCGCGCCGCCGGCCCCGATCACCAGGCCCACGGCGTTGACCGCGATCGACATGCCGTAGTTCTCCCGGATGACGTCGACGGCCCGGGCGCCCAGGTCCCGCACGTCGAGCAGCCGATGCAGGTCGTCGTTGGCCAGCGCCACGTCGGCGGTCTCGACCGCGACGTCGGTTCCGGCCAGGCCCATGGCGATCCCGATGTCGGCGGCGGCCAGCGCCGGGGCGTCGTTGATGCCGTCGCCCACCATGCCCACCACGTAGCCGTCGTCCTGCAGACCGCGCACCACCTCGAGCTTGTCCTCCGGCATCACCTCGGCGCGCCACTCGTCGATGCCCAGTTCCTCGGCGACCACCCGGGCGATGTCGGGGTGATCGCCGGTGAGCATGACGATGCGACGAATACCGTTGTCCCGCAACTGTTTCAACACCTCGGTCGCCTCGGGCCGCACCTCGTCGCGCAGGCTGATCAGCCCCACCAGCTTGCCGTCGACCGCCAGCAGCAGCGGGGTCTCGGCCTGGCGCCGCAGCCTGTCCACCCACTCGGACGCCTTCTTCGACACCCGCACCTTCTCGGCGCGCAGCAGCCCGGGGCTGCCGAGCAGCAGGGTGCGGCCGTCGGCCCAGGTGCGCATGCCCAGGCCCACCAGAACCTCGCACTCCTCGTGCGGCGGGATGGTGATCTGGCGCTCCTCGGTCGAGCGGATCACGGCCTCGGCCAACGGGTGGCGGGAGTGGATCTCCGAGCTGGCCGCATACGCCAGCACCTGCTCGGGCTCCCAATCCTTATGCAAGGCAATGATATTGGTGACCACTGGGCGGCCGACGGTCAGCGTCCCGGTCTTGTCGAACACGATCGCGTCCACCCGGCCGGCCTGTTCGAGGTGGGATCCGCCCTTGATCAGGATGCCGCGGCGGGCACCGTTGCCGATTGCCGCGCTGATCGCGGTCGGGGTGGACAGGCCCACCGCGCAGGGGCACGCGATCAACAGCATGGTCATCGCGCGCCGCACGTCGCCGGTGACCGCCAGGGTGAGGGCCGAGACGATGAACGAGGTGGGAACGAAACGGCGGGAGAAGTTTTCGCCGACCGTCTGGATGGGGGCCCGGTCGTGCTGCGCCTCCTCGACCCGGGTAATGATGCGCCCGATCGCGGTCTGGTTGCCGACGGCCTCGGCGCGCACCACCAGGCGACCGCGCACCACGACCGACCCGGCGTGCACGTGCGCGCCGACCATGACGGAAACGGGCAGGTTCTCGCCGGTGATCGCGGACTGGTTCACGATCGCCTCGCCGTCGAGCACCTCGCCGTCCACCGGTACCGCGACGTGGTCGTGGATGATCACCTCGTCGCCGATCTGCACGCTGTCGATGGGCACCTGGACCTCGGCCCCGTCGGTCAGCCGGATCCACGCCGTGTCCTGGCTCCCGCGCAACAGCTCCGAGATGGCCCGGCGAGTCCGGCGCAGGGTCAGGTCCTGCAAATACTCGCCGATGTTGAGCAGCCACAGCACCGTGAGCGCGACCACGTTCTCGCGCAGCACCAGGCTCGCCACCGTCGCCGCCGACACCAGGGCGTCGGTGCCGGCGCGGCCCGAGCGCAACGAGCGCAGCGCGCCCCGCAGGAAGGGGTAGCCGGTGAAGATGGTGATCCCGGTGGCCAGGATCCGGCCGTTCGGGCCGAGCAGCGGCGGCCGGGCGAACACGTAACGGCGCACCCCGAGCAGGGCCAGCGCCGCGCCGCCGACGACCATCCGCACCACGTCGCTGTTGCGGATCTCCGACGAATGGGGCGCGCGGGCCGGGATCAGCTCGGCGGCGACGTGCACGGCGCCGCCGATCGCCGCCAGCACCGCGGAGCGGTCGCAGCGCCGGGGCGAATACCAGACGACGACGGAGCCGGTGCGCGGGTAGGCGTGCACCACCCGCACGCCGTCCTGCTTGGCGACGGCCTCCTCGACGGCCACCGCGCGCCGGGAGTCACACCGGAGCCATTCGACGGAAACCCGCATGCGCCCGGCCGCATCCGAAACAATATGCAGCGCAGGGTCTTCCGGGAGGACTGGGTCCAGGGCGGTGGCGGGCGCCATCTGCGCGGGGATCAGTGCTCGTGCTGGTGGGCGTCGCCGATCGAGGGTGTGGGCGCCTCCTCGCCGATGCGCTCGCGGGCTTCGGCCATGACGTCGGCGAGCTTCAGCCGGGCCGACTCGGCCGCCTCTTCGGCCTTGCGGGTCCCGCGCAGCCCCAGCTCGGCGGCCGACACCGCGGTCTCGTGCAGCGGCGCCTTGCTCAGGGCTTTGCGTGCCAGCTCATAGGTGGTCACTCCGACCAATCCCGTCACCACCGTCCCTGCAGCTTTAGCCAATAGCCCGTACCCCGGCATCGCTTCAACCTTCCGTGCTGG
Organism: Mycobacterium sp. SMC-2; assembly: GCF_025263485.1. Classification (NCBI taxonomy): domain Bacteria; kingdom Bacillati; phylum Actinomycetota; class Actinomycetes; order Mycobacteriales; family Mycobacteriaceae; genus Mycobacterium; species Mycobacterium sp. SMC-2. The sequence goes on from NZ_CP079863.1 coordinate 1,920,742, forward strand.
TCGTGTGTGCGTTGTCCCGACGTTAACATCGAAATATAGCGATATCAATATGGATTGCGGGCGACCGGCGGGCTCGTCTTGATGCTCCTATTCGTGTCAAGGGTGTTTTAGGCCGCTGCTAGCCATTGGCGGTAGTTGTCGGCGAGGGTGTCGTCACGTTGGAGTCCTCGTTCTATCCGGGAGATGACCGTTGGCCAGACACCGAGGTGTTGGGCTGCGGCGGTGACCGTGATGTTCTTGGTTTGACGGGCTGGGCGCAGGTCGCTGTAGTCGTCGATGTCGCATTGCCGGGTGAGCAGCCTGAAGGTTTCGCGGGCGATGGCGCGTTTGAGCAGCCGCAGGATGTCGCGCTTGGAACGGCCGTTGGCGAGTTGGCGTGTGACGTAGTCGCGGGTGCTGGGATGGTTTGACATCCGGACCAGTGCGATGCGGTGCAGCGCTTGGTTGGCGGCTCGATCTCCGCCCCGGGAGAGTCGATGACGAGACGTCTTCCCTGAAGACGCCGGGATGGGAGCTGCGCCGCATAACATTGCGAAGGCCGCCTCGCTGCGCAGGCGGTGCGGGTTGGTGCCGGCGGTGATGATCAGCTGAGCGGCGGTATCGGGCCCAACGCCGTAGGCCGCACGCAGGCCGGGATTGATCGTGGTGATTAGTGCGTCGAGTTCGGTGGTCAGGTCTTTTTCCTGATGCTTGAGGAACTCGGTTCGTTGAGCCAGTGCTTTGCACCCGGCGAGGATGGCGGCACTGGTCGGGTCGGACTGGGTGCTGGGCCGGCAGCGGGCCAGCGCACGGGTCAGTTGAGTCGGGGTGTGACGCCGGTAGTGTTCTCGCAACTCGGCGGGGGCGGTGACGAGCAACGCTTTGATCTGGTTGATTGCGGGGTGCGCGCTTTGACGGCCCCGCGACGCGCGATCAGCAGGGCCCGCAATGCGTGGGTGTGTTCATCTTTGGGCACGGCCAATCCGTGACCGGCCAGCGCGGCCCGGGCCGCAGCGTAGGCATCCAATGGGTCGGATTTGCCTTGTCGTCGACGGGCTGCGCGGTCAGGCCGGTTGACTTCGGCGACCTCGATCCCGGCGTCCTGGAAAGCCCGAGTCAGCCCGGCGCCATAGGAGCTGGTGCCCTCGATACCTGCGATTTGCACCTGTCCGAAGCTTTGCGCCCATTTGACCGCCACGAAATAGTCGACGGGGCGCGTCCGAAACTTGGTATCGGCCAACGGTTTTCCCGTCGTATCCAAAACGGCTAGGTGGACGGTATCCAAATGGGTGTCGGCGCCGATGACGACGACGCGTGAAGCTGTCACGATGGTGGTGTCTCCTTCTGCGGGTAGCGGAATGGCGGACACCCCGGCCGGGCGGGCAGACAAGACATTGAAGAGGGAACTGCCAGGCTCCTGATTAAGTCATGTCCGCCCCGCCGGGGGCATCCTTCGGCAACCACTGACCGGTGGGACAGATCAATTCCAAGACAACCCAACAGGGCGTCAGTCAGAACGGCGAGTCACCACCGGTAGTGGCCACCGCGACCATCCTTAATCGGGTCGCCTGAACAGAATCAATGTCGTAGGGGTGTGGCATACTCGAACACATGTTCGATAAGTCACGCTCGTCGTCTGAGCTCGTCGCGCGGCTCGACAAGTGGGCCGAGGAGATGCTGGGACGGGCGCGGCAGAAGACCGCGACGGCGGAGTCGGCGGACTGGATCGAGCAGATCGGCACGGCGGTGCGTATCGAGAACCAGGCGGTGGCCGCGCAGTTCGCGGCGATCGGCGGGTTGTTCCGGTACCGGCTGGCGCAGGGTCCGGAGGCCGAGGACTGGGCCATCGACACGATGGCGGCGGTGGCCGCGGAAGTGGCCGCGCGCCTGCGGATCAGCCAAGGGCTGGCCACCGACAAAGTGCACTATGCCCGCGCGATGGATGAACGACTGCCCCACACCGCTGAGGTGTTTCTCGCCGGTGGCATCGGTTTTCAGGCGTTCAGCACGATCGTCTCGCGGACCGACCTGATCGTCGATTCCGACGCGTTGAACCGCGTCGATGAACTCATAGCCGCCAATGTGGCGCGCTGGCCGTCGCTGACGCGGGGCCGGCTGTCGGCCAAAATCGACGCCATCGTGGCCCGCGTGGACGCCGATGCCGTGCGCCGTCGCACGAAACGCCATCTCGATCGCGAGATCTGGATCGGCGTCGACGCCGACGGGATCTCCGAAATCGGCGGCAGCCTGTTCACCGTCGACGCCCACGCGCTGGACACCCGGTTGACTGCCCTGGCGGCCACGGTGTGTGAGCACGACCCCCGCACCGGGGAACAGCGCCGGGCGGATGCGCTCGGGGCGCTGGCAGCCGGCGCGGACCGGCTGGGCTGCCGCTGCGGGCGAGCTGATTGCGCCGCGGGGCGACGGCCCGCGTCCTCGCCGGTGACCATCCACGTCATCGCCTCTCAGGACACCCTCGACGGCGGACAGGCACCGGCCTGCGAGATCAATGCCGACGGGCTTATCACTCCCGAACTGATCACCGAACTCGCCAAGTCAGCCAAACTCGTCCCGCTGGTCCATCCCGGCTGCGCGCCACCCGAGCCCGGCTACACCCCGTCGAAGGCGCTGGCCGATTTCGTACGCGCCCGCGACCTGACCTGCCGGTGGCCCGGGTGCGACGTCCCGGCCGGCAACTGCCAGCTCGACCACACCATCCCCTACGCCAACGGCGGGCCCACCCACGCGGGCAACATCAAGTGTTATTGCCCGACCCATCATCTTCTGAAGACTTTTTGGGGCTGGACCGAACAGCAGCTGGCTGACGGCACGTTGATCCTGACCTCGCCGTCCGGACAGACGTACGTCACGACCCCGGGCAGCGCGCTGCTGTTCCCCAGCCTGTGCTACGCCGTGGGCGGCATGCCGGCACCGGAAGCCGACCTGCCGCAGTATTACTGCGGTCAGCGCAGCGCGATGATGCCGAAACGACGCCGCACCCGCGCCCAAAACCGCGCCCACCGCGTGGCCGCGGAACGCCGAGCCAATCGCGAGGCGCGCCTGGCCCGGGCTGGGCCCACGCCACCCGACCCCGACGACGATCCACCGCCATTCTGACGGCCGCTCGACGGTTTAGGCGGATGCGACCGCGGAGGATCGCGCTCGATTTCCGCAGTCAGGCCGCCCTGTTCAGAGCACCCGGGTGACCTTCTCCGTTTCGATCCTGCGTTCAAGCGCCGACGGGTCGGGATGGGCCACCTGCACCAGCGACGCGCCGACGGCCAGGATCGCCAGCAGGCCGTCCACCAGTTGGTCGGGATTCGACCACGCCGCGCTGGAAAGAACGCGGTCCTTCGCCGTCAATCCCCTTGCGGCGGCCGAGCTTTGGCAATCGGCGAGGACGTCGTCGACCGATCGGCCGGCCAGCGCCGGGCCGGGATGGCGCTCGGCGACGATCTGGTCGCCGTGCACCCGCACCGCGGTGGCGTAGTCGGTGACGCCGATCGGCAGGTCGGGGGCCGGGCGGCCGAAGGGGTCCAGCGACAGCACCGCGACTTCACCCCCCGATGCCGCCAAGGCGATGTCGGCCTCGTCGAGCCGGTCGGCGGTGCACAGCGCTAGGTCCGCCGGGCCCGGCTCGAGTACCGCCTCGGCGCCGATCCACCACACGCCGAACAACACGACCGCCGTCTGCCAGTGCGCCGGCAGCAGGATCGCGACCCGGCTGCCCGGGCCAGCGCCCAGCTCGTCGCGCAACAGGTTGCCGGTCTTGGCCGCCCAGTTCGCCAGCGTCGCCGCGGACAACTCGATGCGTTCCCCGGTCGCGTCGTCGTAGTAGGTGATGCGCGGGCCGACCGGGTCGGTCCGCAGCATCGGGTCGAGGATGGCGCCGGCGAGCGTGCTCAGTTGATGCACTCGGGCTTGTCGGAGCCGGCGGTCAGGATCGGCGAGGGCGCGGGGACGTTCGGGTCGGGGGCCACCGAACCGACGTTGGACACCCGGGCGGGCATTACCGTGCCGGTGCCGGACAGTCCCGAGCCGGGGCCGGTGTAGTCGTTGGCCAGCACCACCCGGACCGAGCCGGGCGCCACGGACGGATCGGCCACCACCGGCAACCCGCCCAGCTCCTTGGACACCTCCTGGGCGCCCAGGTCGTCGGCCTTGGCGGCCCGCACCTGGCTGCCCTTGACGTGGCCGCCGTCGTTGTTGCCGACGGTGCCGGCACCAAATCCCTTGGCGGTCAACACCTGTGAGACCGCTGACGCCAGCCCGTTGATGTCGGTGTCGTTGACCACGCTGGCGGTGGTCTTCGCCGGGGTGTAGGCGATCTCCTCGGTCTTGCCCTGCTCCTGCTCGTGCAGCAGCCCGCTGACCCAGTCCTGGACCTGACGCTGATCCACGCGCACGACGCTCTGCATGCCGTCGTCGCTCCAGCCGGCCCCGTCCAGCACCGGAATGGTGGCGAACGCGACGTTGCCGCCGGCCAGCTTCTGCATCTGCTGGACGAAATCCATCACGTCCCAACCCGACGAGATCACCACCGAGCGCTGCACGGCGGCCTCCAGCCGGCGCATCGTGGTGGGACTGGACAGCGTCTTGCCGGAGAGGACCCGATGGGCCAGCGACGCCATCACCACCTGCTGGCGCACCACCCGGTCCAGGTCGCCGCGCGGCAATTCGTGGCGCTGCCGGACGAAGCTGAGCGCCTCGGGCCCGTCGAGCCGTTGCGGGCCGGCCGGGAAGTCGGCACCCGAAAGCGGTTCGAACACCGGCTCTTTGAGGCAGACGTCCACGCCGCCGAGGGCGTCGGTGATCAACGAGAAGCCGAGCAGCCCGATCTCGGCGTAGTGGTCCACGGTGACGCCGGTGAGGTCGGCGACGGTCTTGATCAGGGCCTCGCGCCCGGCCTCGGTGCCCTGGGCGGCGGCGTCCTCGGCCGAATCGCCGGCCTTGACCAGGTTGGTGCGCTTGGCCTCGCGGGTCTGGCCGTAGACGCCGTTGATCTTCGTCTTACCCAGGCCCGGCGCGGCGACGTAGGAGTCGCGGGGAATCGAGATGGCGGTCGCCGACTTCCCGTTGTTGGGGATCCGGATCAGGATGATCGTGTCGGTGTTGGTCGCTTCCTCGTCGCCGGCCCGCAGGGTGGCCAGTTCCTCTTGGGACAGGGGGTTGCCGTGGGCGTCGGTGCGGCTGTCCATGCCGACCAGCAGGATGTCGATCGCGCCGTCGTCGCCGCCCTTGCCGAGCGAGGGTGCGGACATGTGAAAGATGCCGTCCTCGAAGGCTCGGACGTTGCTCCACGCGATCCCGGTGCCGACGACGACCGCGAGCGTGAGCGCAGTGGCAATCACACGAACCACACGATGCACAGACATCCCACTAGGTTACTTGCGACACAGACGCTTCGCGGGTAGCGAACCCCCGCGCGCCCCAGGCGTCACCCGAGCGTTCCGGCGCATGCCAGACTCAAACCATGTCGACCAGGATCGTGATCGCCGGTGCCGGGGGGCAGCTGGGCAGCTGTTTGCGTTCCCTGGCCGCCGGCCAGGGCCGCGACGTGCTGGCGCTGACGTCCTCGGAGTGGGACATCACCGACCCCGTCGCCGCCGAGCGGATCGTCCGGCGCGGCGACGTGGTGATCAACTGCGCGGCGTACACCGACGTCGACGGCGCCGAGAGCGACGAGGCCGGCGCCTACGCCGTCAACGCCGCCGGCCCGGAGAACATCGCCCGGGCCTGCGCGCGCGCCGGCGCCCGGCTGATCCACGTCTCCACCGACTACGTCTTTGACGGCGACTTCGACGGCGCGGCGCCCCGGCCCTACGAGCCCGACGACGAAACCGCGCCGCAGGGCGTGTACGCCCGCAGCAAGCTCGCGGGGGAGCGGGCCGTGCTGGGGGCGCTGCCCGACGCCGTGATCGTCCGGACCGCCTGGGTCTACACCGGCGCTGACGGCAAGGACTTCGTCGCCGTCATGCGCCGGCTGGCCGCCGGGGACGGTCCGGTGGACGTCGTCGACGACCAGATCGGCTCACCGACCTACGTGGGAGACCTGGCGGCCGCGCTGCTGCAGGTCGCCGACGACCGCGTGCCCGGGCCGATCCTGCACGCCGCCAACGAGGGCGCGGTGTCGCGCTTCGAGCAGGCGCGCGCGGTGTTCTCCGAATGCGGCGCCGACCCGGCGCGGGTGCGGCCGGTCGGCACCGACAAGTTTCCGCGGCCCGCGCCGCGGCCGGCCTACTCCGCACTGTCGTGCCGGAAGTCCGCCGCGGCGGGGCTGCGGCCGTTAAGGCCCTGGCGCGCTGCGCTTGTCGCGGCGCTGGCGGCATCGAGCAGTGACCGACCGTTACCCTCTACGCGTGACTGACGTTCTGCCGGTCGTGACGGTGACCTACTCACCGGGCCCACACCTCGAGCGCTTCCTGGCCTCGTTGTCGCTGGCCACCGAGCGGCCCGTGTGCGTGCTGATGGCCGACAACGGCTCCACCGACGGGACGCCGCAGGCCGCCGTCGAGCGCTATCCCAACGTGCGGTTGTTCCACACGGGGGCCAACCTCGGGTACGGCACCGCGGTCAATCGCGCGGTGGCGCAGCTGGAGTCGGACGACTGGGTGATCGTGGCCAACCCGGACGTGCAGTGGGGCCCGGGCAGCATCGACGCCCTGCTGGAGGCCGCCACCCGGTGGCCGCGCGCCGGCGCCCTCGGCCCGCTCATCCGCGACCCCGACGGCTCGGTGTACCCGTCGGCGCGCCACCTGCCCAGCCTGGTCCGGGGTGGCATGCACGCGGTGGTGGGCCCGCTATGGAAGCGCAACCCGTGGACGGCCGCCTACCGCCAGGAGCGGCTCGAGCCCACCGAACGCCCGGTGGGTTGGCTGTCCGGATCGTGCCTGCTGGTGCGCCGGTCCGCCTTCGCCCAGGTCGGCGGGTTCGACGAGCGCTACTTCATGTATATGGAAGACGTCGACCTCGGGGATCGCCTCGGCCGGGCCGGCTGGCTGAGCGTGTACGTGCCGGCCGCCGAGGTGCTGCACCACAAGGGCCACTCCACCGGGGGCGACCCGGCGAGCCACCTCGCGGCCCATCACCGGAGCACCTACCTGTTCCTGGCCGACCGGCACTCCGGTTGGTGGCGGGCGCCCCTGCGCTGGGTGCTGCGGGCCTCGCTGGCGCTGCGGTCCCGCCTGATGGTGCGCGGCGCGCTGCGCAGTCGGAGACGGAAACTGGCGGAAGGGCGGCGCACAAATGGCTAACCCGCAGGTCGATGCCGTGATCTTGGTCGGCGGCAAAGGCACCCGGCTGCGTCCGCTCACGCTGTCGGCGCCCAAGCCGATGCTGCCGACCGCCGGGCTGCCGTTTCTGACCCACCTGCTGTCCCGCATCGCCGAGGCGGGCATCGAGCACGTCATCCTGAGCACCTCGTATCAGGCCTCGGTGTTCGAGGCGGAGTTCGGCGACGGGTCCAAGCTGGGCCTGCAGATCGAGTACGTCACCGAGGACAGCCCCCTGGGAACCGGCGGCGGCATCGCCAACGTCGCCGGGCACCTGCGCCACGACACCGTGATGGTGTTCAACGGTGACGTGCTGTCCGGTTCCGACCTCGGCCAGATGATCGAGTTTCACCGGGCGCAGCACTCCGACGTCACCCTGCACCTGGTGCGGGTCGGCGACCCGCGGGCCTTCGGCTGCGTGACGACCGACGCGGACGGCCGGGTCACCGCCTTCTTGGAGAAGACGCAGGACCCGCCGACCGACCAGATCAACGCGGGCACGTACATCTTCAAACGCGCCATCATCGACCGGATTCCGCTCGGCCGGGAGGTGTCGGTGGAGCGCGAGGTGTTCCCGGCCCTGCTCGCCGACCCCGACGTCAGGGTCTGCGGCTACGTCGACTCCAGCTACTGGCGCGACATGGGCACGCCGGAGGACTTCGTCCGGGGCTCGGCGGATCTGGTGCGCGGGATCGCCCCCTCCCCGGCCCTGCGCGGTCACCGCGGCGAGCAGCTGGTGCACGACGGCGCGGCGGTGTCGCCGGGCGCGGTGCTGATCGGCGGCACCGTCGTCGGGCGGGGTGCCGAGATCGGCCCCGGCGTCCGGCTGGACGGCGCGGTGATCTTCGACGGCGTCAAGGTCGAGGCCGGCAGCGTGATCGAGCGCTCCATCATCGGCTTCGGCGCGCGCATCGGCCCGCGGGCGCTGATCCGCGACGGCGTGATCGGCGACGGCGCCGACATCGGAGCGCGCTGCGAGTTGCTGCGCGGCGCCCGGGTCTGGCCCGGCGTTTCGATTCCCGACGGCGGGATCCGCTACTCGTCCGACGTCTGAGGCCCGCTATCGCGCCGAGCGTGACGCTACCGTCACGCTCGAGCCCGAGCGTGACGTTGCCGTCACGCTCGACCGGTGGCCCGCGAGACCAGATACGCCAGCGCGCGGTCGGTGCCGGGTGGCAACGCGTCGGCGGGCCACCACCGCAGGTCCTCCGATTCGTCGCTGATCGCGATCTGCGCGCCGGCCGGCGCGTGCGCCACGAACTGCAGATCCAGGTGCCGGGTGGGCATGCCCAGCGAGCAGGTGAGCGGGTGGACGTGCACGGCGGCCAGCCGGGGCTCGATGCGCAAACCGGCGACGCCGGACTCCTCGGTGGCCTCGCGCAGCGCGGCGGCGACGATGTCGTCGTCGTCATCGTCGCAGTGGCCGCCCAGTTGCACCCAGCGGCCCAGGCGGCGGTGCAGAGTCAACAGCACCTGGCCGCCGGTGTGGTCGAGCACCAGCGCCGAGGCGGTGACATGGCCGGGCACGCACGCGCGGCGGCACGCGTCCGGGCGGGCGAGCACGAAGGCCAGGACCGCGTGCCGCAACGAATCCTGCGCGGCGTCGGGGGGCCGCCAGTCGGACAGCAGTGAGATCGCCGACTCCCGGACGCTCACCGCGAACCCCGCCGCTTCCGGCGGTCGCGCAGCGAGACCCAGGCCGCGCGGCACCGCGCCACCACCTCGGTCTGCAGCCCCAGCCCGTCGATCAGCACATGGCGGTCGACGAGGTCGAGCGCCTTCTCGATCTCGTCGGCCTTCAACAGCAGGTCCACGTCACAGGCGAGCTCGGGGCCGGCCAACGCCGGGGGCGGAATCGGCAGCTGCTCGGCCTCGCGGGGTTCGAGCTCCAAGATGCCCCCGCCGTAGCTGCGCCCGAGGATCTCGGCGAAGGCGAACGTCACGCTGTTGTGGAACGCCGCGGCCAGCGCGGCCGCGTCGACACCCGCGGCGAGCCGGACCCGGTGCACGGTGTCGGTGCTCGTCGCGGCCGCGGCGTTGACGGTCAGCCGCGGAGCCAGGTGGATCTGGCGCAGCATGAACAGGTCCGGGATCCACAGCGACGGCGTGGTCCACCACGGCGTGCGGATCGAGCACTTGTAGCCGCGGTCCACGCCGGCCGCCTCACCGGCGTGGATGTGTGCGGCCAGGGCGGGATCCACGGGGTCGCGCGGCGCGTCGAGCAGCCAGCCGCGGTGCCCGGCGGCGACATCGGTTGCCCGGCAGTCGGTGTCGTAGACCAATCCGGACAGCTGCGCGCCGCGCGAGACGAGCGGGACGCAGTGGGGCAGCAGCCCGAGTTCGCGGGCCTGCGCGTCGGTGAACGTGAAGAAGCTGTTGCGGCCCGTCACGATGCCCACGTCCACCCCGGCGACCGACCCGAGGCGGGTCATGGCCGTCGACCCCTTGAGCGTTCGCAGCTGCCGGATCGCGGCCGGGTCCAGAAAGTACTTGGTCCACTTCTCGTCCTCGTGCAGCAGCGCGGGTGCCCCTTCGACGTCCAGGTCCGCGTGGGCGAGCCCGTCGGCGTCGGTGAGGTGGACCGTGCGGATCCGGGCGGGCCCGGCGCCGGCGACCCCGCAGAACAACACGACCTCCTGCAGGATGCCGTCGAACACCAACCGCTCGAACGTCACCAGGACGATGTCGGTGAACCGGGTCAGCAGGAACTCGCGCAGCTGCGCGGCGTAGCCGACCTGAAGCAACTCGGCGGGAAGCACCAGGCCCACCCGCCCGCCGTCGCGCACCAGGATCGAGCTCGCCACCACGAAGGGGACCCAAGCGTTGGTCAGGCGGCTGGGCCGCAGGCCCGCGCGGTTCATCAGCTCCAGCGCGGGGTCGCGCTGCTCGGGCGCCCAGTTGCCGAACCGGATGTAGGGCGGGTTCCCGGCTACCCCGTCCCACCCGCCGGGCTCGGTGCTGGCGAGCCAGGTGAACAGGTTGGCTGCGTCGACGGGCGCGAATTCCCGTGCCTTGACGGCCTCCTCGGCGACGAGCTCGACGCCGTGGGGCCGCCCGCCGAGGGCGGCCAGCTCGCGCAGGATCGCGCCGGCACCGCAGGAGGGTTCCAGGACGCGCGGTCCGGCCTCGCGGACCCAGCGGGCCAGGAAGCGGGCCACGGGCGCGGGCGTGTAGTAGCCGCCGCGAGCCTTGTCGGCGGACGCCGGCGCCTTGCCCGCGAATCTCATCGGCCCAGTATCACTTGCGGATCAACAAATCCCCGGTGTCCGCCGCGCCGCGCGGGCCGGCGGGTTCTTCGGGGTGGCCGATCGCGATGGCGCCCAACGGCTCCCAATCGGTGGGCAATTCGAGCTCGGCGCGCACCAGGTCGGCGGCGAATATCGTCGAGCCGATCCAGCAGCTGCCCACCCCCCGCACGGCCAGCGCGACCAGCAGGGCCTGCACGGCCGCCCCGACCGCGACGGTGAACATGGTGTGCTCGGCGTCGGCGCGGGCGGCGTCGGGATACGTGTGCGCGCCGTCGGGGACCAGCATGGGGACGACGACCTCGGGTGCGTCGTAAAGGATCTGACCGCGCGCCACCCGCCGCTCCACCGAGTCGGCGGGACGGCCGTCGCCGGCGAGGTCGGACCGCCACTTGTCTTTCATGCGGTCCAGCAACCGCATTCGGACGTCGCGTGTCTGCAGCCAGACGAACCGGACCGGGCGGGTGTGGTGCGGGGCCGGCGCGGTGAGGGCCTCGGCGACGGCGGCCTCGATCAGCTCCGGCGCGACGGGCTCGGCGCTGAAGCGGCGCACCGATCGGCGCAAGAGCTGGGCCTGGCGGCGACCCATCTCGAGGGCCTCGGCGGTGCCGAGCCAGAACAGGTCCTCCTCGCCGGGCCGCAACAGCTGCCGGGCCGTCGAGCCGTCGTCGGGCACCGCAAGGCCGCGCACCACTGCCACCGGCACGGCGGTCAGCTTGCCCTTCACCAGGTCGGCCGCCGCCGCGACCTCGTCGGCGACCGCGATCTCGGTGACCACCAGTTCGTTGCCGTGGCGGTCGACGGTTCCCGAATAGCCGTGCAGCACAGCCAGACCGGCCGAGCCCACCGCCGCGTCGATCTGGCCGTTGCGCCAGGCGCGGCCCATCGTGTCGGTGATGACCACGGCGACGTCGACGCCGAGCCGCTCGGCCAGCCCGGCGCGCAGCGCCGCGGCGCTGCCGTCCGGGTCGAGGGGCAGCAGCGCCAGTTCGTCGGGGCCCACGTTGGATCCGTCCACGCCCGCGGCGGCCTGAATGAGGCCGATGCGGTTCTCGGTGATCAGCGTGCGGCCCTTGCGCGCCAGCACCCGCACCGCCTCGTCCTCGACCAGCTTGCGCCGGAGTTGGTCGCGCTCCTCGGCGTCGCGCGGCGCGGGCACCAGCCGGCCCTCGCACTTGGACACCACCTTGCTGGTCACCACCACGACGTCGCGGTCGCGCAGCCAGGGTGCGGCCGCGGCCAGCGCCGCGCCGAGGTCGTCGCCGGGCCGGAATTCGGGAAGCCCGGCGACGGGCAGGATCTCGATCGCCGCGCCGGTGCCGTGTTCGGTCACGGGGTGACGCCCGCAAGGTCGAGCCCGGCGCGCACCATCTCGGCCGTCGCCTTCGGGTCGGTCATCAACAGCGGCACGGCGGTCACCGCAACGCCGTCGATGTCGGCGTGATCGCCCTCGTGCACCAGCCAGCAATCCAGTATCCCGGTGCCGCGGCGCGCCCCGTAGTGCCGGCCGACCGCCTCCGCGGTGGATTGGACCCCGATGACCTTCAGGCACGCATCGGCCATGCCGCGCAATGGTTTTCCGCCGATGATCGGCGAGTAGCCGACGATCGGGGCGGTCGCCGAGCGCAACGCGGCGCGAATCCCGGGGACGGCCAGGATGGCGCCGACGCTCACCACCGGGTTGGACGGCGCCAGCAGGATGACGTCGGCGTCGGCGATGGCCGCCACAGCTTCAGTTGTGGCGGTGGCCTTTTCGGCGCCGACGAAGGCGAAGCTGTGGGTGGGCACGCCGGCCCGGTAGCGCACCCACCACTCCTGGAAGTGGATTGCCCGGCGGGTGCCGTTCTCCGGATCGGTGATCACCACGTGCGTCTCGCAGCGGTCGTCGCTCGCCGGCAGCAATCGGGCGCCGGGTTGCCAGCGGTCGCACAGCGCGGTGGTGATCTGCGACAGCGGGTAGCCGGCGCCCAGCATCTGGGTGCGCACCAGGTGAGTGGCGATGTCCCGGTCGCCGAGGCCGAACCAGTCCGGCTGCACACCGTAGCGCGCCAATTCCTCTTTGGCGTGCCAGGTTTCGTCGCGGTGACCCCACCCGCGCTCCGGGTCTACGCCTCCACCTAAGGTGTACATGCAGGTGTCCAAATCCGGGCAGATCCGCAGTCCGTGAATCCAAGCGTCGTCGCCGATGTTGACGATTGCGCTAAGTTCGTGGTTGCCGGCTCCCGCGTCTGGGTGCTGTTGCGTTTCGAACTGACCCAGCCCGAGCAGCTGTTGAACACCCAGCAGGAAGCGGGCGCCGCCAACCCCACCCACCAGAACGGTGACCTTCACGTGGACGACAGTACTGCCCGGCAACCGTTCGGTGTCGGGCCCGTGACGCGGCTATTAAGCCTAGTCGTGGGCGGTGTGACCGACACGCCGAACGCACAAAACAACGGAAACGCCGTAATTCGGTCACGAGATGGTATGGAAATGCGCCGTAAAGCTTGACCCGGCAGAATAACCCGTGTCTAATCACAACAGTGTCATTTCCCGGTTGGCCGGCCGGTTCCGGTGTCGCAGACCGAGATTCGCTCACTTGTTCGAATTGTCTGTACACATCAGAAAAGTGGGAACCACTCACTCTCTCAATGAAACTGAGGAGGCGGACGACCGTATGTCTTACGAACATCTTCGAGGAGTCATGGCGAGCACGCCGCACACCCCTATTGGCTCAGCGCCGGTCCGACCGGCCCGGCCGCACTTGACCGTGGTTCCTGATGCGCCAGTCGCATTCGAGCCCGAGCCGATGCAGCTGCCCATCGCGGACCAGTGGCAGGACCGCGCGCTCTGCGCCCAGACCGACCCGGAGGCGTTCTTCCCGGAGAAGGGCGGCTCCACCCGGGAGGCCAAGAAGATCTGCCTGGGGTGCGAGGTACGTCATGAGTGCCTGGAGTACGCCTTAGAGCACGACGAGCGCTTCGGCATTTGGGGCGGTCTCTCCGAGCGCGAGCGCCGCCGCCTCAAGCGCGGCATCATCTGACGCGAAGGCGCCTACGCGTCGGTGTCATTCGTCGTCGATCGTCGGGTCGATGACCGACGGTTCCACATCGAGGTAGATCGCCACCTGGGCCACCAGTATTTCGTGCAGTAAATCACCGAGCTCGACGGTGTCCTTGGCCCGTCGCTCAATCGGCTTGCGGAACAAGAGAATTCGCGCCCGCGTGGCGTTTCCGCGGACGTCGACGCCGGCCGGGATCAATCGCGCCAGCGGGATCGGCCCGTCGGCGATGACCTCGGGCGGCCACTGCACGCTGTCGGGATCCTTGGCCGCGATACGGGGGATCTCGTCGACCGCCACGTCGAGTTCGGCGAGGCGGGCCTGCCACTGCCGCTCGATGGGTTCGTAGGCCTCCAGCACCGCCATGTCGAACCGCTCGGCCCGGCTGCGCCACCCGGGCACCGTCGGGGGCAGCAGCGGACCGCGCATATCGCGGCCGCGCCGGGAGGACCGGTGGGATGCGAACCGGCCCTGGGACCGATCCCTCCGCGGGGAGCTGCGCGAATCGCCCACGCGCCGATGGTAACGGTTGAACATCGGGGGGCGAGCGGTTGCGCGTGTCCGGCGCTTCACCGGCGTTTGCGCACGATAGCCTTTCGCTCGTGAACGTTCCCCGTCGCTGCTGCCGGCCCGGGTGTCCGCATTACGCCGTGGCGACCTTGACGTTCGTCTACTCGGACTCGACGGCCGTGGTGGGGCCACTCGCGACCGCGCGGGAACCGCATTCGTGGGACCTGTGCGTCGGCCACGCCGGCCGGATCACCGCACCCCGCGGGTGGGATCTCGTGCGCCACGCCGGTCCGCTGAATTTCGAGCCCACCCATCCCGACGAGGACGACCTGGTCGCCCTGGCCGACGCGGTGCGCGAGGGCGGCCCCGGCGAGCGCGCCGTGCCCCATGGCGCAACCGGCGCGCCGCTCAACGGGTTCGTCGACCCGCACCTGCATCACGGCGGGGCCACCGCGCCCAGCAGCAGTGTGCTCGCGCCGCCCGAACAGCGTTCCGGCCGGCGCCGCGGGCATCTGCGGGTGTTGCCCGACCCCAGTGACTAGCCGTTCCGGCGCCGTGCGCAATCCCGCGCACCGTCTGCGGTCCGGTGTTTCCCGGGGGCCGATAGGCTGACGGCCAAGAGGCGAAGGAATCGATGGCGTCAGGAGGCCCCCGCATGTCTCGGCTCGCCGCGACTGTGCACCGTGTCGTCAAGGCTTACGACGTGCGAGGGCTGGTCGGTGAAGAGCTCGACGAGCCGCTGGTCACCGCCCTTGGGGCGGCGTTCGCCACGCTGATGCGCGGCGAGGGCGCCCGGCAGGCGGTGATCGGTCACGACATGCGCGACAGTTCGCCCACGCTGGCCGCGGCCTTCGCCTCCGGCGTGACGGGCCAGGGCCTCGACGTCGTGCGCATCGGCCTGGCCTCCACCGACCAGCTCTACTTCGCCTCCGGGTTGCTGGACTGCCCCGGCGCGATGTTCACCGCGAGCCACAACCCGGCCGCCTACAACGGCATCAAGCTGTGCCGGGCGGCCGCCAAGCCGGTCGGCGCCGACAGCGGCCTGCGCACCATCGGCGAGCAGGTGATCGCCGGGGTCGAGCGCTACGACGGACGACCCGGAACCGTCACCGACCGCGACGTGCTGGACGACTACGGGACCTTCCTGCGTTCGCTGGTGGACACCTCGGGGCTGCGGCCCCTGCGGGTGGCGGTGGACGCCGGCAACGGCATGGCCGGTCTGACCGCGCCCGCGGTGCTCGGCGCGATCGACTCGATCACGTTGCTGCCGTTGTACTTCGAGCTCGACGGCTCGTTCCCCAACCACGAGGCCAACCCGCTGGATCCGGCCAACCTGGCCGACCTGCAGGCCTACGTGCGCGACACCGGCGCCGACATCGGGCTGGCCTTCGACGGGGACGCCGACCGCTGCTTCGTCGTCGACGAGCGCGGCCGGCCGGTGTCGCCCTCGACGGTGACCAGCCTGGTGGCCGCGCGCGAGCTCGGCCGCGAGATCGGCGCCACGATCATCCACAACGTGATCACCTCCCGGGCGGTGCCCGAGCTGGTCACCGAGCGCGGCGGCACACCGCTGCGCTCCCGCGTCGGGCACTCCTATATCAAGGCGATGATGGCCGAAACCGGCGCCATCTTCGGCGGCGAACACTCGGCGCACTATTACTTCCGTGACTTCTGGGGCGCGGACTCCGGGATGCTGGCGGCGCTGTACGTGCTGGCCGCCCTCGGCGAGCAGGACCGGCCGTTGTCGGAGTTGACCGCCGACTATCAGCGCTACGAATCGTCCGGCGAGATCAACTTCACGGTGGCGGACGCGTCGCTGTGCACGGAGGCGGTGCTGAAGTCCTTCGGCGGCCGGATCCACTCCATCGACCACCTCGACGGGGTGACCGTCGACCTGGGCGACGGCAGCTGGTTCAACCTGCGCAGCTCCAACACCGAGCCGTTGCTGCGGCTCAACGTGGAGGCGCGCAGCGCCGAGGAAGTCGACGCGGTGGTCGCCCAGATCAGCGCGGAGATCCGCGCCCAGTCCGCGCCCGCAGGGGCCGCGCCGTGAGCGCCGTCGGGGCGATCGATTTCGAGGACGCCGAGGGTCTGCTCGCCGCCGACCGGGACGGCCTGTTGCGCTCGGCGTCGTCGGCCGGCGCGCAGGTGCGCGCAGTCGCCGCCGCGATCGACGAGGGGGCACTGGATCCGCTGCGGGCCGAGGACCGGCCGCGCAGCCTGATCTGGGTCGCGGGCCGCGGGACCGCCGAAACCGCGGGCGCCATGGTGGCCGGCACGGTGGGCGGTGCGGCTTCCGAGCCGATCGCGCTGACCGCCGAGGTTCCGCCGTGGATCGGGCCGCTCGACGTGCTGGTCGTCGCGGGTGACGATCCCGGCGACCCCGCGCTGGTCACGGCGGCCTCGACCGGGGTGCGGCGCGGGGCGCGGGTCGTCGTCGTCGCCCCGTACGAGGGCCCGCTGCGGGACTCCACGGCCGGCCGGGCGGCGGTGCTGGCGCCGCGGCTTGCGATCCCCGACGAGTTCGGGTTGTGCCGGTACCTGGCCGCCGGCCTGGCCGTCGTGCAAGCGGTGGACCAGCGAGCGAGCATCGATCTGCGGGCGCTGGCCGACCAGCTGGACGCCGAGGCGCTGCGCAACAGCGCGGGCCGCGAGCTGTTCACCAACCCGGCCAAGACGATCGCCGCGCGCATGGCCGACCGTCAGGTGGCGCTGGCGGGTGACTGCGCCGCGACGCTGGCGCTGGCCCGGCACGGCAGTTCGGTACTGCTGCGGACCGCGCACGAGGTGGTTGCCGCCACCGGACTGTCGGACGCGGTCGTCGCGCTGCGCGCCGGGGCGTCCGGCGGCCTCCGCTCCGCCGACGCGCTCTTTCACGACGAACAGATCGACGGGCCGCTGCCGCGGCGGCTGTTGGTGCTGGCGCTCACCCTGTCTTCCGAACAGTCGGTGGTGGCCGCCCGCACCGCCGGGCTCGACGACGTGTACCTGCTCGCCGCCGAAGACGTGCCCGACGGACCCGGCGGCTCGGCCGGCTCGACGGTTGCGCCGGCGTTGGGTGGCGCGATCAGCGCCGAGGAGCAGCTGGCAGTATTGGCCGTTCGACTGGAGATGGCCGCGGTTTACGCGCGCCTGGCGCGGGGATAGATAGAACAGTGGAACTGCTTCGCGGAGCCTTGCGGACTTACGCCTGGGGATCGCGCACCGCCATAGCCGAATTCACCGGGCGGTCGGTCCCGGCCGCCCATCCGGAGGCCGAGCTCTGGTTCGGCGCGCATCCGGCCGACCCGGCCTGGCTGGAAACGGACGCCGGCGAGATCTCGCTGCTCGACGCGCTGGTCGCCGACCCGGAGGGCCAGCTCGGCCCCGGGGTGCGCGCCCGGTTCGGTGACGTGGTGCCGTTTTTGGTCAAGGTCCTCGCGGCCGACGAACCGCTGTCCCTGCAGGCGCATCCGAGCGCGGTGCAGGCGGCCGAGGGGTACCTGCGTGAGGAGCGGCTGGGCATTCCGCTGCACTCCCCGGTGCGCAACTATCGCGACACCTCGCACAAACCCGAATTGCTGGTGGCGCTGCAGCCGTTCGAGGCGCTGGCCGGATTCCGTCCCGTCGCTCGCACCGTCGAGCTGCTGCGGGCCCTGGCCGTCACCGACCTCGACCCATACATCGATTTGCTCAACGACCAGTCCGACGCCGACGGCCTGCGGGCGCTGTTCACCACCTGGATCACCGCGCCGCAGCCCGACATCGACGTGCTGGTGCCCGCCGTGCTGGACGGGGCCATCCAGTACATCAGCTCGGGGGCAACGGAATTCGCCGGCGAAGTCAAGACGGTGCTGGAGCTCGGGGAACGCTATCCCGGCGACGCCGGGGTGCTGGCGGCGCTGCTGCTGAACCGCATCACCCTGGCCCCGGGGGAGGGGATCTTCGTGTCCGCCGGCAGCCTGCACACCTACCTGCGGGGTTTCGCGGTGGAGGTGATGGCCAACTCGGACAACGTGTTACGCGGCGGCCTGACCCCCAAGCACGTCGACGTCCCCGAGCTGCTGCGCGTGCTCGACTTCACCCCGACCACCGAGGCGCAGGTGCGGCCCCGCGTCCACCGTGAGGGCTTCGGCCTGATCTATGAGACCCCCGCCGAGGAGTTCGCGGTCGCGCTCCTGGAGCTCGACGGCGAGTATCTGGGCCACGAGGTCGACGCCTCGTGCAGTCACGAGGGCCCGCAGATCCTGCTGTGCGCCGAGGGTTGCACGACGGTGCACGGCAAGTCGGGTTCGCTGATGCTGCACCGCGGGATGGCCGCGTGGGTGGCGGCCGACGACGCGCCGATCCGGCTGGTCGCGCGCGAGCCCACCAAGCTGTTCAGGGCGACCGTAGGGCTGTGAGCTAGTCCTGAGGGTGGCGACCCGTCCCCCGCAAGCGGGTGGGGGTACCTCCCTCTGGGGGCGTGCCCCCATCGCCCGGCGCTGCCGCGCTCGCGACCGCCACGCGCCGCTGTCTGGACGCCTGACGGCGCTCGCCCAGCCACAGCCGCAGGTTGTGCGCGATGGTCCGGCCGATGAGGCGCGGCGGCGGAATCATGTAGAGGCTGTCGAGCAGCGAGAACCGGCGCAAAAACCACTCCGCCAGAACGGGATCCGTCTCGGCGGCCCCCAGGAATTGGTCGAACAGCGCACCGGACGGCCGCCACCACCACGGGATGGGTCCCTTGGTGCCGGCGTGGTGGAAGGTGACGTCGCCGATGGCGTTCATGATCCAGACGGGGTAGGTGGTCTTGGCGGTGGCCCGGCTCAGTTCGGCGGCCAGCCGGTCGTCGGGGGAGGCCAGCGCGCGCCGCAGGTGGCCGGCCTGCAGGGACGTCATCGTCATGCCCTGCCCGAAGGTCGGGTTGAAGCTGGCGACGGCGTCGCCGAGGGGGATGATGCCGGCCGGGAAGCGGTCCAGCTTGTCGTAGCGGCGCCAGCGGCTGGCCGGAAAGGCGTGGAACGCCGGGTCGCCCAGGGGTTCGGCCTGCGCCAGGGCGGTGTTGATGTGGGCCGGGAGCAGTTCCTCGGCGAGGGCCAGCATCTCGGGGAAGGTCCGCGGCGGTTTGGCGTTGGCCACCCCGAAGGTGGTCAGGACCCAGCTCCCGTCCTCGTAACAGAGCATGCCCAGCCCGAGCGACTTGTCGTGGGAGGCGCCGGCGACTACCACCTTTTCCGCGATCAAGCCCTCGGGGATGCGGAACTGCTGGGTGGCGTAGTTGATGCCGATGTCCACGACGTCCTCGACCGGGCGGTCGAACCCCCATTGGTCCAACCACACCGGCAGCCGGGTGCCCCGGCCCGCCGCGTCGACGACCAGATCCGCGCGGACGAATTCGGGCTCCCCCTCCTCGCCGTCGGCGGGATCCAGCAGCACCCCGGTGACCCGCTGCCGCGCGTGGTCGAACCGCGGTTCGGCCACGGAGCGCCGCACCATCGTGACGTTGTCCGTGTCCCGTACCCGTTTGCGCAACTGCCACTCCAGATGGGGGCGGCTGGGGACGTACGCGGTGAATTCGTCGCGCAGGGTGTGCCCCGTCCCGAGCACGTGGCCGGCGGCGCCGAGGTGGATGCAATCGGGCCGGTTCTCCAGCATGGGCACGCCCGCGGCCACCATCTCCTGCAGCAGTCCGGGGAACAGGCTCTCGAACTCCATTGCGCCACGGGCCATCAGCATGTGCAGGTGCCGGTCCTGCGGAACCGTCGCGCGGTTCGACGGTGTCCTCGGCAACTCGTCGCGCTCGTAGACCGTGACCCGGGAATAGGCGTCCGAGAGCACCTGCGCGGCGCACAAACCGGCGATGCTGCCGCCGATGACCACCGCATGGTCCCTGGTGTTTGCTTTGCTGTCCGCCATCTCGGCAGAGTACCCGCTACTGTGACGGACCAATGGGTCCCGGTTGATGGGGAAGGGCGACGGATGGCCAATCGATGGCGCACGAAGTCGGTCGAACAATCGATCGCCGACACCGACGAGCCAGACACCCGGTTACGCAAGGAACTGACCTGGTGGGACCTGGTCGTGTTCGGGGTCGCGGTGGTGATCGGGGCCGGTATCTTCACCGTCACCGCGTCGACAGCCGGTGACATCACCGGCCCGGCGATCTGGATCTCGTTCGTGATCGCGGCCGTCACCTGCGCGCTGGCGGCGCTGTGTTACGCCGAGTTCGCCTCGACGCTGCCGGTCGCCGGCAGCGCCTACACGTTCTCGTATGCCACCTTCGGCGAGTTCCTGGCCTGGATCATCGGCTGGAACCTGTTGCTGGAACTGGCGATCGGCGCGGCGGTGGTGGCCAAAGGCTGGTCGAGCTACCTGGGCAACGTCTTCGGGTTTGCCGGTGGCACAACGCAATTCGAGTCGATCAACCTGGACTGGGGCGCGCTGCTGATCGTCGGCGGAGTCGCGACCCTGGTCGCCCTGGGCACCAAGCTGTCGTCGAGGTTCTCCGCGGTGATCACCGGCATCAAGGTGTCGGTGGTGCTGTTGGTCGTCGTCGTCGGAGCGTTCTACATCAAGGCCTCGAACTATTCGCCCTTTATCCCCAAGCCCGAAGCCGGGCACGAGGCGTCGGGCGTCAACCAGTCGGTGCTGTCGTTGCTGACCGGGGCGCACAGCAGCCACTACGGCTGGTACGGCGTGCTGGCGGGCGCATCGATCGTGTTCTTCGCGTTCATCGGGTTCGACATCGTCGCCACCATGGCCGAGGAGACCAAGCGGCCCCAGCGGGACGTCCCGCGGGGAATCCTGGCGTCGCTGGCGATCGTGACCGTGCTCTACGTGGCGGTTTCGGTGGTGCTGTCCGGGATGGTGCCCTACACCCAGCTCAAGACCGCCCCCGGCCACAAGCCCGCGAACCTGGCCACGGCGTTCACGGCCAACGGGATCCACTGGGCCAGCAAGATCATCGCCATCGGGGCCCTGGCCGGATTGACCACCGTGGTGATGGTGCTGATGCTCGGCCAGTGCCGCGTCCTGTTCGCGATGGCGCGCGACGGACTGTTGCCGCGGCAGCTGGCGAAGACCGGCTCGCGCGGCACCCCGGTCCGGATCACCGTACTGGTCGCGCTGGTGGTGGCCGTGACGGCGTCGGTGTTCCCGATCGCCAAGCTCGAGGAGATGGTCAACGTCGGCACGCTGTTCGCGTTCGTCCTGGTGTCGGCCGGCGTCATGGTCCTGCGAAGGACCCGGCCGGACCTGGAGCGGGGATTCCGGGCGCCGTGGGTGCCGGCCCTGCCGATCGCGTCGATCTGCGCGTGTGTGTGGCTGATGGTCAACCTGACCGCGCTGACCTGGGTTCGGTTCGGTGTCTGGCTGGCCGCGGGCACCGCGATCTACGTCGGCTACGGATACCGGCACTCCGTGCAGGGCCGCCGCGAGGCGGACGGCCATCCCGGTAAAGAACCCGACCCCGATCCGACTTCCGCGGCGGCATAGGCCGCCCCGTTCGCAAAAGTCCGGGGGGCGTCGACTGTGCGCGCTGGGCTTGCGTGTGCGCTCGCGGCTTTCGCCGTGAATCCTCGGCGGGAAACGGGCCGGATCCGCGCCCTGACTGCGCATCCAACGCCGTACGCGCACACTCAACGCCCCAAGATTCACGCAGGAGCCGCCGCCGGTCCCGGCTAGACGCGAGGTATTTTACAAATCAGGCTTATATGTCTAGACAACAGACGCAAATGGCCGTAATGTCCAACTCCAACGTGGCATGACTCACAAGGAGGTTTGGCAGATGACCACACTCAGCCCCGCGGAGCCGACGGTCTGGCGGGACAAGAAGCGCCGGCTCTGGCTCATGGGGCTGATCGCCCCCACGGCGCTGTTCGTCATGCTGCCGATCACCTGGGGGCTCAACCAGCTCGGTTGGCACGCCGCCGCGCAGGTGCCGCTGTGGATCGGGCCGATCCTGCTGTACGTCCTGCTGCCCATCCTCGACCTGCGGTTCGGGCCCGACGGACAGAATCCGCCCGACGAGGTGATGGAGCAGCTGGAGAACGACAAGTACTACCGCTACTGCACCTACATCTACGTTCCGTTCCAATACCTCAGCGTGGTCATGGGTGCCTACCTGTTCACCGCCTCCGACCTGCACTGGCTCGGCTTTGACGGCGCGTTGAGCTGGGCGGGCAAGCTGGGCGTGGCGCTGTCGGTCGGCGTGCTCGGCGGCGTCGGCATCAACACCGCGCACGAGATGGGCCACAAGAAGGACTCGCTGGAACGATGGCTGTCCAAGATCACCCTGGCGCAGACCTGCTACGGCCACTTCTACATCGAGCACAACCGCGGCCACCACGTGCGCGTCTCGACCCCGGAGGACCCGGCGTCGGCCCGCTTCGGGGAGACCTTCTGGGAGTTCTTGCCGCGCAGCGTCTTTGGCAGCCTGCGCTCGTCACTGCGGTTGGAAGCGCAGCGCATACGCCGGCTGGGCAAGAGCCCCTGGGACCCCAGGACGTATCTGTCCAACGACGTGCTCAACGCCTGGCTGCTGTCGGTGGTGTTGTGGGGCGTGCTGATCGGGGTATTCGGCCCGGGGCTCATCCCGTTCGTGATCATCCAGGCTGTCTTCGGCTTCAGCCTCCTCGAGTCCGTCAACTACCTCGAGCACTACGGGCTGCTGCGGCAGCGCAACGCCAGCGGTCGCTACGAGCGCTGCGCGCCGGTGCACAGCTGGAACTCCGACCACATTGTCACCAACCTGTTCCTGTATCACCTGCAGCGGCACAGCGATCACCACGCGAACCCGACCCGCCGGTACCAGACCCTGCGCAGCATGGCGGGCGCGCCCAACCTGCCGAGCGGATACGCGTCGATGATCTCGCTGACCTACATCCCGCCGCTGTGGCGCAGGGTGATGGACCATCGGGTGCTGGAGCACTACGACGGCGACATCACCAGGGTCAACATCCACCCGCGGGTGCGCGAGCGGGTGCTGGCTCGCTACGGGGCGGCCGCATGAGCGCCTACCGCTGCCCGGGCTGCGACTACACCTACGACGAGGCGAAAGGCGCTCCGCGGGAAGGGTTTCCCGCGGGGACGCCGTTCAGTGACATCCCCGACGACTGGTGCTGCCCCGATTGCGCGGTCCGCGAGAAGGCCGATTTCGAAACCATAGGAGTGAACCGATGAGCGACTACAAGCTTTTCGTCTGCGTGCAGTGCGGCTTCGAATACGACGAGGCCAAGGGCTGGCCGGAGGACGGCATCGCGCCCGGGACCCGCTGGGACGACATCCCGGAGGACTGGAGCTGCCCGGACTGCGGTGCGGCGAAATCCGACTTCGAGATGGTGGAGGTAGCTCGATCCTGAGCGCCCCAACAACTAATGTCGCGCCTGTGAAGCGGATGCCGTACCCCGAGGCGTCGCGCGTCCTGCTGCGCGACTCGGTGCTGGACGCGATGCGGGAGCTGCTGGGCACCCGCGACTGGTCCGCCGTCACGCTGTCGGACGTGGCCCGCGCCGCGGGCATCAGCCGGCAGACCATTTACAACGAGTTCGGCTCGCGGCAAGGCCTGGCTCAGGGGTATGCCCTGCGCCTGGCCGACCGGCTGGTCGATGCCGTGCAGGGCGCCATCGACGCCAACGTCGGCAACATGTACGAGGCGTTCCTGCAAGGGTTTCGGGCCTTCTTCGCGGAGTCGGCGGCGGACCCGTTGGTGATCTCCTTGCTGACGGGCGTCGCCAAGCCGGACCTGTTGCAGCTCATCACCACGGACAGCGGGCCCATCATCACCAGGGCGTCGGAACGGTTGAGCGCGGCCTTCACCCATAGCTGGGTGGCGATCAGTGACGAGGACGCCGGCGTGCTCGCGCGGGCCATCGTGCGGCTGGCGTTGAGTTACGTGTCGATGCCGCCCGAGGCCGATCACGATGTCGCGGCGGACCTGGCCCGGCTGATGACGCCGTTCGCGGAGCGTCACGGCGTCGTCAACGTCCCCTGACGCCCGGCGGCCCGCGAGCCGCCGACTACAGTGGCGCAAGAGCGCATACCAAAGCTAAGTAATCCTCTTGGAACCCAAGCCGCAGAAGGAATGGATCTTATGACGACGACCGAAAGTTCGCTGACCGCCGATGTCCGCAACGGCATTGATTTCAAGGTCGCCGACCTGTCGTTGGCGGACTACGGTCGGCGGGACATCGAGCTGTCCGAGCAGGAGATGCCGGGTCTGATGTCGCTGCGCCGCGAGTATGCCGAAGTGCAGCCGCTCAAGGGGGCGCGGATCTCGGGTTCGCTGCACATGACCGTGCAGACCGCGGTCCTCATCGAGACCCTGGTTTCGCTGGGTGCGCAAGTCCGGTGGGCGTCGTGCAACATCTTCTCCACCCAGGACCACGCCGCCGCCGCGGTGGTCGTCGGCCCGCACGGCACGCCCGAGGAGCCCAAGGGCGTCCCGGTGTTCGCCTGGAAGGGCGAGACGCTCCAGGAGTACTGGTGGGCCGCCGAGCAGATGCTGACGTGGCCCGACGAGCCGGCCAACATGATCCTCGACGACGGCGGTGACGCCACCATGCTGGTGCTGCGCGGCGCGCAGTACGAGAAGGCCGGCGTGGTTCCTCCGGCGGAGGAGGACGACCCCACCGAATGGAAGGTCTTCCTGGAGTTGCTGCGGAAGCGCTTCGAGACCGACAAGGGCAAGTGGACCAAGATCTCCGAGTCGGTGAAGGGCGTCACCGAGGAGACCACCACCGGCGTGCTGCGGCTCTACCAGTTCGCCGCGGCCGGGGATTTGGCCTTCCCGGCGATCAACGTCAACGACTCGGTGACCAAGTCCAAGTTCGACAACAAGTACGGCTGCCGGCACTCCCTGATCGACGGCATCAACCGCGGCACCGACGTGCTGATCGGCGGCAAGAAGGTGCTGGTCTGCGGCTACGGCGACGTGGGCAAGGGCTGCGCCGAGTCGGTCAAGGGCCAGGGCGCGCGCGTCGTCGTCACCGAGATCGACCCGATCAACGCGCTGCAGGCGCTGATGGAGGGCTACGACGTCACGACGGTCGAGGACGCGATCGGCGAGGCGGACATCGTCATCACCGCCACCGGTAACAAGGACATCATCACGCTGGAACACATGAAGGCGATGAAGGACTACGCGGTGCTGGGCAACATCGGGCACTTCGACAACGAGATCCAGGTCGCCCAGCTGGAGCGCTCCGGCGCCAGGAAAACCAACATCCGCCCGCAGGTCGACGTGTGGACGTTCCCCGACAGCGGCAAGTCGATCATCCTGCTCTCCGAGGGGCGGCTGCTGAACCTGGGCAACGCCACCGGCCACCCGTCGTTCGTCATGAGCAACAGCTTCTCCAACCAGGTGATCGCCCAGATCGAACTGTGGACCAAGAACGACGAGTACGACAACGAGGTGTACCGGCTGCCCAAGCACCTCGACGAGAAGGTGGCCCGCATCCACGTGGAGGCGCTCGGCGGCAAGCTGACCAAGCTCACCAAGGAGCAGGCGGAGTACATCGGCGTCGACGTCGACGGCCCCTACAAGGCCGACCACTACCGCTACTGAGTTCGCTTTGGCCCAACGCCCGGCCAGCCGGGCGCTCAGCACCCAACGCCCGGCCAGCCGGGCGCTCGATGAGGGGTTAGGCTCGGCGCCGTGCTGATCGCGATCGAAGGGGTTGACGGCGCGGGCAAGCGGACGCTGTCCGAGGGTCTGCGCAAGGCCTTCCAGGCGGCCGGGAAGTCGGTGGCGATCATGGCCTTCCCGCGCTACGGCAAATCGGTGACCGCCGACGTCGCGGCCGAGGCCCTGCACGGCGAGCACGGTGACCTGGCGTCGTCCGTCTATGCGATGGCGATGCTGTTTGCGCTCGACCGGGCGGGGGCGGTGGAGGACATCGAGGCGCTGCGCCGCGACCACGACGTGGTGATCCTGGATCGCTACGTCGCGTCCAACGCGGCCTACAGCGCCGCGCGCCTGCGCGAGGACGCCGCCGGGGCGGTGGCCGCGTGGGTGCTCGAGCTCGAGTACCGCCGGCTGCGGATGCCCGCGCCCGACTGGCAGGTGTTGCTCGCGGTGCCGGCGGAGCTGGCCGTCCACCGTGCCCGCAGCCGGGCGCAGTCCGATCCGGGACGGGCGCGCGACAGCTACGAACGCGACAGCGAACTACAGCTGCGCACCGGTGCGGTGTACGCCGAGTTGGCCGCCTCGGGCTGGGGCGGACCCTGGCTCGTCGCCGACGCGGACGTCGATCCGGGCCGGCTGGCCGCCACCCTGATCGGCGCCAACGACGTCCCCGCTACCCTCCGGGAGGGCACGCCCGGGGCGCCGAGCACGGGAATTTAGCCGAAATTGGACCCATATTTGCGGCTAGGCCCAAGAAACGCCCGTGTGGCGCCCCAGTTTTGTCCCGATCTGGTGACACCATGGACTCCATGAGGCAAAGGATTTTGGTCGTCGATGACGACGCTTCGCTGGCCGAGATGCTCACCATCGTGTTGCGTGGGGAGGGTTTCGACACCGCGGTCATCGGTGACGGTACCCAGGCCCTGACTGCGGTGCGCGAACTGCGCCCCGATCTGGTGCTGTTGGACTTGATGCTGCCCGGCATGAACGGCATCGACGTCTGTCGCGTGCTGCGCGCCGATTCGGGCGTCCCGATCGTGATGCTGACGGCCAAGACCGACACCGTGGACGTGGTCCTCGGCCTCGAGTCGGGCGCCGACGACTACATCATGAAGCCGTTCAAGCCCAAGGAGCTGGTGGCACGGGTGCGGGCGCGGCTGCGCCGCAACGACGACGAGCCCGCCGAGATGCTCTCCATCGCCGACGTCGAGATCGACGTGCCGGCGCACAAGGTGACCCGCAACGGCGAGCAGATCTTCCTGACGCCGCTGGAGTTCGACCTGCTGGTCGCGTTGGCGCGCAAACCGCGGCAGGTGTTTACTCGTGATGTGCTGCTCGAACAGGTGTGGGGATACCGGCACCCGGCGGACACCCGCCTGGTGAACGTGCACGTCCAGCGTCTGCGGGCGAAGGTCGAGAAAGACCCGGAAAACCCGACCGTGGTGTTGACCGTTCGAGGAGTGGGTTACAAGGCCGGACCTCCGTGATCCGCGCTTTGGCCGAAGAGCGTCGTGGGGGACGGCGCGATTGATGATGTGGGGGTCCCGGCGACGCACTCGGAGCCGCTGGGGGCGCTCCGGCCCCATGACTCGCGGCATGGGTGCGGTGAGTCGAGCCGTGGCCGTGGCCTGGCGCCGGTCGCTGCAGCTGCGTGTCGTCGCGCTGACGCTCGGGCTGTCCCTGGCGGTGATCCTGGCGCTCGGCTTCGTGCTGACTTCTCAGGTCACCAACCGTGTGCTCGACGTCAAGGTCAAGGCCGGCATCGAGCAGATCGAGCGGGCGCGCACCACCGTCGGCGGGATCGTTAGCGGCGAGGAGACGCGCTCGCTGGACAGCAGCCTGCAGCTGGCCCGCAACACGTTGACGTCCAAGACCGACGGGGCGTCCGGTGCGGGGCTGGCCGGCGCGTTCGACGCGGTGCTGATCGTGCCGGGCGACGGGCCCCGCGCGGCGACCACGGCGGGGCCCGTCGACCAGGTGCCCAATTCGCTGCGCGGTTTCGTCAAGGCCGGGCAGGCGGCCTACCAGTACGCGACCGTGCACACCGACGGTTTCTCAGGACCGGCGCTGATCATCGGTACGCCCGCCTCGGCGCAGGTGGCGAACCTGGAGCTGTACCTGATCTTCCCGTTGAAGAACGAGCAGGCCACCATCACGCTGGTCCGCGGCACCATGATCACCGGCGGCGCCGTGCTGCTGGTGCTGCTGGCCGGGATCGCGCTGCTGGTCTCCCGCCAGGTGGTGGTGCCGGTGCGGTCGGCGTCGCGGATCGCCGAGCGATTCGCCGAGGGGCACCTGTCCGAGCGGATGCCGGTGCGCGGCGAGGACGACATGGCCCGGCTGGCGATGTCGTTCAACGACATGGCCGAAAGCCTGTCCCGCCAGATCACCCAGCTCGAGGAGTTCGGCAACCTGCAGCGCCGGTTCACCTCCGACGTCAGCCACGAGCTGCGCACCCCGCTGACCACCGTCCGGATGGCCGCCGACCTCATCTATGACCACAGCGCCGACCTCGACCCCACGCTGGCGCGGTCCACCGAGCTGATGGTCAACGAGCTGGACCGGTTCGAGTCGCTGCTCAACGACCTGCTGGAGATCTCCCGCCACGACGCCGGTGTGGCCGAGTTGTCCGTCGAGGCGGTCGATCTGCGCACCACCGTGCGCAGCGCGCTGGGCAACGTGGGCCACCTGGCCGAGGACGCCGGCATCGAGCTGCTCGTCGACCTGCCGGAAAACGAGGTGATCGCCGAGGTCGACACCCGGCGGGTGGAGCGGATTCTGCGCAACCTGATCGCCAACGCCATCGACCACGCCGAACACAAGCCGGTGCAGATCCGGATGGCCGCCGACGAGGACACGGTGGCGGTCACCGTCCGCGACTACGGGGTGGGGCTGCGGCCCGGCGAGGAGAAGCTGGTGTTCAGCCGGTTCTGGCGGGCCGACCCGTCGCGGGTGCGCCGGTCCGGGGGCACCGGCCTCGGCCTGGCGATCAGCGTGGAGGACGCCCGCCTGCACCAGGGCCGGCTGGAGGCATGGGGCGAGCCCGG
Source organism: Mycobacterium sp. SMC-2 (assembly GCF_025263485.1). Classification (NCBI taxonomy): domain Bacteria; kingdom Bacillati; phylum Actinomycetota; class Actinomycetes; order Mycobacteriales; family Mycobacteriaceae; genus Mycobacterium; species Mycobacterium sp. SMC-2. The sequence goes on from NZ_CP079863.1 coordinate 1,949,418, forward strand.
CCAGGGCTCGTGCTTCCGGCTGACGCTTCCGCTGGTTCGCGGCCACAAGGTCACCACCAGCCCGCTGCCCATGAAGCCCGTTCCGCCGACCGCCGCCAGCACCGGCCCGCAACCCACCAAAGACCGTGCGCGGCAACGGGAACACGCCGAGCGGAGCGGGTGATGCGGCGCCTGCTCGGACTGCTGATGGCGGCCTCGCTGCTGGCCGGGTGCGCGGGCGTGCCCAGCTCGTCGGCGCCCCAAGCCATCGGCACCGTCGAGCGGCCGGCGCCGTCGAACCTGCCCAAGCCGACCCCGGGCATGGATCCCGACGTGCTGCTGCGCGAATTCCTCAAGGCCACGGCCGATCCCGCGAACCGGCACCTGGCGGCCCGGCAGTTCCTCACCCAGTCGGCATCCAACGCCTGGGACGACGCCGGTAGCGCGCTGCTCATCGACCACGTGGTGTTCGTGGAAACCCGTGCAGCCGAACGGGTTTCGGCGAACATGCGGGCCGACATCCTGGGGTCGCTGTCGGACATGGGGGTGTTCGAAACCGCCGAGGGGGTGCTGCCCGACCCCGGCCCGATCGAGTTGGTGAAGACCTCGGGCGGGTGGCGGATCGACCGCCTGCCCAACGGGGTGTTCCTGGACTGGCAGCAGTTCCAGTCCACCTACAAACGCAACACGCTCTACTTCGCCGACCCGACCGGCAAGACGGTGGTGCCCGATCCGCGCTACGTCGCGGTGGCCGATCACGACCAGTTGGCCACGGAGTTGGTGTCCAAGCTGATCGCCGGCCCGCGGCCCGAGATGGCGCACACGGTGCGCAACCTGCTCGCCCCGCCGCTGCGGCTGCGCGGGCCCGTGACCCGGGCCGACGGCGGCAAGAACGGGATCGGGCGCGGTTACGGCGGCGCGCGCATCGACCTGGAGAAGCTGTCCACCACCGATCCGCACAGCCGGGCTTTGCTTGCCGCGCAGATCATTTGGACGCTGGCCCGGGCCGACATCCGCGGCCCGTACGTGATCAACGCCGACGGCGCGCCGCTGGACGACAGGTTCGCCGAGGGGTGGACCACCTCCGACGTCGCCGCCACCGACCCGGGCGTGGCCGACGGCGCGGGCGCCGGGCTGCACGCCCTGGTGAACGGCTCACTGGTATCGCTGGACGGTCAGCGCTTCACCAACGTGCCCGGGGCGTTCGGGCGGATGGGCGACCAGACCGGCGCCGCGCTGTCGCGCAGCGGGCGGCAGGTGGCGTCGGTCGTGACGCTGCACCGCGGCGCGCCGGACGAGGCGGCCTCGCTGTGGATCGGTGACCTCGGTGGTGAAGCGGTCCAGTCCGCCGACGGGCACAGCCTGTCGCGCCCGAGCTGGTCGCTGGACGACGCGGTCTGGACGGTGGTGGACGGCAACAACGTGCTGCGCGCGATCCAGGAACCGGCGTCGGGGCAGCCCGCCCGCATCCCGGTCGATTCCGTCGCCGTGGCCAGCCGGTTTCCGGGGCCGATCACCGACCTGCAGCTGTCCCGCGACAGCACGCGCGCCGCGATGGTGATCGGCGGCCAGGTGATCCTGGCCAGCGTCGAGCAGACCCAGGCCGGCCAGTTCGCCCTGACCTACCCGCGGCGGCTCGGCTTCGGGCTGGGCAACTCGGTGGTGTCGTTGTCCTGGCGCACCGGCGACGACATCGTGGTGACCCGCACCGACGCCAGCCATCCGGTGTCCTACGTCAACCTCGACGGGGTGAACTCCGACGCGCCGGCCCGGGGCCTGCAGATGCCGGTGATGACGGTGGCGGCCAACCCGTCGACGGTCTACGTCGCGGCTCCCCAAGGGGTGCTGCAGTATTCGGCGTCGGCCGATGGCCAGCAGGGGTGGACGGAGGTGCCCGGGCTGACGGTGTTCGGGGCGGCGCCGGTGCTGCCGGGCTGACCGCCGGCCCGGCGTTGTCGGTCCCGCCAACCACACTGGCCCCATGCTGGACCTCATCCTGCCGCTGCAGTGCGGCGGCTGCGGGGCGCCGTCATCCCGCTGGTGTGACGCCTGCGCCGCGGAGCTGTCGGTGGCCGCCGACCAGCCGCATGTGGTGAACCCCCGCGTCGACCCGCAGGCGCCGGTGTTCGCGCTCGGCCGCTACGCCGGCGCCCGGCGGCAGGCGATCCTGGCGCTCAAGGAGCACGGCCGCGCCGACCTCGTCGGGCCGCTGGCGGGCGCGCTGGCCACGGGCGTGCACCGGCTGCTCTCGTGGGGGATCGTCGAGACCCCGCTGACCGTCGTGCCGGCGCCGACGCGTCGTTCGGCGGCGCGCCGGCGCGGCGGCGACCCGGTCGCCCGGCTGGCGCGCACCGCGGTGGCCGGCCACCCGGCCATCGCCGTCGCCCCGGCGCTGCGGATGCGGGCGCTGGTCCGCGACTCGGTGGGCCTGGGCACCGCCGCCCGCGAGCGCAACGTCGCGGGCCGGGTGCTGCTGCGCGGAAAGCGGCCGGGCACCGAGGTCTTGATCGTCGACGACGTCGTCACCACGGGGGCGACGGCCCGCGAGTCGGTGCGGGTTCTGCGGGCGGCGGGTGTGCGCGTGACCGCCGTGCTGACGGTCGCGGCGGCGTGAGGCTGTGCGGTCGCTGAGCGCATGTGAAGAACTCGCAAGAGCTCAGCGAAATCAGTGGCATGGCGAGGCGAACACGAGCTAACGTCGAGGACAACGTTAATCAACTCTCAGGTCTGACTCACTGGTCGCGACATTCCCAGGTAGAGACCCCACTCGCGGGAAGGGGGTGAGTATTCGACACCTTGCATCGGCGAGCAGCCTGGGGCGGTGACCTTCCAAAGACCGCTCTCCCACCTCGTCGGCGCGTCGTCAGCAAGCCGGGCACGCAGGAAGCGTGCGACGTGAAAGAGAAACGAGTTGTCACGTATGTCAAGGCTATCCGTGGATTCCGGTCAGATTCTTGATCAACCGCCGACGCAAACCGACGGCGAAGTTCAGCCGGCGAACAACGCCGAAGTCGTCTTCAAGGGCCGCAACGTAGAAATCCCGGACCACTACCGTGTGTACGTCTCCCAAAAACTTGCCCGCCTCGAGCGGTTCGATCGCTCCATCTATCTCTTCGATGTCGAGCTCAAGCACGCGCCCAACCGGCGCCAGCGCAAATCGTGTCAACGCGTGGAGATCACCGCCCGCGGCCGCGGTCCGGTAAGCCGGGCGGAGGCCTGCGCCGACAGCTTCTACGCGGCGTTCGAGTCCGCGGTCGACAAGCTGGAGAACCGGTTGCGCCGCGCCAAGGACCGCCGCAAGGTCCACTATGGCGACAAGACCCCGGTATCGCTGGCCGCCGCCACCGCGGTCGTGCCGCCAGCGCGGCAGGAGAGCCTAGAGGAGCAGCCGGCCGAGCATGACGGCGAGGCCGACCACGAGCCCGGCCGGATCGTGCGGACCAAGGAGCACCCCGCCACGCCGATGTCGGTCGACGACGCGCTCTACGAGATGGAGCTCGTGGGGCACGACTTCTTCCTGTTCCAGGACAAGCAGACCGAGCGGCCCTGCGTGGTCTACCGCCGGCACGCCTACGACTACGGGCTGATCAGGCTCTCCTGAGGTTTGGGCGTCTCCGCGGCGTCGTCACCTACCATGGGAGTCGCTTAAGAGAAGAGACTCCTACCAACAGGGGACAACACCGTGCTGTCGAAGTTGCTGCGCCTCGGCGAAGGTCGCATGCTCAAGCGTCTCAAGCGGGTGGCTGACTACGTCAACACCTTGTCCGACGAGGTCGAAAAGCTGACCGACGCGGAGCTGCGGGCCAAGACCGACGAGTTCAAGAAGCGGCACGCGGACGGCGAAAGCCTTGACGACCTGCTGCCCGAGGCGTTCGCGGTGGCCCGCGAGGCGGCCTGGCGGGTGCTCGACCAGCGCCCGTTCGACGTGCAGGTGATGGGCGCGGCGGCGCTGCACTTCGGCAACGTCGCCGAGATGAAGACCGGTGAGGGCAAGACCCTGACCTCGGTGCTGCCGGCCTACCTCAACGGCATCGGCGGCAAGGGCGTACACGTCGTCACGGTCAACGACTACCTGGCCAAACGTGACAGCGAGTGGATGGGCCGCGTGCACCGGTTCCTCGGTCTGGACGTCGGCGTGATCCTCGCCCAGATGACGCCCGACGAGCGCCGCGTGGCCTACAACGCCGACATCACCTACGGCACCAACAACGAGTTCGGGTTCGACTACCTGCGCGACAACATGGCGCATTCGCTCGACGACCTGGTGCAGCGCGGGCACAACTTCGCCATCGTCGACGAGGTCGACTCGATCCTGATCGACGAGGCCCGCACCCCGCTGATCATCTCCGGACCGGCCGACGGTGCCTCCAACTGGTACCTGGAGTTCGCCCGGCTGGCGCCGCTGATGGAAAAGGACGTCCACTACGAGGTGGATCTGCGTAAACGCACCGTCGGCGTGCACGAGTTGGGCGTGGAGTTCGTCGAGGACCAGCTCGGCATCGACAACCTCTACGAGGCCGCCAACTCCCCGCTGGTCAGCTACCTCAACAACGCGCTGAAGGCCAAGGAGCTGTTCCACCGCGACAAGGACTACATCGTGCGCGACGGCGAGGTCCTCATCGTCGACGAGTTCACCGGCCGCGTGCTGTATGGCCGCCGCTACAACGAGGGCATGCACCAGGCCATCGAGGCCAAGGAGCACGTCGAGATCAAGGCCGAGAACCAGACGCTGGCCACCATCACGCTGCAGAACTACTTCCGGCTCTACGACAAGCTCGCCGGCATGACCGGTACCGCCCAGACCGAGGCGGCCGAGCTGCACGAGATCTACAAGCTCGGCGTGGTCTCCATCCCGACCAACAAGCCGATGATCCGCACCGACTGCTCCGACCTCATCTACAAGACCGAGGAGGCCAAGTACATCGCGGTGGTCGACGACGTCGCCGAGCGCTACGAGAAGGGCCAGCCGGTCCTGATCGGTACCACCAGCGTCGAGCGCTCGGAGTACCTGTCGCGGCAGTTCACCAAGCGCCGCATCCCGCACAACGTGCTCAACGCCAAGTACCACGAGCAGGAGGCGGGCATCGTCGCCGTGGCGGGCCGGCGCGGCGGCGTCACGGTGGCCACCAACATGGCCGGCCGCGGCACCGACATCGTGCTGGGCGGCAACGTCGACTTCCTCACCGACCAGCGGCTGCGCGAACGCGGTCTGGACCCGGTGGAAACCCCCGAAGAGTACGAGGCGGCCTGGCACTCCGAGCTGCCCATCGTCAAGGAGGAGGCCGGGAAAGAGGCCGCCGAGGTGGTCGAGGCCGGCGGTCTGTACGTGCTGGGCACCGAACGGCACGAGTCGCGGCGCATCGACAACCAGCTGCGCGGCCGGTCCGGCCGGCAGGGCGACCCGGGCGAGTCCCGCTTCTACCTGTCGCTGGGCGACGAGCTGATGCGCCGGTTCAACGGCGCCACCCTGGAGGCGATGCTGAACCGGCTCAACCTGCCCGACGACGTGCCCATCGAGGCCAAGATGGTCACCCGCGCGATCAAGAGCGCGCAGACCCAGGTGGAGCAGCAGAACTTCGAGGTCAGAAAGAACGTCCTGAAGTACGACGAGGTGATGAACCAGCAGCGCAAGGTCATCTACGCCGAGCGCCGCCGCATCCTGGAGGGCGAAAACCTCAAGGAGCAGGCGCTGGACATGGTCCGCGACGTCATCACGGCCTACGTCAACGGCGCGACCGCCGAGGGCTACGCCGAGGACTGGGACCTCGAGGCGTTGTGGACTGCGCTCAAGACGCTGTACCCGGTCGGCATCGACCACGAGACGCTGATGCGCATGGACGCCGACTCCGATCGCGACGACCTCACCCGCGAGGAGCTGCTCGACGAGTTGCTCAAGGACGCCGAACGCGCTTATGCCGCAAGGGAAGCCGAGCTCGAAGAGATCGCGGGCGAGGGCGCGATGCGGCAGCTGGAACGCAACGTGTTGCTCAACGTCATCGACCGCAAGTGGCGCGAACACCTCTACGAGATGGACTACCTCAAGGAGGGCATCGGGCTGCGCGCAATGGCGCAACGCGACCCGTTGGTGGAGTACCAGCGCGAGGGCTACGACATGTTCATGGCCATGCTCGACGGCATGAAAGAGGAGTCGGTCGGGTTCCTGTTCAACGTCACCGTCGAGGCGGTGCCGCCGCCCCAGCTCGCGCCGGTGGAGACGCCACAAGGGCTCGCCGAGCTCGGGGCCGCCGAAGAGCAGGGCGGCACCGCGGCTGCCGTGCGCGAGGAGGCCCCGGCGATGTTGCGCGCCAAGGGGATTGACGACGCAGCTCCCGCGCTAACCTATTCCGGCCCGTCCGAGGACGGCTCGGCGCAGGTGCAGCGCAACGGCGGCGACGGCCAGAAGACGCCGGCGGGCGTCCCGGCGGGCGCCAGCCGCCGCGAGCGGCGTGCGGCCGCGCGGCAGCAAGGCCGCGGGGCCAAGCCGCCCAAATCGGTGAAGCGCCGCTAGCCCCCCGTTTCCGCACCCGACAGCAACGCCGATGCCATAGGGTTATCAGGCATCACCTTCTGTGTGGCTACAGATGACCTCGCGACTGCGCTCGGTCAGGAAGGGGCGCCTCCATGCCCTTCGAGGGAGCCGTGTCGCGGGTCGAGGTACTGGCGGCGCTGTCCTTGGCGGTCGACCTTGGGCTCGGTCAGCCGATGGATCACATGCTGCGGTCGGCGGCCATGGGCACCAGGCTCGCCGAGCGGCTTGGGCTCGACGAGCGTGAGCGCGGGACCGTTTTCTACACGGGCCTGGTGATGTGGATCGGGTGCCATGCCGACTCCCACGAGTACGCGCGGTGGTTTGGCGACGACATCGCGATGCGACACGACAGCCACTTCATCGACTGGTCCGGCGCGCCGTACCGGCGATTTCTGTTGGGCAATCTCGGTCGCGGGTCGACGTTGCCGAAACGGGCCCAGCTGGCGGCCAAAGTGTTTTTGGACGCGCGCGGCAACCTCGGCGCGTTGGTGCAGTCGCACTGTCTGTCGGCCGCATTGCTGGCCGAGGAGATCGGCTTGGGTGCGGACGTGTGCGAAGCCCTGCCGTACGCGTATGAACGGTGGGACGGCAGCGGTCTTCCCGGTGGGGCCGCCGGCTCGCAGATACCGGTGACGATGCGGGTGGCGCAGATCGCCGACATCGCCGAGGTGCACCATCGGGCTTACGGCCCGGCGGCCGCGATCGCGGAGGTCCGCCGGCGCAGCGGCAAGCAATTCGACCCGGATATCGTCGCGGTGTTCGCGGCTGCCGCCGACGACCTGCTGAGCGATACCGACGACGCGTGGTCGACCGCGGCCGGCCTGGCCCCGGACCCGGGGGAGACGCTGAGTGGTCAAGCACTGGACGGGCTCCTGCGCGCAATGGGCGACTTCGTGGACCTGAAGTGCCCGTTCACTCTTGGCCATTCTCGCGCCGTGGCCGAGCTGGCGGAGAACGCCGGGAAGTGTGCTCGCCTGCCGCAGGACGAGATCGACATTCTGCGCCGCGCAGGCTACGTTCACGACCTTGGCCGGATCGGTGTGTCAAACCGGGTGTGGGAGAAGCCCGGCGAGTTGACCGGCGCCGAACGCGAACGGGTGCAGATGCATCCGTATCTGACCGGCAGAATTCTGGCCCGCGTCGGTGGGCTGAAGGCGGTCCGGGAGGTCGCGGTGAACCATCACGAGCGACTCGACGGGACGGGATATCCGAACGGGCTCCGGGGCGAAGAACTCTCCGTTCGCGACCGGATCCTTGCCGCGGCCGAAACCTATTGCTCGGCAATGGAACCGCGACCGTATCGCGATGCCCTGGACGAGGCGGCCGCGGCCGGGCGCCTACGGAGCGAGGCCGGCCGCGGCCGCCTGGACGGCGACGCCGTCGAAGCCGTGCTGGAGGCGGCGGGCCACCGGCCATCTCGTCGGCCGGCCAGGCCGTCCGGCCTGACCCGGCGCGAGGCCGAGGTCTTGGTCCACGTCGCACAGGGGCTTTCCAATCGGGAAATCGCCTCGGCCCTTTGGATCTCCGAGAAGACGGTGCGCAACCACGTCGAGCACATCTATGCCAAGATCGGGGTCTCGAACCGGATCGGGGCCAGCTTGTACGCCACTCGGCACGGCCTGACCGCCGGCGCGCTCGACTGATTTGGGGCGGATGCCTCATGCGTTGGCGGCGAATCGACGAGACCATTTCGGCATGACTACCGCCGCCCACCCCGACGCCGCGGCCGTCGCACTCGATAGGCGCACCGCGGCTTCGGCAGCGCTGTGGGACAAGGTACTCACCGACGGCCACGCGTCGTTGGTCAGGGCGAGGCGCGCGTTTCGCTATCTGCCGTCGGCCCCGCGATGCAAGCTGTGCAACAACCCGTTCGGCGGCCCGGTCGGCCGGGTGTTCGCCGCTGCCGGATTCCGCCGATCGCGCAAGAACCCCAACCTCTGCGCGCGATGCTGTGACGCATTGCCGCGAGGCGGGGCCGAGGTCGACGTCGCCGTGCTCTTCGCCGACGTTCGTGGCTCCACGGCGCTCGGCGACCGGCGGGGCGCCGCGGACTTCGCCGCGTTGCTCAACCGGTTCTATCGTGCCGCGACGCAGACGCTGCTGCGCCATGACGCGGTGATCGACAAGCTGATCGGTGACGAGGTGATGGCGTTCTTCGTGCAGGGCATCAGCGGTCCCCGGTATCGGCAACGAGCGGTTGAGGCGGGAATCGAGCTGCTCGAAGCGGTCGGGTACGGCAGCCCCGACGGGCCCTGGCTGGACGTGGGAATCGCGGTGAACGCGGGCGTCGCTTACGTTGGCAACGTCGGCGGGGCGGTGGTCGACTTCACCGCCCTCGGCAGTCCGGTCAACGCCGCCGCCCGGATGCAACAACACGCCGCCGGAGGCGAGTTGTTGGTCGCCGGCGGAGTCGCCGACGGGCTGTTGGACGACCTGCCGCGGCGCACGCTGATCCTGCGGGGACAGCAAGAGCCGATGAACGCCTTCGTCCGCACAGTGTGAGCACCCCGAAACACGTTGTGAGCGTTGAAGAGTGAGCGTTGAAGACCCGGCCCGCGACCCTGTGTGAGGATCGCGGGCCGGGCTGCGGGGGTTATCGCACGGAAGCGCCGGGCCTGGAGCGCCGGTCCAGCACCCATGCCGTGGCCAGCGTGAGGGCAACGGCGAACGAGGCGAGCGCGATCAGGCTGACGGCCGTGCCGCCCTGGAAGGTGTCACGGTAGGCGGCCATGGCCGGCAGCGTGACGGTGTAGCGGTCGAGCGACAGGCCGCGCCCCAGTGCATCGAAGGCGTGGCGGTTCGACAGGGCCAGGCTCATCAGGCGGCCGGGGGTGGCCATCTGGTCGACGGGGACGATGGCGCCACCGAACAGAACCTGGGGGAAGCACAGCATCGGCAGGGCGAGAGCCGCTTGCGCGGCGTTGGAGACGGCGGCCGAGGCGAACAGGCCCAGCGCCAATGCCGAAGTCGCTTCGATCAGAATCGTCGCGAACAGGAAGGCGTAGACGTCCCAGCCGACCGCCGGCAGCCGCCCGAGCGCCCGCAGCACGACCAGCAACACCGCGCTCACTCCCGCCAGGACCGGAAGCAGCGCCGTTATCTTCGACGCGACGTAGGCGCCCACGCTGAGCCCGGCCAGGCGTTCGCGCCGGAAAACCGCCATCTCGCCGACGATCTGGAGCAGGCCGTACGTCAGGCCGAAGAAGAAACCGTCGAAGGCGATCCAGAACACGATCTGGGCCGGGCCCACCCCGGCCGCGGTACGCGGCTCGAACTCGCCGCGCTTGAACAACGTCGCCATCATCGCCGTCACCAGCACCGGTGAGCCGAGCAGGATCGCCAGGGTCAGCCGGTTGCGGGAAAGGACGTCGACGTTGCGCCGTGTCAGGAGCCACCATTGTCGAAGCCTGCCGGTGTGTTTGACGCCGGACGGGGTGGGCACGCGCCGTTGGGTTGGGCCGTGGCTGGCTGGTGCATTGAGGCGGCTTCCCGCGAATCGCTCCGCCCAGATTTGCGGAGTGTGCTCGCCGGCCAGGCGCTCGTACACCTCGGCGAGGTCCGCCACGCCGAAGTAGTGCCGCGCGGCGGCCGGGCTGCCGCTGAAGGCCAAGTGGCCGTCGCGGGCCAGGAAGACCACCCGGTCACACCGATCGATGCCGGCCGGCTCATGCGTGGTGAGAACGACGGTGACCCCGCGTTGGCTGAGCCGGCGCAGTAGGCGCATGACCTCGGCCGCGGTGGAGGGATCGAGGCCGGAGGTGGGCTCGTCGAGAAAGAACAGCCGCGGCCGGGTGAGTAACTCCACCGCGATGCTGGCCCGTTTGCGCTGCCCGCCGGACAACGCGCGCACGGGCACGTCCGCCCGGTCGGCCAGGTCCAGGTCCTTCAGCGTCTCCTCCACGATCCGTTCCGTCTCCGCCGCCGATGTGCCGGCGGGCAGCCGTAGCTGCGCCGCGTAGCGCAGCGTGCGGCGCAAGGGCATCTCGAGGTGGATGATGTCGTCCTGGGGCACGTAGCCGACCCGGGAGTCGGTGGTGATGCGTGGACGGCGCGCGACACCGTCGTGCCGCAACTCCCCGGCCGACGGCGGCTGCAGTCCCGCGAGGACCTCCAGCAAGGTGGTTTTGCCCGCTCCGCTGCCGCCGGCGATGGCGACCAATTCGCCTGGTTCCACTGCCAGCGACATTCGCTGGAGGGTTTGCCGGCCACCCGCGCGCCGGCTGATGTCGATTGCCTCGACCCGAGCGCCGCCCGGCGCATCGACCGTCGTTGCGGTGCATGCCAATTCGGTCATGACCTGATCTCCGTCCCGTGTTGAGGTAGCTTCGTCGCAAGCGATCATCGGTCTCCCGCTTCCGCCGCCGCATGAGGCCTTTTGCCCCAAATGGCAAAGTTCGCCGGCGGGCACTCCCCGCGAAATGCCCTAGTCAAAATTGCCTAGGGCCCGGCAACGAAAAAATGAGGCAAACGACCTATAGGCGAACGCGCAGGCGCGGCGGACACTGAGCTCATGAAGCGATACCTGACGCTTGGTTACGGCGCCGCGGCGTACCTGCTCTTTCTCGCGGCCTTCTTGTATCTCGTTGGTTTCGTTGGCAACTTCGCGTTGCCGCGAAGCGTCGATCGTGGGCTCGCCGGACGCATCGCCGAGGCGGTGCTGATCAACGCGGCTTTGCTCGTCCTGTTCGGTGTCCAGCACAGCGTGATGGCCCGGCCGGCGTTCAAGCGGTGGTGGGTGCGTGTCGTGCCGTCGTCGATCGAGCGCAGCACGTACGTCGTGGTGTCGAGCGTGGTGCTGGCGGTGATGTATTGGCAATGGCGGACGATGCCGACGGTCATCTGGGATGTGCGCGCGCCGGCGGCCCGCGCGATGCTGTGGGTGCTGTTCTGGCTCGGCTGGGCGATAGCGCTGCTGGCGACCTTCCTGATCAACCACTTCGACCTGTTCGGGCTCCGGCAGGTGTATCTGGCGTCGCGCCAGCAGCCCTACACCAGCCTCGAATTTCGCGTCCGGCTGCTTTACCGCCTGGTGCGCCACCCCCTCATGCTCGGGTTCCTCATCGCGTTCTGGGCGGCGCCGACCATGACGGCGGGACACCTGCTGTTCTCGATCGGCATGACGATCTACATCCTGATCGCCACGCAGCTGGAGGAGCGCGACCTGGTCGCGTCGCTGGGCCACCAATACCGCGACTACCGCCGCGAGGTGTCGATGCTGCTACCGATTCCGCGTCGCCAGACCACGGGAGTGGCCCGGCAGGGCTGAATCTTCGACCAACCCGGCGATCCGGTGCCAGCACCGCCGTCCGACCTGTCAGGATTGACGGTATGGATGTCAAGGAGGTGCTGCTGCCGGGCGTCGGCCTTCGTTACGAGTTCACCGATCACAAGGGTGACCGCATCGGGATCATCGCGCGGCGAAGCGGCGAATTCGACGTCGTCATGTATGCCCGCGAAGACCCCGACGAGGCCCGGACGATCCTGCACCTCAGCGACGAAGAGGCCGAGGCCGTGGCCCAGATCCTCGGCGCACCGCGGATCGCCGAGCGGTTCACCGAGCTGGCCCGCGAAATCCCCGGCCTGGAAACCGGACAGGTCCACATCCTGGCTTCGAGCCCGTTCGTGGAGCATCCGCTAGGGGACACCCACGCCCGCACGCGTACCGGGGCTTCCATCGTCGCCATCGTGCGCAACGACGAAGTGCTCGCCTCGCCCGGTCCGGCGGAAATGCTGCATGCCGAAGACGTTCTGATCGTGATCGGCACACATGACGGCATCGCCGGCGTCGAGCAAATTATCGACAAGGGCTGAGCCGGTGCAGGTTTCGGGGACGCTGCTATTAGAGCTCGGCGCCCTCCTGGCCACGCTGGCCATCGTGGGAGGCGCGGCCCGCCGGTTCGCCTTGTCTCCCATACCCGTGTACCTGCTGGCGGGTCTGGCGCTGGGCAAGGGCGGGATCCTGCAGGCCGGGGCCGCCGGCGACTTCGTCACCACCAGCGCGCCCCTCGGTGTCGTGTTGCTGCTGCTGACGCGGGCCTGGAGTTCTCCGTGACCGAATTCGCCACCAGCATGCGCCACCACCTGCCGTCCGCGGGCGTGGACGTCATCCTCAACGCCACCCCCGGCGCGGTCGCCGGCTGGCTATTGGGACTGGACGCTGTCGCGATACTGTGCCTGGCCGGCGTCACCTACATCTCCTCGTCGGGGGTGGTGGCGCGCCTGCTGGAGGACTTGCGCCGGATCGGTAACCGCGAAACCGCCTCGGTGCTGTCGGTGCTGGTTCTCGAGGACTTCGCGATGGCGGCCTACCTGCCGCCGTTCGCCGTCCTGGCGGCCGGTGGTGGGTGGCTGCGCGCGGTCGTCGGCATGGCGGTGGCGATCGGCGCTCTGGCGGCAGCCTTCGCCGCCTCGTACCGGTGGGGTCACCACGTCGGCCGGCTGGTGGAACATCCCGACTCCGAGCAACTGTTGCTCAGGGTCCTGGGCATCACGCTGATCGTCGCCGCGGTCGCCGAATCCCTGCACGCGTCGGCGGCCGTGGGTGCGTTTCTGGTGGGCCTCACGCTCACCGGGGAAACCGCGGGCCGGGCACGCAAGGTGCTCGGGCCGTTGCGCGATTTGTTCGCGGCCATCTTCTTCTTGGCGATCGGCTGGGCGGTCGACCCGCAAGAGCTGATTCCGATGCTTCCGGCGGCGCTGATACTGGCCGCGGTGACCGCGGCGACCAAGGTGGCCACCGGCGTCTTCGCCGCCCGGCGCGACGGCGTGGCGCGCCGCGGGCAACTCCGCGCGGGCACCGCACTCATTGCCAGGGGCGAGTTCTCGCTGATCATCATCGGGCTGGCGGGCACGTCCATGCACACGATCGCCGCGCTGGCGACGTCGTACGTCTTCATCATGGCGATCGTGGGGCCGGTGCTGACCCGCTACACCGGCGGCCCGCTGGCTCCCAGCGCCGGGCCTGCACACTGACCGGGCGGTCAACCGATGTGCAGGGCCACCACCAGCCACCCGGCGCCGGCGGGCACCCGCTCGACGCGGCAGGCGATGGCGTGGATCCGGTTCCCGCGGCTGTACGAGCCGCAAACCTCGGCCGCGGCGTCCGGATCCCGGTGACCGGCCGGTTGCAGCCGCAGCCGGCGCAACACCGCGGCGCCCGCGTGTCCGGCGGCCGACTGGCCCACCGCGACGACGGAATCCACCAGGCCGGGCGTCAACATCGGGCGCAGCTGCGCGGCCGGGCGCCGGCGGTCGATGACTTCCAGCACCCGGCGCAGGGCCGCGTCGGCGAAGATCGCCGCCTGGTGCATCTGTGCCGACATCGCGGCGCGCGGCTGCGGGTGGGGCCGGTGCGGGCTGCGCCGGCGCAGCGGCGCGCGTGACGCTTGCCGGCACGCGGGGACGCTGCGCGCAATGTCTCGTGTCGGGGGCTCGTAGTCGATGACGGGCAGGACGGCGAAGGCGTCGGACGGACCCACGACAGGACTGGTGGTCAACGCGCACTCTCCAACTCTTCGGTCGAACTCCTCGAGCCCGCTGGAGAGTGGCAGGCAGTGGTCATCATGGCACAAGTCGGGCTCGCGCGTACCCGCGCCCGGCGAGACGATTACCGTGGGCGGGGCATTTCCTTAAGCAGCAGGCGATGATTCGATGAGGAGGACTGCGCCCTATGGTGACCCGGTTGTCCCCATCGGACGCGTCGTTTTTTCGGCTGGAAAACACGGCCACCCCGATGTACGTCGGCTCGCTGTCGATACTGCGCCGACCCCGCGCGGGGTTGAGCTACGAGACGCTGCTGGCCGCCGTCGAGCGGCGCCTGCCCCAAGTCCCGCGTTACCGGCAGAAGGTCCGGGAGGTGCGGGTCGGCTCGGCCCGGCCCGTCTGGATCGACGACGCCGACTTCGACATCACCTACCACGTGCGGCGCTCCGCGCTGCCCTCACCGGGCAGCGACGAACAGCTGCACGAGCTCATCGCCCGGCTGGCCGCCCGGCCGCTGGACAAGTCGCGGCCGCTGTGGGAGATGTATCTGGTCGAGGGCCTGGCCAAGAACCGGCTCGCCCTCTACACCAAGTCGCATCAAGCTCTGATCAACGGCATGACGGCGCTGGAGATCAACCACGTCATCGCCGATCGCACCAAACGCCCGCCGGCGCAACCCGAAGACATCTGGGTACCGGAACGCGACCCGGGTAACGCGCGGCTGATCTTCGGGGCCATCGGCGACTGGCTGGTGGGGCCGGGCACCCAGCTGCAGGCCGTCGGGTCGACCATCGGCGGCTTGGTGACCAACCACGGCGAACTCCTCGCCACCGGCCGGCGGGCCCTCGATTTCGCGCGCAACGTGGCGCGCGGCACCGCCCCCAGCAGCCCGCTCAACGCCACCGTTTCTCGCCATCGGCGGTTCACGGTCGCGTGCGGCAACCTCGACGACTACCGCACGGTGCGCGTTCGGTATGACTGCGACGTCAACGATGTGGTGCTCGCGGTGATCGCCGGCGCCCTGGGAAACTGGCTGATGTCGCGCGGAGTGGCGGTGTCACCAACCGCGACGGTGCGGGCCATGGCGCCGCTGCCCATCTACGCCGACGGCCAGCTCGACGCGCCCGGGCCCGGCCAGGCCATCAGCCAGGTGATGCCGTTCCTGGTCGACCTGCCGGTGGGGGAGCCGAACGCGGTGGTGCGGCTGTCGCAGATCGCGCACGCCACCGAGACCAACCCGACGGGAGCGCGCCTGGTGGACGCCAGGACCATCGTCACCCTGTCGGGATTTGCGCCACCCACGCTGCACGCCATGGGTATCCGCGTCGCCACCAGTTTCCCCAGCTTCTCCCGGCGGACGTTCAACCTGCTGATCACCAACGCGCCCGGGGCTCAGTCGCAGATGTACATCGCCGGCACCAAGTTGCTTCAGACCTACGCCGTGCCGCCGCTCCTGCACAACCAGGCGCTGGCCATCAGCGTGACGTCCTACAACGGCATGCTGTATTTCGGCATCAACGCCGACCGCGAAGCGATGAGCGACGTCGAGCTGCTGCCCGGACTGTTGAGCCAATCGCTCGAGGAATTGCTGGAACCTTCCCGGTAGTTAGTCGCGGTGAAAAGCGGTGGCCGGTTCTATCATTCGTTGCTGTGAGCACCGAGACAAAACGCCCGAGGGCGAAAACGGCGAAATCGACGGCGCCGAACGCGCCCAAGATCTCCGACGACGTATACCGGGCCGAATTGTTCCGGCTGCAAACGGAATTGGTGCGGCTGCAAGAGTGGGTGCGGCACACCGGGGAACGCCTCGTGGTCATCTTCGAGGGCCGCGACGGCGCCGGTAAGGGCGGAACCATCAAGCGGATCACCGAATACCTCAACCCGCGCGTCGCCCGCATCGCCGCGTTGCCCGCGCCGACCGATCGCGAGCGCGGCCAGTGGTATTACCAGCGCTACATCGCGCACCTTCCCGCCAAAGGCGAAATCGTGCTCTTCGACCGGTCGTGGTACAACCGCGCCGGCGTGGAAAAGGTCATGGGGTTCTGTACGCCGCAAGAGTATGTGCTGTTCTTGCGGCAGACGCCCATCTTCGAGCAGATGCTGATCGACGACGGGATCCTGTTGCGCAAGTATTGGTTTTCCGTCTCGGAGGCCGAGCAGTTGCGCCGGTTCAAGTCGCGGCGCAATGACCCTGTGCGGCAATGGAAACTGAGCCCGATGGACATGGAATCGTTGTATCGGTGGGAGGATTATTCGCGTGCCAAGGACGAGATGATGGTGCACACCGACACCCCGGTCAGCCCTTGGTACATCGTGGAATCGGACATCAAGAAGCACGCACGGCTGAACATGATGGCGCACCTGCTGTCGACCATCGAATACCACGACGTCGAACGGCCCCACGTCAGACTGCCCAAATCCCCGGTGGTGAGCGGGAACTACCAGCGCCCGCCGCGTGAGCTGTCCCGCTACGTCGACGACTATGCGGCCACGCTGATCGGGGACCGATGACGCTCGTCTACATTCCGGCCACCCTGGCCATGTTGCAGCGGCTCGTCGCCGACGGCTCGTTGATGCCCGTCAACGGCACCGCGTTCGCCCTGACGCCGGCGTTGCGCGAGTCCTACGCCGAGGGCGACGACGACGAACTCGCCGAGGTCGCCCTGCGCGAGGCCGCGCTGGCGTCGCTGCGCCTGCTGGCCGGCTCGGAAGCCGAGGCGGCCGACCCCGGCAAGTCCCTGCCGCTGCGGCGCGCGGTGCTGGCCGCCGAGGTCAGCGACGTCACCTACCGCCCGGACCTCGACGACGCCGTGGTGCGGCTCGGCGCGCCCGTGGCGCTCGAGGACGTGATCGCCGCCTACGTCGACAACGCCGCGGCCGAACCGGCCGTGACGAAGGCGATCGAGGTCATCGACGAGGCCGACCTGGGCGACGAGGATGCCGAGCTGATCGTCGGCGACGCTCAGGACCACGATTTGGCCTGGTACGCCAACCAGGAACTGCCGTTTCTGCTGGAGCTCCTGTAAGGCCCGGCGGGGGATCGGCCGGAGGCCCGGATGTGATGCAACCCAAGCCGTCGAGCCTGGATACGGTGCCGTAACTTACGGTACCGTAGGGTTTCTATGGCCAAGAAATCGGCATCCCTCTCCGCGCAGGTCGTGGACACCAAACGCCCCGTCGTCGCGGGTGCCGACCGGCATCCCGGCTGGCACGCGCTGCGCAAATTAGCCGCCCGCATCACCACCCCGCTGCTGCCCGACGACTACCTGCATCTGGCCAATCCGCTGTGGTCCGCGCGCGAACTGCGCGGCCGCGTCCTCGAGGTGCGCCGCGAGACGGAGGATTCCGCGACCCTGGTGATCAAGCCGGGTTGGGGCTTCAACTTCGACTACCAGCCCGGCCAGTACATCGGGATCGGCCTGCTGGTCGACGGACGCTGGCGCTGGCGCTCGTATTCGCTCACGTCCAGCCCGGCCGAAACGTCCGGATCCGGCTCGGCGCGCACGGTGGCCATCGCCGTGAAGGCGATGCCCGAAGGGTTCCTCTCGACCCACCTGGTGGCGGGGGTCGAGCCCGGGACCATCGTGCGGCTGGCCGCGCCGCAGGGCAACTTCGTCCTGCCCGACCCGGCGCCGCCGTCGATCCTGTTCCTCACCGCCGGATCCGGGATCACGCCGGTGATGTCCATGCTGCGAACACTGGTGCGCCGCAACCAGATCGGCGACATCGTGCACGTACATTCAGCCCCCACCGAATCCGACGTGATGTTTCGCACCGAGTTGGCCGCGCTGGCCACCGACCATCCGGGCTATCGCCTACTGCTGCGCGAAACCCGCGCCCGGGGTCGGCTCGACCTCGCCCGGCTCGACCAGGAGGTGCCAGACTGGCGCGAGCGCCACACCTGGGCCTGTGGGCCGGAGGGCATGCTGAGCCAGGCCGAGAAGATCTGGTCGGCGGCGGGCATTCCGGACCGGTTGCACCTGGAGCGGTTCGCGGTGTCCAAGGCCGCGCCGGCCGGTGCCGGCGGAACGGTCACCTTCGCCCGCAGCGGGCGTTCCGTCACCGCCGACGCCGCGACGTCGTTGATGGACGCGGGCGAGGGCGCCGGCGTGCAGATGCCGTTCGGCTGTCGAATGGGTATCTGCCAGTCGTGTGTGGTTAGCCTCGTGGACGGCCACGTCCGCGACCTGCGCACGGGCGCGGAACACGATCCGGGTACCCGGATTCAGACCTGCGTGTCGGCCGCCTCGGGCGATTGTGTGCTCGACATCTGAATGCTACTCACAGGTAACCTACGGATTCGTAGGTTACGATAGCGTAGGTCTGCACCTGGTTGGGAAACGGACAATCGACCGTAAGGGAGGAAGACGATGGCGATCACCGACGTCGACGTATTCGCCCATCTGACGGACGCCGACATCGAAAGCCTGGCCGTTGAGCTGGACGCCATCCGCCAGGACATCGAGGACTCACGCGGGGCGAAAGACGCCCGCTACATCCGCCGCACCATCGCGGCGCAGCGCGCGCTGGAGGTGGCCGGCCGGCTGATGCTGGCCGCCGGTTCGCGCCGTTCGGCTTGGTGGGCGGGGACCCTCACCCTGGGCGTGGCCAAGATCGTCGAGAACATGGAGATCGGCCACAACGTCATGCACGGCCAGTGGGACTGGATGAACGACCCGGAGATCCACTCCTCGACGTGGGAGTGGGACATGAGCGGGTCGTCCAAGCACTGGCGCTACACCCACAACTTCGTGCACCACAAGTACACGAACATCCTCGGGATGGACGACGACGTCGGCTACGGCCTGCTGCGCGTCACCCGTGACCAGCCCTGGAAGCGCTTCAACATCTTCAACCTGGTGTACAACACCATGCTCGCGCTCCTCTTCGAGTGGGGCGTCGGCCTGCAGCACGTGGAGATCGGCAAGATCGTCAAGCGCCGGATGGACAACGAGGAAGCCCGGCAGCGGGTGGACGAGTTCCTGGCCAAGGCCGGCCGGCAGGTGGTCAAGGACTACGTCGCGTTCCCGGCGCTGACCGCGCTGTCGCCCGGCGCGACGTACCGATCCACGTTGAAGGCCAACGCGGTTGCCAACATGATCCGCAACGTGTGGGCCAACGCCGTCATCTTCTGCGGCCATTTCCCCGATGGCGCAGAGAAATTCACGAAGACCGACATGGTCGGCGAGACCAAGGGGCAGTGGTACCTGCGCCAGATGCTGGGCAGCGCCAACTTCGAGGCGGGGCCCGCGCTGCGTTTCATGAGCGGCAACCTGTGCCACCAGATCGAGCACCACCTGTACCCCGACCTGCCGAGCAACCGGCTGCACGAGATTTCGGTGCGGGTGCGCGAGGTCTGCGACAAGTACGACCTGCCGTACACCACCGGCTCGTTCCTGGTGCAGTACGCCAAAACCTGGCGCACGCTCGCCAAGCTGTCGCTGCCCGACAAATACCTGCGCGACGACGCCGACAACGCGCCGGAGACCCGTAGCGAGCGCATGTTCGCCGGACTCGAGCCCGGTTTCGCGGGCGCCGATCCGGCGACCGGCCGGCGGCGCGGGCTGAAGACCGCCATCGAGACCGTGCGCGGCTGGCGGCGCGCCAAGCGCGCGCAGCGGGATGCGCGGCGGGCGATCGGCGGCGCGGACGACCTGGCGGCCTAGCCGTTCCGCGCCGAACGTGTACCCAGCGCGAAATCTCGGGCTATTTCTCGCCGTGACTGCACGTTCGGCGCGGCGGATGGTCTAGCCGACCGGCGCACCGTCGTTCGCCATACTGGGATGCGTGCAGGTGTTCGCCGGATCGCACGTGTCGCACTGGGACTTCCCGCGCAGCATGGCCAGCGTCGCGTTGATGGCCGAGTTCGGTTGCGAGAACGGGCTTGCCGTGGCGGACGTGCTCGCGGGGACCGGCCTGTCGGAGGCCGACCTGCGCGATCCCAACCGGATGATCGTCGGGCGCCAGGAGCTGGCGGTCGTGACGAACCTGGTCAACCTGCTGGGCGACCCCGCCGACCTCGGGGTGCGGGTGGGCGGCAGCTATCACGTCGGGTCGCTGGGCATCTTCGGTTTCGCCTGCCTGACCAGTTCGACGCTGGGCGATGCGGTCCGGTTCGCGGCCCGGTTCTACGAGCTGAGCTACGGGTTCTGCCTGCCGAGCGTCACGGTGGAGGGGCCGGAGGCGGCGATGCGGCTCGACCTGCCCGACCTGACCGGTCCGGTGGCGGAGTTTCTGGTGCGACGCGACCTGGCGGCCATCGCCCGGGTCATGGCCGAGCTGCTGGGCCGTCCCGTGCCGTTCACCTCGATCGAGTTCACGGGCCCGGCGCCGTCGTCGGACGCCTTGGCATGCAAGGCATTCGGCGTGACTCCTCGCTACGACGCGCCGGCCAACGTGGCGCGCTGGCCGGCCGCCCTGCTCGACGACCCGCTTCCCCATTCCAGCGAGATCAGCGTGGCCATGTGCGAGCAACAGTGCCGCGCCCTGTTGGAACGCCGCCGGCAGCGGACCGGTGTCGCCCGGCGAGTCCGTGAGCGACTGGCGTCGATCGACGGCGAGCCGCACACGATCGCGGCGGTCGCCCGGCACTTGGCGATGAGCGAGCGGACGCTGCGGCGGCGGCTGGCCGAGGAGGGCACGACCTTTCGCGACCTGGTCGACGAGGTGCACCGGGTGCTCGCCGAGGAGTTGTTGGCAACGGGCGCCCTGTCGGTGGAGGACGTCGCGCTGCGGCTGGGCTACGCCGAGGCGACGAGCTTCATCGCCGCGTTCAAGCGGTGGACGGGCACGACTCCGGCGCGCTATCAGCGTTCGGTCGCGCCCCGCGCCCGGAGGGCCGTCTGAGGCGTGGCCGGAATCATGGATTTGCCGACCGCAATCGGCTGCCGCTGACGTGCCCTGCGCTCCTACCGTGTGAATCATGACTTCGACTCGTCCCCGCGTGTTGGTGATCGGCGCCGGCTTCGGTGGCCTCGCCGCCGCGTACGAACTCTTCCGGGACGGTCTCGCCGACGTGACGGTGCTGGAGAAGGCCGAGGACATCGGCGGCGTCTGGCGGGAGAACACCTACCCCGGCGCCGCCTGCGACGTCCCGTCGAACCTGTACTCCTACTCCTACGCCCGCAAGACCGACTGGGGGCGCCGCTACGCCGAGCAGTCCGACATCCTCGGCTATATCCACGACACCGCCGACCGGTTCGGCCTGCGGCAGCTGGTGCGCACCGGGGTGGAGGTCACCTCGGCCTGCTACGACGACGGCACCGCGACCTGGCGGGTACAGACCGCCCGCGGCGAAACCTTCGAGGCCGACGTCCTGGTGCCCGCAGTGGGCCAGCTGTCGCGGCCGGCGCTCCCGAACATCCCCGGACTCGAGAGGTTCGCGGGCCCCTCGTTTCATTCGGCGCAGTGGCGCCACGACGTCGACCTGGCCGGCAAGCGCGTCGCGGTCCTCGGCACCGGCGCGTCGGCGATCCAGTTCGTCCCGCGCATTCGCCGAATCGCTGGGCATGTCACCGTGTTTCAGCGCTCCGCGCCGTACGTGATCCCGAAGCCGGACCGCGCCTACACCGACGCGCATCACGCCGCGTTCGGCAAGGTGCCCGGGTTCGCCGCCGCCATGCGAGGGGTGATCTGGGGGATCTCGGAGTTTTTCGGGCTCGCGCTGACCAAGTTCGCCCCGCTCGCCCGGCTGCTGGGCGTGCTGGCGTCGGCAAACCTCAAGTGGCACATCAAAGATCCGGTGCTGCGGGCGAAGCTGACTCCCGATTACCCGATCGGCTGCAAGCGCGTGCTGTTCAGCAACGACTGGTATCCGGCGCTGGCCAGCGACAACGTCGACGTCGAGACCGAGGCGATCACCGAGGTGACGACGACCGGCGTGCGCACCGCCGACGGCCGGCTGCATGAGGTGGACGTCATCATCTACGGCACCGGGTTCAAGGCCACCGAATTTCTTGCCCCGATGACGATCACCGGCCGCCACGGACAGGACCTGCGCGCCGAGTGGGCCGGCGGGGCCCACGCCCATCTCGGCATGGCCGTGCCCGGTTTCCCGAACATGTTCCTGATCTACGGCCCGAACACCAATCTCGGCAGCAGCTCGATCATCCTGATGATGGAGCAGCAGGCGCGCTACATCCGCCAGATCACCGAGGAGCTCGCGCGCGGGGGCGTGGCCCGCGCGTTCGAGGTCCGGCGCGCCGTGGAGCAGGCCTACGACTCGGAGGTGCAGTCCCGGTTGGACGCCGGGGTGTGGACCGCCTGCGACTCCTGGTATCGCACCGCCTCGGGCCGGGTCACCACCAACTGGCCGGGCCTGGTGCACGAATACCAGCACCGCACAAGGACAGTGGCGCTCGCCGACTACGAGCAAGTCCTGCCCGAGCGCGCGGCGAAGAAGGTCGGCGCCTGACCGGTTCGGCGGCGGGGACTACGCTCAAAAACATGCTCGCAGCGTTTGGATTCGAAACCATGGGGGTGGTCGTTGGGGACATGTTCTTCGTCGACCCGCGCCCGCTCGAAGGTCAGGAAACCCCGGAACGGGGAGTCAGGCTGGAATTGCGCCTCGTCGACCGGGGCGAGCCGCAGGGGTCGATCTACGCCGGCGTCCCGATCGCCTTCAACCGCCCGGTGTGGCGGGTGGATCTCTTCGGCTCCACCGAGAGCCCGCCGGGCACGCTGGACCGGGCCCATCACCACCCGCGTTTCGACGGCTGGGAACCGGGACGCCGGAACTTCGTGCCCGAGCTGTCCGCCGATCCGGTCGCCTGGCTGGCCGATCAGCTGGCCGACCCGGCCACCGTGCTGGCGCGGGCGGGCGTCGACCCCGACGAGGTTCCCGAAGCCGATAAGGCCGGCCTGGCCGCGGCCGCGCCGGAGATCGTCGCCACGGTGAAACGGATGCTCGACGGCGT
Source organism: Mycobacterium sp. SMC-2 (assembly GCF_025263485.1). Lineage (NCBI taxonomy): Bacteria > Bacillati > Actinomycetota > Actinomycetes > Mycobacteriales > Mycobacteriaceae > Mycobacterium > Mycobacterium sp. SMC-2. Next base: position 1,972,323 of record NZ_CP079863.1, read on the forward strand.
GCGCGACGGGGAATTGGCCCCGGCGTCCGCCGAGCCGGTGGCGGCCGCCCGCACCGGCTGGCTCTAGCCAGTCACCGCGATCTCGTCGATCGGGACGGGCCGCTCGCCGATGTCGGCGAGCAATGCGGCGAGCAGCTCGTCGTAGCTCTTGGCGCTGTCGTAGCGCACCAGCCCGATCGCTCGAATACGAAAGTCCATGTCTTCTCGTACTTTTCAGGACCGATAGCGCGCGGCCTACAACGCCCCTGTCCTCATATCTTCGCCAATCTTCAGGATCGGCGTCGCGTTGCCCGGTTGAACCCTCTCCCAAAGGCCGCCCTTCCCCAGCGCTTTCCCTAACCGGTCCTCCCTCCGGAACCACTCCTGCGCAGTCCTGATCCGATTCGGGTGAATCTCATCGAGCAGCTCGTAATCGCGTTTGACGACCCCGTACTTCCACAGATTCCAGAATCCCGTGAAGTTGTCGCGGACGTTCATGGTGCTCTTGTCGTTTGGGTCCGCGTTGTACCCGGCCGGCATGTCCGCGATTCGACTGAGGGGACCGTCGCGCCAGTAGATGTCCAGATCGGTGTCGATGTAGCGTGCCGGATGTCCGGTGACCTTCTCAAACGCCGCGGCAAGATCCGCATAGGCGATATGGTCGATAGCGACTTCGAGATTGATGCCGTTCGCGCGCTCGGGATGGTCGAAAAGCCAACGGACATAATATCCGCAATCATCAAGAGCCACATGGGGCACAGCTCCCGCACCGAGCGGGACCCGCCACGTCAAGACGCCGTCTTCGACGGTAGGCGACATGGGTGTCCCGGGTGAGATCACCATCTCGATGTAGGGGCCCGACGTGAAGACCGCGGCTCCCATCCGATCACCATTGGCTTGATTCTGGAACAGGATCCACTCACCCACCCGGCCCTTGCCGTCATAATGGCCGGTGCGGAATCGAGAGTCATATCCTGACTTTTTGAGCCCGTAGTCGAGGTTTCCATAGACGAAGAATTTGATTCCTTCTTCGATGGCTATCTCGTAACTGCGGATGGCCCAATACATCTCGGATTTCTCACCGCTGTTGAACCCGTCAATATTGACGAATGCCGCGTCACAACCGCGGAATCCTTCCCGCAGGGTCGCTTCGTCGGCGAACGAGCCTTCCAGCACGGAGACATTCTCGAGGGCGAGGAGGTCCTTGGCTCGTCGGGAGGCGGAATCGCGGCTGAGGAATCGAACGGAATACTTCTTGTCGGCGACAAGGGCACGGATGACGGGAATGCCTTGGGCTCCGGTGCCACCGATGACGAATATTTTCGAGATCGTGTGAGACGACATTGTCTATGCCTCCTGCTCGCTAGCCCAACCGCTCGATGATGGTCGCGTTGGCCATGCCGCCGCCCTCGCACATCGTCTGCAGCCCGTACCGCCCGCCACGCTGCTCGAGCGCGTTGACCAGCGTGGCCATGATGCGGGCGCCGCTGGCGCCCAACGGGTGACCGATCGCAATGGCGCCGCCGTTGACGTTGGTCTTGGCCAGATCGGCTCCGGTGTCCTTGGCCCACGCCAGGACGACGGGCGCGAACGCCTCGTTGACCTCGAACAGGTCGATGTCGGCCAGCGTCAGCCCGGCGCGCCGCAGCACCTTTTCGGTGGCCGGGATGACCCCGGTCAGCATGTAGAGCGGGTCCGAACCCACCGCGGTCGTGGTGTGGATGCGGGCCAGCGGGCGCAGGCCGAGGTTCTTGGCGGTCTCGCTGGTGGTGATCAACACGGCGGCGCTGCCGTCGGAGAGCGGTGAGGAGTTGCCCGCGGTGATCGACCAATTGATCTGCGGGAAACGGGCTTTCATCGCTTCGCTGTAGAACGCGGGCTGCAGCCCGGCCAGCGTCTCGACCGTGGTGCCGGGCCGGATGAACTCGTCGGTGGCCAGCCCGGCGATCGGGATCAGCTCGTTGTCGAACAGCCCGTCCTTGGTGGCGCGGGCGGCCTTGTCGTGGCTGCCGGCCGAGAACTCGTCGAGCTGGGTGCGCGAGAGGCCCCACTTCGCGGCGATGAGTTCGGCGCTGATGCCTTGCGGCACCAGGCCTTCGGGATAGCGCCGCGTCATGTCCTGGCCGAAGGGGTTACTGCCCGGCAGCACCGAGGTTCCCATCGGGACACGGCCCATCGATTCCACACCGGCGGCGATGACGAGGTCGTAGGCGCCGGCGAGCACCCCCTGGGCGGCGAAGCTGATGGCCTGCTGGCTGCTGCCGCACTGCCGGTCGATCGTGACGCCGGGAACCGACTCGGGGAATCCGGCGCCCAGCAGCGCGTTGCGGGCGATGTTGACCGCCTGGTCGCCGACCTGGGCGACGGCGCCGGCGATGACGTCGTCGATGTGCGCCGGGTCGACGCCGGTGCGCGCCACCAGTTCACGCAGGCTGTGCGCCAGCAGGTCGGCGGGCAGCACGCCGTGCAGAGCGCCGCTGGGCTTGCCCTTGCCGATGGGGGTGCGGACGGCTCCGACGATGACGGCATCGCGGTTCATGGCTTCTCCTCGCCTCTGAGTACATATCTCTATACCCAGCTAAACACCTAGGTATGCTTAATGCAACCCAGATGGGGAGGTGATGTGCGTGACACTGCTGCAGGGACCGCTCGCCGACCGCGACGCGTGGTCGGCCGTGGGCGAGTGCGCGATCGAGAAAACGATGGCGCTGGTGGGCACCAAATCCGCGATGCTGATCATGCGCGAGGCGTACTACGGCACCACGCGCTTCGATGACTTCGCCCGCCGGGTGGGTATCACCAAGGCCGCCACCTCGGCCCGGCTGTCCGAGCTCGTCGAGCTGGGGCTGCTGAAGCGGCAGCCGTACCACGAGCCGGGGCAGCGCCGCCGTGAGGAATACGTGCTCACCGAGGCCGGCCTCGACTTCATGCCGGTGGTGTGGGCGATGTTCGAGTGGGGCCGGCGCCACCTGCCCGGCCGTCACCGCCTCCGCCTGACCCATCTCGGGTGCGGCGCCGACGCCGAGGTCCAAATACGTTGCACGCGAGGGCATAAGGTACCGCCCGCCGAGCTCGGCATGCGGCTGGCTAAGCCTGGTTGAGCGCCCGGCTCGCCCCGAGCGACCGCAAGTGTACGCCTGGCACGGCGTGTTGCTGTACAGACACGGACGCTCGGCGGGGAAGTTAAGCCTGGTTGAGCGCGGCCAGCAGCCGGCGGGCCGCGGCCACGCGGCGGACGGCGGGGCCGGACAACGTGTCCAGCGCGCATTCGGGGTCGGCCGGTGGGCCCATGTGCCCGCAGCCGCGCGGGCAGTCCTCGATCGCCTCGGCCAGGTCCGAGAAGGCCATCAGCACGTCATCGGGCTCGATGTGCGCCAATCCGAACGAGCGGATTCCCGGGGTGTCGATCACCCAGCCGGATCCTTCCAATGGGAGCGCCACCGATTGGGTCGAGGTGTGCCGCCCCCTGCCGATCTCCGTCACCTCGCCGACGGCCCGATCCGCCTCGGGCACAAGGCGATTCACCAGTGTTGATTTGCCGACGCCGGAATGCCCGAGCAGCACGGTGATCTTGCCGGCCAACAGGTCGGCCACGGCCAGCAGGGGATCGTCGACGCCGGCGGCGACCACCGTCAGGTCTAGGTCCACGAAGTGCTCGGCGAACGGTTCCGGCGGGGCGAGGTCGGTCTTGGTCAGGCACAGGATCGGGGTCAGTCCGCCGGCATACGCGGCGATCAGCGCCCGGTCGACCAGGCCGGTGCGCGGTGGCGGGTCGGCCAGCGCCACCACGATCAGCAGCTGATCGGCGTTGGCGACCACCACCCGTTCGGTCGGGTCGGTGTCATCGGCAGTGCGCCGCAACACCGTTCGGCGCTCCGCGCGCCGGACGATGCGGGCCAGGGTGTCCGGCCGCCCGGACAGGTCGCCGACCACGTCGACCTCGTCGCCGACCACGATCGGGGTGCGGCCCAGTTCGCGCGCCCGCATGGCGGTGACCCGGCGTCCGGGGTCGCCGCCCAGCACGCATCCCCAGCGGCCCCGGTCGACGCTGACCACCATCGCCGCCTCGGCGTCGGCGTGCTCGGGGCGAGTCTTGGTGCGCGGTCGCGAGCCCCTGCCGGAGCGGACCTTGACGTCGGACTCGTCGTAATCGCCGGGCCTCAAATATCGGACTCCGGCTTGATTGTCCGACTCCTCCTCGGGCCGCTCGCGCGGCCCGCATCGTCATCGGACTCCAGCATCTGCGCCCACAGCTGCGGAAACTCCGGCAGCGTCTTGGAGGTGGAGCCGATGTCGTCCACGACGACCCCGGCCACCCGCAGCCCAACGATCGCGCCGGCCATCGCCATCCGGTGGTCGGCATAGGCCCGCCAGACGCCGGGCCGCAGCGGTGTCGCGGTGATCACCAGGCCGTCGGGCGTCTCGGTGCAGTCGCCGCCGAGGTTGTTGATCTCGGTGCGCAGCGCGGCGAGCCGGTCGGTCTCGTGGCCGCGCAGGTGGCCGATGCCGGACAGGCGCGACACCGACCCCGGCGTCGCGAGCGCGGCCAGCGCCGCCACCGACGGGGTCAGCTCGCCGACGGCGCGCAGGTCGACATCGAAACCGTCGTATTCCGCGGACCCCTGCACCTCGAGGTACGAATCACCTCGGGTGACAACGGTATTCAGCTTGGCAAGTACGGCCAAGATGTTCTCGGCCGGTTGCACGCTGACCGCCGGCCAGCCGGTGATGCGCACCGTTCCGCCGCTGACCACGGCCGCCGCCAGGAAGGGAACGGCGTTGGTCAGATCCGGTTCGACCTCCCAGTGCCGGGCCGCGACCGGGCCGGGGCGCACCCGCCAAACGTTGCGAACCGAGTCGTCGACGTCGATCCCGGCCTCGCGCAGCATCACCACCGTCATGGCGATGTGCGGCGCCGACGGCAGCGTCGCACCGGTGTGCCGCACGGTCAGTCCCTCCGTGAACGATGCTGCGCACAGCAGCAGCCCGGACACGAATTGCGACGACGCGGAGGCGTCGATGTCCACGGTGCCGCCGGTGACCGACCCGCTGCCGTGCACCCGGAAGGGCAGGCCGTCACCCTCGATCGGCACGCCCAGGCCGCGCAGGGCATCCAGCAGCGGTGCGATGGGCCGCGCGCGGGCCTGCTCGTCCCCGTCGAACTCGACCACCGTTTCGGCCAGCGCCGCCAGCGGCGGGACGAAGCGCAGCACCGTGCCGGCCAGGCCGCAATCCACGCGCGCCCCGGGGGCGGGGGCGATCCGGCCGCCGACCGTCAGCTCGGACCCGGCGCCGTCGACGCGCAGGCCCAGGGTGCGCAGCGCGCCGATCATCAGGTTGGTGTCCCGGCTGCGCAGCGCCCCGCTGATGGTCGGCGTGCCGTGGCCCTGCGCGGCGGCCAGGGCGGCCAGCACCAGCGCGCGGTTGGTCTGCGACTTCGAGCCCGGAACGGTCACCGTCGCGCGCACCGGTTTCGGCGCGCTGGGGGCCGTCCACATGCTCACCGGTCCATCATTGCGTGTCGCCGCGTTCTGCCACCAATGGGAGTGCGTGGCTCTGCCACCAATGGGAGTGCGTGGCTCTGCCACCATGGAAGGTATGTGTGGACGGTTCGCGGTCACCACGGATCCGGCGCTGCTGGCCCAGAAGATCAAGGCCATCGACGAGGCCACGGGCGCCTCGGAGAGCGCCGGGGCGCCCAACTACAACGTGGCGCCCACCTCGACCATCGCGACCGTCGTGAGCCGGCACACCGACCCGGACGACGAGCCCACCCGTCGGGTGCGGCTCATGCGCTGGGGCCTGGTGCCCCCGTGGGCCAAGGCCGGGTCCGACGGGGCGCCCGAGACGAAGGGCCCGATACTGATCAACGCCCGCGCGGACAAGGTCACCACCTCGCCCGCGTTCCGGTCGAGCGCCAAGTCGAAGCGGTGCCTGATCCCGATGGACGGCTACTACGAATGGCGCGTCAACCCCGACGCGGCGGTCGGCAAGAAGTCCCGCAAGACACCGTTCTTCATGTACCGCGAGGACGGCGAGCCGCTGTTCATGGCGGGGCTGTGGTCGGTTTGGAAACCGGCCAAAGACGGTCCGCCGCTGCTGAGTTGCACGATCATCACCACCGACGCACCCGGCGAGCTGGCCGAGATCCATGACCGCATGCCGCTGGTCGTGCCCGAGCGGGAGTGGGACCGCTGGCTGGACCCGGACGCCCCGGCCGACGAAAAGCTCCTCACCGCCCCGCCCGACGTGCGCGGCATTCGCATGCGCGAGGTCTCGACGCTGGTCAACAACGTCCGCAACAACGGGCCGCAGTTGATCGAGCCGGCCGAACCGGAGCCCGAGCAGGCCAAGCTGCTCTGAGGCTCAGTTGCTCAAAACCAGCTTCCAGTTGCCGTTGACGTTGCGGTCCGGGACGCACCAGAAGTTGTTCCAGTTTCCCGGGGTCGAGGCCTTCACGCCCGGGCCGGCGTCCTGGCAGGCCGCGCGGGTCGGGTAGTTGCCCTCGGTCTGGATCGTGTCGGCGTGGCCGACGCCCACGCCGGCCGTCATCAGTCCGGAGAAAGCCAGCACACCGGCGGCGACAATCGTCGCGGCGCGGGATCGCTTCGTCGTCATGGCGCGAGCGTAACGCCAGGGCGAAGAATCGGCCCGGTTTTCGCGACGGCGCCACATTCGCGCGGCTAAGCCCCGCTTTTACGGACCCGTGTACCCCGGTGGGTTGACGCCGTCCACCCAGAAGTCGACGCCGAGCTGCCCGCCCGGCACGCAGTTGTAGACCGACAGGTCGGTGACGCCGGACTCCAGCAGCACGTCCTCGCACAGCAGGGTGTTGCCGGTGTATTCGCGGGCGGGCTTGTTGAGGATGACGTAGGCCGCGTCGGAGTACACCTCCGGCTTGCGGGCACGGGCCATCGCCTCGTCCCCGCCGAGCAGGTTCTGCACCGCGGCGGTGGCCACCAGAGTGCGCGGCCACAGGGTGTTCGACGCGATGCCCGCCTCGCGCATCTCCTCGGCGATGCCCAGCGCACACAGCGTCATGCCGAACTTGGCCATCATGTACGCGGTCGGCTTCAGCCACTCCTTGCCGAGCAGCACGGGCGGCGACAGCGTCAGGATGTGCGGGTTCTTCGCGGCCTGCAGGTGCGGGATGCAGGCCTGCGACACCGCGTACGTGCCGCGCACCTGGATGCCGTTCATCAGGTCGAACCGCTTCATCGGCACCTCGGTGATGGACCCGAGGTTGATCGCCGACGCGTTGTTGACGCAGATGTCGATGCCGCCGAACTGCTCGACGGTCTTGGCCACCGCGGACTCGACGGACTCCGGGTCGCGGACGTCCCCGACGATCGGCAGGGCCTGCCCGCCGGCTTCCTCGAGCTCCTTCGCCGCGGTGTACACCGTGCCCGGCAGCTTCGGGTGGGGCTCGGCGGTCTTGGCGATCAGGGCGATGTTGGCGCCGTCTTGGGCCGCGCGCTTGGCGATCGCCAGGCCGATGCCGCGGCTGGCTCCGGAGATGAACATGGTCTTGCCATTCAGGGACATGGCGCCACATTAACGTCCTGCCGCGCTCGCCCGGATCGGGCCACGGATTCCGCCGGAAATAGCACGTCGGCCCACGCTGTTAAAGCAATCGTTCTGCAGGAGTTAACTGGGCGCACCCGGGCAGACAGTGTCGGTGGCAGCCTCTAGATTGGGAGGAGCGGTTTAGTGTCAGCGGCGACGAGCCTGTTGGACCGTCCAATGGGTGCCGAGCAGTTGGCTTGTTTGCTGGCAAGCCCGGTGGCGCTTTCAGTGCTGTCCGGTGACACCGCAGCAGAAGGGACCGGGGAAATCGACATGGCCGACACCGACGGCGCGACAGCACAGGAGATTGCCGACCCCGGCCCGCAGGAGACCGATGCGGAGCTGATGGCGCGCTTCGAGCGCGACGCGATTCCGCTGCTGGACCAGCTCTATGGCGGTGCGCTGCGCATGACGCGCAATCCCGCCGACGCGGAGGACCTGCTGCAGGAGACCATGGTGAAGGCCTACGCGGGGTTCCGGTCCTTCCGGGCGGGCACCAACCTCAAGGCGTGGCTGTACCGGATTCTGACCAACACCTACATCAACAGCTACCGCAAGAGGCAACGCCAGCCGGCCGAGTACCCCACCGAGGAGATCACCGACTGGCAGCTGGCGTCCAACGCCGAGCACTCGTCCACCGGTCTGCGCTCGGCCGAGGTCGAGGCGCTCGAGGCGCTGCCCGACGACGAGATCAAGGAAGCGCTGCAGGAGTTGCCGGAAGAATTCCGGATGGCCGTCTACTACGCCGATGTCGAGGGATTCCCATACAAGGAAATCGCCGAGATCATGGATACGCCCATCGGGACGGTAATGTCACGGCTGCACCGCGGCAGACGTCAACTGCGTGGGCTGTTGGCTGACGTGGCCAAAGAGCGGGGCTTCAACCGCGGCCACCAAGCGCACGAGGAGGTGTCGTCATGAGCGAGATTTCCGGCCCCGGCGACACGTGCCCCAACGACGACGACCACGGCGCCGTCGGCTGTGCCGAGGTGATCCGCCAGGTCTGGCTGCTGCTCGACGGTGAATGCACGCCGGAGTCGCGGGACCAGCTGCGCCGCCACCTTGAGGCGTGTCCCGGTTGCTTCAAGCATTACGGCCTCGAGGAGCGGATCAAGGCGTTGATCGCCAACAAGTGCCGAGGCGAGAAGGCCCCCGAGGGCCTGCGCGAGCGGCTACGGCTGGAGATCCGCCGGACCACCATCATCCGGGGTACGCAGTAGCGGTCCTCAGGCGTTGGGCCGCTTGCCGTGGTTGGCTTTGCTGTGCTTGCGGTCGCGCTTCTTACGGCCCCGTTTGGCCATGGTCGAACCTCCAGTGATTGGTCTGCGATCCGGGCGCCCGGCGCCCGTGAGCCTGCCGCACAGTCTCTCACGGAAGTCGGGCGCGGCGACAACGGCCCGTGCGCCGCGGTAGGAAGCCGTCCTGTGGTTCGATATACCTGAGCTCGACGAGAAGCTTGATGGACCAGCAGCCAGCCTGCGCAATGGCCGAATGAGTGGGGTGAAGATGGCCGAGGATGTTCGCGCCGAGATCGTCGCCAGCGTGCTCGAAGTCGTGGTGACCGAGGGTGACCAGATCGGCAAGGGCGACGTCGTGGTGCTGCTGGAGTCGATGAAGATGGAGATTCCCGTCCTGGCCGAGGTGGACGGCACCATCAGCAAGGTGAGCGTCTCGGTGGGCGATGTCATCCAGGCCGGCGACCTGATTGCTGTGATCAGCTAGCCGTTGGATCCGTCCTGTCTGCTGCCGGGGAATGGCCCGGGGAGTGAGTGATGTCGACTCTCGGTGATCTGCTTGCCGAACACACCGTGCTGCCGGGCAACGCGGTGGACCACCTGCACGCCGTGGTGGGGGAGTGGCAGCTGCTGGCGGACCTGTCGTTCGCCGACTACCTGATGTGGGTTCGCCGCGACGACGGCACGTTCGTGTGTGTGGCGCAGTGCCGGCCGAACACCGCGCCCACGGTGCTGCTCACCGACTCGGTGGGCAGCGTCGTGCCCGCCGACCGGCTGCCGCTCGTCGCGGAGACCTTCGAGTCCGGCACCGCCCAGCGGGACGGCCTTGCGAGACAAGGGGATTCGTGGCTGCCAGGCCCGCACGTCGAGGCGTACCCGGTGCGCTACGGCAGCCGGGTGGTAGCCGTGCTGACCCGGCATCAAACCGCCGTCGCGGCCGACCGCGCGTCCGGGCAGCTGGAGACGGCCTACCGGGACTGCGCCACCGATCTCGTGCACATGCTCGCCGAGGGCACCTTCCCCGACGTGGGCGACGTGGTCATGTCGCGGTCCACCCCGCGGGCGGGCGACGGCTTCATCCGGTTGGACGTCAACGGCGTCGTCACCTACGCCAGCCCCAACGCGGTGTCGGCCTACCACCGGATGGGCCTGACCACCGAGCTGGAGGGCCGCAACCTGGTCAAGGTGACGCGGCCGCTGGTCTCCGACCCATTCGAGGCGCAGGAACTGGCCGAACACGTGCTCGACCTGCTGGCCGGTGGGCGGAGCATGCGGATGGAGATCGACGCCGGCGGCGCGACAGTGCTGCTGCGGACGCTGCCGCTGGTGGTCGACGGCGCCAGCGCCGGTGCCGCGGTGCTGATCCGCGACGTCACCGAGGTGAAGCGCCGCGACCGGGCCCTGATCTCCAAGGACGCCACCATCCGCGAGATCCACCATCGGGTGAAGAACAACCTGCAAACGGTGGCGGCGCTGTTGCGCCTGCAGGCCCGCCGAACGGCCAACGCCGAGGGGCGCGAAGCCCTGATCGAGTCGGTGCGCCGGGTCTCGTCCATCGCGTTGGTGCACGACGCCCTGTCGATGTCGGTCGACGAGCAGGTCAACCTCGACGAGGTCATCGACCGGATCCTGCCGATCATGAACGACGTGGCGTCGGTGGACCGGCCGATCCGGATCAACCGGGTCGGGGACCTGGGCGTGCTGGACTCCGACCGGGCGACGGCCCTGATCATGGTGATCACCGAACTGGTTCAAAACGCGATCGAGCACGCATTCGACCCGGCCGGAGGTGGGGGTCCCCCCGCTCGCGGGGGCGGCTCGGTGACCATTCGCGCCGAGCGTTCGGCGCGCTGGCTCGACGTCGTGGTCCACGACGACGGCCGCGGGCTGCCGCAAGGCTTCAGCCTGGAGACGTCCGACAGCCTCGGTCTGCAGATCGTGCGGACGTTGGTGTCGGCCGAACTCGACGGCACGCTGGCCATGCGGCAAGCCCCGGCCCGCGGCACCGACGTGGTGCTGCGGGTGCCGATCGGCCGGCGGACCCGGCTGGTGTTGTAGGTGGACAGCGAACACAACAGTGCGGCCCCGACTTTCGTCGGGGCCGCACTGTGTGGTCTAACCGAGTCAGACTCCGCTACGGGCCTTCGTCCGGGCGTTGCGACGCTTGAGTGCGCGCCGCTCGTCTTCACTCATGCCGCCCCAGACGCCCGAGTCCTGGCCGGTATTCAGGGCCCAAGAGAGGCAGTCCGTGGTCACCGGGCACCGATTGCAGACCAGTTTCGCGTCAGCGATCTGCGTGAGCGCCGGGCCGCTGTTCCCTACCGGGAAGAACAGCTCCGGGTCCTCGTCCCGACAGACCGCCTTGTGGCGCCAATCCATAAGTTGTTACTCCTCACTGAGTGCGCAGCAAGGCGCACGGCCAATTTCTTCGGCTGTTAACGCGTGCACAAGAAAAGGGTCCGTACCCCTATCAAATTTCTGCATGCAACCTTTTGATCGTTTCACAGGCCCAACAGAAGTCAATAGCGTGAGTTCGCTCGTGGGCAATCTCACTTTGATCGTCCCGTAGCCGGGCCATTACACCGTTGTACTACACTCGCGTCCCGACCCCGGGAGAGTTTTCGCCGCCTGGCCCGGACGCTCTTCGTTATCGCAGCTCAGAGGGGATTTTTTCGGGGAGGCGCGACCACGGCCAGCGCATCCGGGACCGCCCGGAAAGTCATGCTTTCGCGCACGCCGAGGTAGTCGCCATCGAACTGGCAGGCAACCGGGCCCCCGGTCGAGGTGACCCGCAAGCAGGGCACGTCGTCTTCGGTGATGAGGTGGTCGAACGCGAACTTGGGCCGTTTGGCGAACATCTGCCGCACGATGCGCAGGGTGGGGATTGTTTTCATGCTGGTGGGCGCGAACACGCCCAGCCCCGTCTCGAACGTGCAGCCGGGATTGGTCCATACCGGCCGGTTGTTGGCGAACGTCCATGGGCTGGAGTTGGAGACGAACACGAAGCTCACCCCCGGGATCGGTTCGCGGCCGGGCAGTTCGAGCTGCAGCATCGGTTCGCGGCGCGTGTAGCCCCACACTGCGGGCACGGCCGCGCGGATGTAGCGCCACGCGGTGACCTTGCCGCCCTTGTCGCGTTCGGCCTCGACCGCGGCGACCACCTCGGCGTCGACCCCCATCCCCGTGTTGAACACGGCCCACCGCTCCCCGCAGTCGATCAGCCCGATGCGGCGCCAGGTCTGGTGGTGGCGGTAGTCGTCGAGCAGCTGGATGAGCTGGTTGGTGGCGGCCACCGGGTCGGGGGAGATACCCAGCGACCGCGCCAGCACATTCGCCGAACCCCCGGGAACCACCGCGAGCGCCGGCACGGGACCCGTCGGTACCGATCCGGGGCGGCCGAGCAGGCCGTTGACCACTCCGCTGACCGTGCCGTCGCCGCCGTGCACCACAACCAGGTCGACGCCGTCCGCGACCGCCTTCTCCGCGAGTTCGGTGCCGTGGCCGCGGTGGTTGGTGTGTTCCACGGTGAGTTGCAGGCGGCTCTTGAGCGCGTGCGCCAGCAGGTCGCGACCGGCCGGGGTGGTGGAGGTGGCTGTGGGGTTGACGATCAGCACGGCGCGCATGAGGCACGAGCTTATGCGCGCCGGTTAAGGCCGCGCTGTGGGGAACTCCCGGCCGGCCGGCGGGTGACTACGCTGACGCGGGTGACAGTCTTCCGCCACAACCCGGGCAGCGCGCCGGCCGCCGTGCGCGGCGCCGGGCTCCTCGTGGTGGCGCAGGGGGTGGCCGCGCTGGTCATGGCGGCGGTGCTGGCCGTGCGCGGCATTGCCGGGACCGACCAGCGCGTGGTCAACGGTTTGGGCACGGCCGTCTTCTTCGCCCTGGCCGGGGCGGCGGTGCTGGCCGCCGGACGCGCACTCGTCCTCGGCAGGCGCTGGGGGCGCGGGCTGGCCGTCATCACCCAGCTGCTGTTACTGCCGGTGGCTTGGTACCTCGCGGTGAGCTCGCATCAGCCGGCCTTCGGGATTCCGGCCGGCGTCGTAGCGCTGACCGCGCTGGGCCTGCTGTTCAGCCCCGCGGGCGTGCGCTGGGCCGCCGGTGGCGATCAGCGCGACTCCGCCAACTCGGCCAACCGGGGCCCGGACAGCCGATAGGTGGTCCACTCGGGCTGCGGTTGGCCGCCGACGCCGTCGTACAGCGCGATGGCGTCGGCGTTCCAGTTCAGCACCGCCCACGACAACCGGGTGTAGCCGCTGTCGAGGCATTCGGCCGCCAGCGTCGCCAGCAGCGCGCGGGCCAGGCCGCGACGGCGGAACTCCGGCCGTACGAACAGGTCTTCTACGTAGACGCCTGCCACGCCGTCCCACGTGGAGAAGTTGAGAAACCACAGCGCCATCCCGGCGACCTCGCCGCCGACGTCCGCTATGTGCCCGTACACCGTCGGGGTCGCACCGAAAAGCGCTGCGGTAATTTGTTTTTCGGTGACCGTGCATTGGTCCGCGGCGTTTTCGAATTCGGCCAGTGCGCGAATCATTGCGGTAATCGCGGCGGCGTCTTGTGGCGTGGCGCGGCGAATGGTCATTGCTCGACGTCCAATGCGGTGAGGATGGTGGCGAATTTCGTCGTCGTTTCCGCGACTTCCTCATCGGGGTCGGATTCGGCGACAATACCGCCACCGGAGCGGGCGAGCGCGGTGCGGCGGTCCGCCGACAGCTGCGCACACCGGATGGACACCACCCAGCATCCGTCGCCCCGCGCGTCGCACCAGCCCACCGTCCCCGCGTAGAAGCCGCGGTCGCCGTCCATCTCGGCGATGAGCTCGAGCGCGGCCTTGGTCGGCACCCCGCCCACCGCCGGGGTGGGATGCAGCGCCAGGGCCAGATCGATTGCGGTGGTTGAGGTGCCGCGGAGCCGGCCGTCGATGGGGGTGCATAGGTGCCACACCGCCGCGGTGCGGCTCAACTCGGGTTCGGCCGCGATCGTCAACTCGTCGCACAGCGGCTCCAGGGCGGTCCGGATGGTCTCGATCACCAGCTGATGCTCGTGCCGGTCCTTGGCGGAACCGGCCAGCGCGGCGCCGTTGGCGGCGTCGACATCCGGGTCGGCCGCGCGGGGTGCCGAACCGGCGAACGGCCGGCACGTGACACGGTCCCCGGAGCGCGCCACCAGCAGCTCCGGGCTGGCGCCCACCAGCGCCACGCCCGCGTAGTCATCGCCGGCGGCGGTCAGGTCGACCAGGTAGCCGTATGCGGCCGGGTCCGCGGCGATGAGCCGGCGCAGGATGACGCGGGCGTCCAGGGGAGCGTCGGCGACCAGCCTTAGCGCGCGGGACAACACCACCTTGCGCAGCGGGCTGTCCGGCGCCCTCAGCCGATCGCGTGCCCGGCTGACGCGGCACCGGTAGTCGGACGGTGCAGGGTCGGCGGCGGCGACCCGCACCCGGGGCAGCGGGCCAGTCGGCCAGTCCGGCGGCGCGTCGCTGCGGCGCACGGCGCCCGGTGTCAGCAGCGCCGCGGGCCGATTGACGTCAAAAGGTAACGCGCCCAACACTATTGGCGACGACGCCGACCGCAGGGCGTCTTGCGCCGCTGCCACTTCGCGGTAGCGCGCCCGCACCCCCTCGGCGACCAGGGTTTGCTTAGGTCCGCACAGCGCGAACGGCGGCTGGGCGCTCACCCGGGCTTGATCGCCTGTGGCTGGCTGGTCAATCCGAGCGCGGCGAGCTGTCGCACGCCATGCTCGAAGCCGCATACGGCGATGGAGCCGGCCAGCATCCAGAACCGGCTGCCCTCGACGAGCGGCAGCTCCACCCAGCGGGTGATGACCGAGCGGGAGAAGTGGCTGTGGCCCACGAACACCACGTCTCGCGAGCTCATGTGCTCCAGCGCGAACGCCACGGCGCGGTCGGCCCGGTCGCTCACCTGCGCCACGCTCTCGCCGCCGGGGCAGCCGTTCGTCCAGACCAGCCAATCGGGAACCGATTCGTGGATCTGCGGGGTGGTCAATCCCTCGTAGGAACCGTAATCCCACTCGGCCAGCAGTGCAGAGACCTCGTCGACGGCGAGCCCGGCCAGCTTGGCTGTGGTTAGGGCGCGTATGCGCGGGCTGCTGACCACCAACGGGTCCGCCAGGTTCAGCTCGCGCAGGACACGGCCGGCGAGCTCGGCCTGGACGCGGCCGGTGTCGGTGAGCTCGAGGTCGGTGCGACCCGTGTGCCGGCCGGATTTCGACCACTCCGTCTCGCCGTGGCGGAGCAGGACCAAGCGGTGGTTGTGCAAGCCCATATCGACCGATTCTGCCGGACGACATGCCGGGGCCCCGCTCGAGTCACTGCCCGCAGCGCGCGGCGAGCGAACGTGCCAGGATGGGCACTGTTGACCCATGGCGACCATGCAGAGGGGAGAGCCGCGCCTATGGCTAAGGCCCGGGTATTGGCGGTGGCCAACCAGAAGGGCGGCGTCGCCAAGACGACGACGGTCGCCTCCCTGGGCGCGGCGATGGTGGACGAGGGCCAACGGGTGCTGCTGGTCGACCTGGATCCGCAGGGCTGTTTGACCTTCTCGCTCGGCCACGATCCCGACAAACTCCCGGTGTCGGTGCACGAGGTGCTGCTCGGTGACGTCGAGCCCAACGCCGCGCTGGTCACCACGATGGAGGGGATGACCCTGCTGCCCGCCAACATCGACCTGGCGGGAGCCGAGGCGATGCTGCTGATGCGCGCCGGCCGCGAATATGCGCTCAAACGCGCGCTGGCCAAGCTCTCCGACGACTTCGACGTGGTCATCATCGACTGTCCGCCGTCGCTGGGCGTGCTCACCCTCAACGGGCTGACCGCCGCCGACGAGGTGATCGTGCCCCTGCAATGCGAGACGCTCGCGCACCGCGGTGTCGGCCAGTTCCTGCGCACCGTCGCCGACGTCCAGCAGATCACCAACCCGGAGCTGCGGCTGCTGGGCGCGTTGCCGACGCTGTACGACTCGCGGACCACCCACACCCGCGACGTGTTGCTGGACGTCGCCGACCGCTACAACATGCCGGTGCTGGCTCCGCCGATTCCGCGCACCGTGCGTTTCGCCGAGGCCAGCGCCTCGGGCTCGTCGGTGATGGCCGGGCGCAAGAACAAGGGCGCGTCGGCCTACGCCGACCTGGCGAAGGCGCTGCTCAAGCACTGGAAGACCGGCAAGCCGCTGCCGACGTTCGCCGTCGAGGTCTAGCCCGTTCGAGCGTGCGCGTGCGGCTTCGAGCGTGCGCCTAACGGCTTTGAGCGTGCGCCTACGGCTTTGAGCGTGCGCCTACGGCTTTGAGCGTGCGCCTACGGCGCGGCGCATCGGCGTGTCACCGCCCTGAGCGCACACGCGATGCCCTGAGCGCACACGCGACGTCAGCCCAGGGCCACCACGCTGTCGCCCCGCTGCTCGAACACCCGCGAACCCGCGACGGCCAAGACGACCGCGCGGTCGCTCGGCGCCCGGTTCACCGGGATGTAGCGCTCGTTGGCGCCGCTGACCGGGTCGTAGACCCCGATCGCGCCGGTCACCGGCACCAGCAGGCGGCCGGCCATCATCGCGCCCGGCCCCAGCGGCGCGGTCCTGTCGCCGGCGGCGATGGTGTAGCGCAGCGCCAGGTTGGGCGTCTGGAAAGCCATGACGGAATCGCCTGTCCACCAAGTGATCACGCTGCCCGCGTGCGAGACCGCCCCCGGGCCCGACGGCCGTTTGGGCAGCAGGATGCTCGACACGGTGGTGCCGGTCTCGTCGATCACGTCCACCCGGGGCTGCGGCGAGGGCAGGTACACCGCCGTGTTGGTCTCCCACACGGTGAGCACCCGGGCGCCCGAGTCCGCCGTGACCCCGGGTTCGGCCACGATGCGTTGCTGGGGTTCGTCGTCGTCCTTGCCCGGCCGCAGCAGCACCAGCCGCAGGTCGGCCTGGTTCACGCAGCTCTCCAGCGCCGAAACCGCCGACGAGCTGGCCGCCGCCGAGACCAGCTTGCAGCCGGAATTCAGCCCGCGCGCCGAGGGCTTCACCCGGGCGTCGGTCTCGCCGTAGGCCACCATCCGGACCATGTCCGAGCGCCAGAGTTCCAGCCGGGTGTCGCCGGCCGACAACACGGTCGTGCCGTCGGAGGACAGCTGGATGTGCGGGTCGGCGTAGCCGCTGCGGGCCGGCCCGCGGCGACCCGTGGACCCGTCGAGCGTGCTCACCTGCCCGCACCCGCGGTCGTCGGAAAACACGGCGACGGCGAAGTGGTAGATCCAGGAGACCCCACACAGGTCGCTGCCGCGCTGGTAGCTCCAGCGGGACTGGCCCGAGTCCGGGTCGCGCCCGTCGACGCGTCGGCCGTCGCCGGTGACGACGGTCCCGCCGACCGCCACGGGTGCGGTGGTGGCGGGACTGGCCGCGGTCCAGAGCTCTTTGAGCGTGGCGGGCACCTGTCGGGCCGGGTTCGGGTTAGTTGCCGCGACGGCGGCCGGCCGGCTGATGGTGGCCCTCGCGTCGCTGGTCCACCAGACCAGCGACGCGACGACGGCGACGACGACAGCGATCGCCACGGCGGCCAGGACGTCGCCCTTGG
Organism: Mycobacterium sp. SMC-2; assembly: GCF_025263485.1. NCBI lineage: Bacteria > Bacillati > Actinomycetota > Actinomycetes > Mycobacteriales > Mycobacteriaceae > Mycobacterium > Mycobacterium sp. SMC-2. Next base: position 1,989,677 of record NZ_CP079863.1, read on the forward strand.
TCCGGCGTTCGGGTCTGACCATCCGTCGGCGCGCGGCTCAGTTGGCCTGCGCGCCGGCTTCGGCGGGCTTGCGGCGTCGGCGGCGGCGCCGGGGTGTCCCGGATTTGCCCGGTGCCTCCGCGGCGGCTTCGCCGTTGGCGGTGCCGGCCGCGCCGTTCCCGCCGGGGTGTCCGGTGACGGGCTGGCCGCCGCGGGTGCGCCGCCGCGGCGCGCCGGAGCGGCTACGCGCGGACCGTTCCGCCTTCTGGCCCTCACGTTCGCCGGTGCGGCGTTGGCCCTGCGACTTCTTCGGCGTGCCGACGCCGCCGCCCGCCCCGGCGGGGATGCCCAGCTCTTCGTAGAGGTGCGGCGAGTTCGAGTAGGTCTCGGCGGGCTCGGGGCAGTTCAGGCCCAGCGCCTTGTCGATCATCGACCAGCGGGGCAGCTCGTCCCAGTCCACCAGGGTGACCGCGACACCGGTCTTGCCGGCGCGGCCGGTGCGGCCGATGCGGTGCACGTAGGCCTGTTCGTCCTCGGGGATCTGGTAGTTGATGACGTGGGTGACGTCGTCGATGTCGATGCCGCGCGCGGCGACGTCGGTGGCCACCAGCACGTCGATGTCCCCGGACCGGAAGGCCTTGAGGGCCTTCTCACGCGCGATCTGCCCGAGGTCCCCGTGCACGGCCCCGACCTTGAAGCCCCGCTCGGCGAGCTCGTCGGCGACTTTCTGCGCGGTGCGCTTGGTGCGGGTGAAGATCATCGTCGCGCCGCGGCCCTCGGCCTGCAGCACCCGGCTCACCAGCTCCACCTTGTCCAGGGCGTGCGCGCGGTAGACGAATTGCTCGGTGGTGTCGTGCGTCGCCGCCGAGTGCGGCGCCTCCGCGCGAATGTGGGTGGGCTGGTTCATGAAGGTGCGGGCCAGCGTGATGATCGGGTCCGGCATGGTGGCCGAGAACAGCATCGACTGCCGGTCGACGGGGATTTGGCGCAGGATGCGCTCGATGTCGGGCAAAAAGCCCAGGTCGAGCATCTCGTCGGCCTCGTCGAGCACCAGGACCGACAGCCCGCCGAGCTGCAGGTGGCCCTGCTGGCTCAAATCGAGCAGCCGGCCGGGGGTGCCCACCACGACGTCGGCGCCGGCGCGCAGCGCCTCGATCTGCGGCTCGTAGGGACGGCCGCCATAGATGGAGACGACGCTCAGCGGACGATCGCCCTCGGCCTTGAGGTACTGGGCCGCGGTGGAGAGGTCACCGTGGACCTGCAGGCACAGCTCGCGGGTCGGCACCACGATCAGGGCCCGTGGTGTGCCGTTGAGCGGGCGAGCGTCGCTGCCGGCCGTGATGCGCTGCAGCAGCGGCACGCCGAAAGCGAAGGTCTTGCCCATGCCGGTGCGGGCCTGGCCGATCAGATCGTCGCCGGCGAGCGCCAGCGGCAGGGTGAGTTCCTGGATCGCGAAGGGGCGCTCAATGCCCTTTTCCGCGAGGGCGCGCACGATTTCGTCGCGGACGCCGAGGCCGGCAAAAGTCAATTCAGTTGTGCTGGTGAGTGTGCTCATGCGTGGGTGGTAAGCCTTTCGGTGACATATCGGTATGTGTCGGTGTTTCTCTGTCGCGGTCACGCGCGCACGAGTGCCGACTCCGAATACGTCGCCGAGTCGCGGGCCCCTGCTCAATTTGGGCGGGCCAGCTGTGCACGCACATTTCGCCGATAGCGGCTTTGGAAGAAATACAGCCGTTATCTACGTACATGATAGCCGGTCGCCAACTGGCACCCGTTTTGCGCCAGGTCCGCCGACTACAGTGTTGCCATGACCCGGCCCTCCTCCGCCGACCCGGTTGACGATTCGCCCGCCTCTCGCCTGTCGGCCGACCACCCGGGCGTCAACGAGTTGTTCGCGGTCCTGGCATACGGCGAGATCGCCGCGTTCTATCGGCTCACCGACGAGGCGCGGATGGCCCCCGACCTGCGCGGACGGATTTCAATGGCGAGCATGGCCGCCGCCGAGATGCAGCACTATGAGCTGCTGCGCGACGCGCTGGAACGCCGGGGCGTCGACGTGGTGTCGGCGATGTCGAAGTACGTCTCGGCGCTGGAGAACTACCACCGGCTGACGATGCCGAGCACATGGCTGGAAGCGTTGGTGAAGACCTACGTGGGTGACGCACTGGCCGCCGACCTCTACCTCGAGATCGCCGACGGGCTGCCCGACGAGGTTGCCGACGTCGTGCGCGCGGCGCTGTCGGAGACCGGGCACTCGCAGTTCGTGGTCGCCGAGGTGCGGGCCGCGGTGACCGCCAGCGGCAAGCAGCGCAGCCGGCTGGCGCTGTGGTCCCGCCGCCTGTTGGGCGAGGCGATCACCCAGGCGCAGTACGTGCTGGCCGAGCACGACGAGCTGGTCGACCTGGTGGTGTCCGGCCCCGGGGGCCTGGGCCAGCTCACCGCCTTCTTCGACCGGCTGCAGCGGACGCACGACCGGCGGATGCGCGAACTGGGTCTGGGCTGACGCTCAGCGCGTGCAGGTCGCCATGTTCGAGTTGGTGGTCGACGCGGCCACCAGTTGACCGGCGGCGTTGACGATCGAGCAGTTGAGCCGGCCGTAGAAGCTGGTGGCGACGACCGATGGGGTCTGGACGCCGGGGTTGAGGATCACCGCCTTGGTCCACGGCAGCGACACGTTGAACTCGGTCTGGGAGTAACCGCTCCCATCGGTGTAGACGATGTTCACCAGGTCCAGCAGCTGCTTGGAGCCGGTCACGCTGTAGACGACGGTGCGCGGGTTCAGCGCGGCCGACGGCGGGGGCGTCAGCGTCAGGGGCGGAGCGGCGGTGGGCGTCCCCGTCGGCGCCAGGGTCGGTGAGGCGCTCGGGGCGGTCACGGTGGTGAACGTTTCCGGCGGCAGCTGCGGCGCGCGCGAGGGGCTGGGCTGCGCGCTGGGCGGCACGGAGCTCTTCGTGGTGGCCGGCGCGGACGTCACCGGTTGCTGGGCCGGCGCCACGGTGGCCTTGGTCGAGGCGCTGTCGCCGCTGTTGATGATGACGGCGGTCGCGATCGCGCCGACGGCAACCACCGCGCCAAGGATCGCCGTGGCGGGGCGCCAGCGGAGCTCGGCCGGCCAGCCGGTCCAGGTGTAGTCGCCCTCGGGGTAGGAGTCGGCTCGGTAGAGCTCGTCGGTCTCGTCGTCGGGGTAGTCCCGCACCTTGTCGAGATCGGCCAGTGTGGTGCCCATGGTGCCGAAGTTAGCGATGGGAAAGCACGGATCGGGCTTCGAACCCGCGAGTGAGACCAGCTGCAAGCTAATCGTTACCCGCTCGCGACCGACTTTTCGCTCAGCGCGAACCGCGCGGTGGGGGCTGTCGGGGATGCGGGTGCGCGGCGTCCACTAGCCTGCAGCTGACAGGTCTGTCGGCTTCAATACCAACGGAAGGGGTGACCGTGGAGGTCAAGATCGGTATTACGGACAGTCCGCGCGAGCTGGTTCTCTCCAGCGCGCAGACGCCGGCCGAAGTCGAAGAGCTCGTCAGCACCGCGCTGAGCGAGGGACCGGGCCTGCTGAGGCTGACCGACGAGCGGGGGCGTCGCTTCCTCGTTCACACCAGCAAGATCGCCTACGTCGAGATCGGTCCCGCCGACGCGCGCCGAGTCGGCTTCGGCATCGGCGCCGAAGTCACCAAACTCACGGGCAAGGGCGCTAAAGGCGAGTAAGCGGCACGTGTGACAGCCCGCCCCAGGCGAATGCGACGGTGCCCTCGACGGCGTCGGCCTTGGAAATCGGGCGGTCGGAGTCGAGCCAGTACCGAGCGCAGTCCACGCTGATGCCGACCAGTCCCACCGCGATCATCCTGGCGCGGTGCGGGTCGAGCCCCGAATCCGCGCTGATCAAGGCGAACACCGCGTCGATGCACGATTCGGTGGCGACCCGCACCTGCGCGGCCACCTCAGGCTCGGTGACGTAGTCGTTCTCGAAAATCAGCCGGTAACCCTGGCTGTCGTGCTCGATGAAGTCGAAGAACGCCTGGACCGCCGCGTGCAGCCGCCTGCGGTTGTCGGTGGTGGTGTTCAACGCCTGCTGCACCCCCGAGACGAGGTTCTCGACGTGCCGGGCGAGCACGGCCAGGTAGAGCTCGAGTTTACTCGAAAAGTGTTGATACAGAACCGGTTTGCTGACTCCGGCCCGCTCGGCGATCTCGTCCATGCCGGCGGCGTGGTAGCCGCGGTCGACGAAGACGTCGCTGGCGACGATGAGCAGCTGACCGCGACGCTCATCTCGCGGCAACCGGTTGCCGCGCCGGTTCGAAGCCGCAATGCCGTCCCCGGACCGACTGCGGTCGCCCGATTTGACGGCACGCCGCGCCGCGGGTTTGGCGAGTTCGCTCATCGAGTCCTCATCTGATGCGTTGGCAACCGGCCGCCGGCACACTGGGCCAGCCGCGCGCGGCTCGTTGCGAGAGACCTTACTACCCGCGTCGCTGCGGTGATCGTCGTCGCCGCCGTCGTCGCTGCAGAAACTGGTGTCGGGCGGTGCATTCGGGCGCGCCAAGGACGACGTCGCTGCCGACTGTGTAATCCTTGGTCAGTGATGTCCCAGCGGCCCTCGCCCGGCACCGGTCGCGTCCCGGTGCTGCGGGACGAGTGGCGGGAACCGCTTCGGGCCCTGCGTGACCCGATCGCCCGCGACGGCGGACGGACCCGGGCCGACCGGGAGCGCCCGCGCCAGTGGCGCAAACAGACATGGCTGGGACGGTTCGTATCCACCTACGGCTGGCGCGCTTACGCGCTGCCCGTTTTGTCGGCGCTCACCGTGGTGGTCGTCCACCAGGCGGTGACCGGCACCAGCGCGATGAAGCCGACGGCGAATCAGCCCATCCAGAGTCCGCAGGCGATCGGCGCGGTGGGCACCTCGATCATCGACGCGCCACCTCGCGGGCTCGCCGCGTTCGACGCCAACCTGCCGGCCGGGACGCTGCCCGACGGCGGCCCCTTCACCGAGGCGGGCGACAAGACGTGGCGCGTCGTGCCCGGCGCGACGCCGCAGACCGGCCAGGGCACCGTCAAGGTGTTCCGGTACACCGTCGAGGTGGAGGACGGCATCGACCCCACGATGTTCGGCGGCGACAACGCTTTTGCCGAGATGGTCGACCAGACGTTGGCCAATCCCAAGGGCTGGACCCACAATCCGCAATTCGCGTTCGTCCGGATCGACGCACCTAGTGGGGGCAAGCCCGACTTCCGCATCTCACTGGTGTCCCCGGTGACGGTCCGCGAGGGCTGCGGCTACGAATTCCGGCTGGAGACCTCCTGCTACAACCCGTCCTTCGGCAAAGACCGGCAGGCGCGGGTCTTCATCAACGAGGCGCGCTGGGTGCGCGGAGCCGTCCCGTTCGAGGGGGACATCGGCTCCTATCGCCAATACGTGATCAACCACGAGGTCGGCCACGCCATCGGGTACCTGCGCCACGAGCCGTGCGAGCAGCAGGGCGCTCTGGCGCCGGTGATGATGCAGCAGACGTTCTCCACGTCGAACGACGATGCCGCGAAGTTCGACCCGGATTTCGTCAAGGCCGACGGGAAGACCTGCCGGTTCAACCCCTGGCCGTTCCCGATCGCCTAGCCCGCCGGCGCACGTTGAATTCATTGCCGTCCAGCACGGCGGCTGCTGTGATGGAAGGGAACGACGAACCGCAATGCGAGACCGAGGAGACGTGGCGTGTCGACATCGTTGCCGCCCCTGGTGGAGCCGGCAGGCGGGCTCACCCGCGATGAGGTGGCCCGCTACAGCCGCCACCTGATCATCCCCGGCCTGGGCGTCGACGGGCAGAAGCGGCTCAAGAACGCGAAGGTGCTGGTGATCGGCGCTGGCGGGCTCGGCGCGCCGACGCTGCTGTACCTGGCCGCGGCCGGCGTGGGAACCATCGGCATCGTCGAGTTCGACGTTGTCGACGAGTCCAACCTGCAGCGTCAGATCATCCACGGCGTGGCCGACATCGGGCGCCCCAAGGCCCACTCGGCGCGCGAGTCGATAGCGGCGATCAACCCGTTGGTCCGGGTGCGCCTGCATGAGTTCCGGCTGGACTCGAGCAACGCTGTAGACCTGTTCACGCAGTACGACCTGATCGTGGACGGCACCGACAACTTCGCCACCCGATACCTGGTCAACGACGCCGCCGCGCTGGCCGGCAAGCCGTACGTGTGGGGGTCGATCTACCGATTCGAGGGCCAGGTGTCGGTGTTCTGGGAGGACGCGCCGGGCGGGCGGGGCCTCAACTACCGCGACCTCTACCCCGACCCGCCACCGCCCGGCACGGTGCCGTCGTGCGCCGAAGGCGGCGTGCTGGGCATCGTCTGCGCCTCCGTCGCGTCGGTGATGGGCACCGAGGCGATCAAACTCATCACCGGGATCGGCGAATCGCTGCTGGGGCGGTTGATGATCTATGACGCGCTCGAAATGTCCTACCGCACCATCAACATCCGCAAGGACCCATCCGCGCCCGCGATCACCGAGCTGATCGACTACGAGCAGTACTGCGGTGCGGCGCCCGGCGACCTCGCCGACCATTCGACGATCACCCCACAGGAATTGCGCGCGCTGCTGGACTCCGGCAAGAAGCTGGCCCTGATCGACGTCCGCGAGCCCGTCGAGTGGGAGATCAACCACATCGACGGGGCCCAGCTCGTCCCGCAGTCCTCGATCGACTCCGGTGAGGGGCTGGCAAAGCTGCCGACGGACCGGATGCCGGTGCTGTACTGCAAGACGGGGGTGCGCTCGGCCGAGGTGCTGGCGGCGGTGAAGAGGGCCGGATTCTCCGATGCCGTGCACCTGCAGGGCGGCATCGTGGCGTGGGCGCAACAGATGCAACCCGACATGGTGATGTACTGACCCGACACGCCAGGTGGCCTCGTCTAGGCTACCCGTGTGAATGTCGAGCCACCGCCGGAGCATGTGCTGGCGGCGTTTGGTTTGACCGGTGTGAACCCCGTCTATCTGGGGGCTAGCTGGGAGGGCGGCTGGCGCTGCGGCGAGGTCGTGCTGTCACTGGTGGCCGACCACGCCCGGGCGGCTTGGTCGGCCCGGGTGCGGGAGACGTTGTTCGTCGACGGTGTTCGGCTGGCCCGCCCGGTCCGCTCGACGGACGGGCGGTACGTGGTTTCGGGCTGGCGGGCCGATACCTTCGTCGCCGGCACGCCCGAACCTCGGCACGACGAGGTGGTCTCGGCGGCGGTGCGCCTGCACGAGGCGACCGGCAAACTGGAACGTCCCCGATTTCTGACCCAGGGCCCCACCGCGCCGTGGGGCGACGTGGACATCTTCATCGCCGCCGACCGTGCCGCGTGGGAGGAGCGGCCGCTGTCGTCGGTGCCCCCGGGCGCCCGGACCGCGCCGCCGACGGCCGACGCCGAGCGGTCGGTGGAGCTGATCAACCAGCTGGCCACCCTGCGCCGGCCGACCAAGAGCCCGAACCAGGTGGTGCACGGAGACCTCTACGGGACAGTGCTTTTCGTCGGCACCGCCGCCCCGGGGATCACCGACATCACCCCCTACTGGCGGCCCGCGTCGTGGGCGGCCGGCGTCGTCGTCGTCGACGCCCTGTCCTGGGGCGAGGCCGACGACGGACTCATCGAACGCTGGAACGCGTTGCCGGAGTGGCCGCAGATGTTGTTGCGCGCCTTGATGTTTCGCCTGGCGGTCCACGCGTTGCACCCACGCTCGACCGCCGAGGCCTTTCCCGGGCTGGCCCGCACCGCGGCGCTGGTCCGGTTGGTGCTCTAGCGCCGGAAGTCGTAACGGGTTTCGCGCAGCGCGATCTTGCCGTCGGTGGCCAGGACCCCTTCGGCACGCAACAGCTCGAGTTGGCGGGCCCTCAGATGACGCGCGGGGCGGCCCGAGGCGGTGATCACGCGATGCCACGGCAGGTCCGAGGAGTCGGTCCGCATGATCCAGCCGACGATGCGCGGGCTGGAAAGGCCTGCGACGTCGGCGATGTCGCCGTAGGTCGCGACTCTGCCGGGCGGGATCGCCGCGACCAGCGCCCGCACCCGCTCGACCTGCTCGTCGGTCACCGGCGCCACGATCAGCGGGCCTCGAGCAGTTCGCGCGTCAGCGCGGCGACTTCCGCCGGCGCGGCGTAGGGCACCATGTGGTTGCAGTCGAAATCCAGCAGCCGGAAATCGGACCCCAACCGCTCCTGCAGCCCTTCGATGAGGTGGTCGCCGACGTATGGCGGCGAGGTGCGCTTGGCACGGACCAGGATCGTGGCCGTCCCGGCCGGCGGCAGCACGATGTCGCGGGCGAGCTCACTCCAGTACGACATCATCGCCGGCAGGCTGACGCGCCAGCCGCACCGGCCGCCCGGCAGCTCGATCAGGTGCTCGTCGATCTCGGCATCCAGCAGCGCGGGGTCGACGTCGGACCAGGAGCCGTGCGCCTTCTCCAGGCGCGCCTCCTCGGCGTCGCGGTAGTCGGGCGAGGCCAGCATCGCGTCGGCGATCTCGCGCATCCACTCGCCGTCCAATCCGACCGCCGGGTCCAGCAGCAGCAGCGCCGCCACCCGGTCCGGTCGCGCCGCGGCCAGCTGCATGGCGAGCCCGCCGCCGAAGGAGTGCCCCACCACCAGCACCGGCGCCTCGGCCTCGGCGTCGAGCAGCGCGGCCAACGCCGCGACGTTGGCGTCAATGCTCCACGGCGCTGCCCACGTCGACCTGCCGTGACCGATCAGATCCGGTGCGGCGAAAGTGATTTCGGGCAGCAGCCCGGCCAGCTGCTGCCACCGCCGCCCGTGGCCGGTCAGCCCGTGCAGCGCCAGCACTCGCACCGGACCGGGTGGGCCGTAGCGGTGCACATGGAGATCAGCGGTCACCCGCCGATCGTGCCAGCCGCCGCCACGTCCGCCCGCGGGCGGGCGGCTCAGCGTCCTTCGTCCCACTCGTCGTCGGTGGGCACGACGAAGGCTTGCTCGATCACGTCGGCCTCGTTCGCCTCGCGGTCGGCAACGGTCAGATACTCGGTGTCCAAGCCGGCCTCGTCGTCGACGTCGACGGGTTGCAGTTGTTCCGCGGCGTCGCCTTCGGGCGCTTCGTCGCCGGGAAAGTCCGTCACGATTTCCTACCCTCCTCAACTTCGTCGGGCTGCTCGCGGCCTCCATCGTAGGGGCCGGCAGCGGCGCAGGTCGGGCCGACTTGTCAGACCCGGGTGATTGCATGCAGCCATGTCGTACACCTGGGACGCCGAGGCGCGGGCGCTGCTGGTCCCCGGCGTGCGCGGGCCCATCCGGGTGCTGGGCGGGCCGGGCACCGGTAAGAGCAGCCTGCTGGTCGAGGCTGCGGTCGCCCAGATCGACGCCGGCCTCGACCCGGAATCGGTTCTGCTGCTTACCGGTTCCGGCCGGCTGGGGATGCGGGCCCGCAGCGCCTTGACGACGGCGTTGCTGCGGCCACGCTCCGCCGGGCCCTGCCGGGCCGCCGTCCGGGAGCCCTTGGTGCGTACCGTGCACGGCTACGCGTACGCGGTGCTGCGGCGGGCCGCCGAGCGCGCCGGCGACGCGCCCCCGCGGCTGGTCACCAGCGCCGAGCAGGACGCCATCATCCGCGAGCTGCTGGCCGGTGACCTCGAGGACGGACCGCGCGCTGCGACGGCATGGCCCGCCCACCTGCACCCGGCGCTGGCCACCGCCGGCTTCGCCACCGAACTGCGAAACATGTTGGCGCGCTGCGCCGAGCGCGGTGCGGACCCGCAGGAGCTGGAGCGGCTGGGCCGTCGGTGCCGGCGTCCGGAATGGACCGCCGCCGGCCAGTTCGCGCGACAGTACGAGCAGGTGATGCTGCTGCGGGCGGCCGTCGGGACCGCGGCGCCGCAGGCGACGACGCCCGCGCTGGGCGCCGCCGAACTGGTGGGCGCCGCCCTGGAAGCCTTCGCGATCGATCCCGAGCTGCTGGCCACCGAGCGGGGCCGGGTGCGGGTCTTGCTGGTCGACGACGCCCAGCAGCTCGACCCGCAGGCGGCCCGCCTGGTTCGGGTGCTCGCGGCGGGTGCCGAGCTGGCGTTGATCGCCGGGGACCCCAACCAGGCGGTGTTCGGCTTTCGGGGCGGTGAATCCGCCGGGCTGCTTCAGGGGGATTCGCCGTCGGTGACGTTGACGGTCTCGCATCGCTGCGCGCCGGCGGTCGCCCGCGCCGTCAGCGGCATCGCGGCCCGGCTGCCCGGCGGCAGCGGCGGCAGGCGGATCGAGGGCACCGGGAGCGAGGAGGGATCGGTCGCGGTGCGCCTGGCCGCGTCGGCGCACGCGGAGGCGGCGATGATCGCCGACGCGCTGCGACGCGCGCACCTGGTCGACGGCGTGCCGTGGTCGCAGATGGCGGTCATCGTCCGGTCGGTGCCGCGGGCCGGCGCCCGGTTGCCGCGCGCGTTGGCCGCGGCCGGGGTGCCGGTGGCCGCACCGGCGGCAAGCGGACCGCTGTCCGACGAGCCGGCTGCCCGCGCGCTGCTGACCGTCCTGGCGGCGACCGCCGACGGGCTCGACGGTGCGCGGGCCCTGGCGCTGCTGACCGGTCCCATCGGTCGCGTCGACCCGGTTTCGCTGCGGCAGCTGCGCCGAACGCTGCAGCGCGCCAACCCCGATCGCGCATCGGGGGATTTTGCGGATCTGTTGGCCGAGACGCTGTCCGGTGACGGCTCGCCGTCAGGTCCGCAATTTCGCCCGCTGCAGCGGGTGCGTGCGGTGCTGGATGCGGCCGCGCGCTGCCATCGTGCGGGGCAAGACCCGCGCTACACGCTGTGGGCCGCCTGGCAGCGGTCCGGCCTGCAGCGGCGCTGGCTGGCGGCCGCCGATCGGGGCGGCCCGACCGGTGCCCAGGCCACCCGTGACCTGGAGGCGGTCACCGCGTTGTTCGACATCACCGACCAGTACGTGTCGCGCACGTCGGGCGCGTCGCTGCGCGGGCTCGTCGACCACGTGGACGCGCTGCACCTGCCGAGTGTGAACCAGGAGCCGGTGTCGACCGTGGAGCAGGTGCGGGTGCTCAGCGCACACGCCGCCCTGGGACACGAATGGGACCTGGTGGTCATCGCTGGGCTGCAGGAGGGGTTGTGGCCCAACACGGTTCCGCGCGGCGGTGTTCTGGGCACCCAGCGGTTGCTGGACGTGCTGGACGGTGTCGCCGGGGAGGCGTCGGCGCGGGCGCCGCTGCTGGCCGAGGAGCGCCGGCTGCTGGTGTCGGCGATGGGCCGGGCCCGGCGCCGCTTGTTGGTGACCGCCGTGGACAGCGACACGGGCGGCGCGGACCAAGAGGCCGCGCTGCCGTCGGCGTTTTGTTACGAACTCGCGCAGTGGGCCGACGGCGAGGTGGACCCGGCTGCCGCGCAACCGGTCTCGGCGCCCCGGGTATTGTCCGCGGCGGCCTTGGTGGGCCGGCTGCGCGGTGTCGTGTGCGCGCCCGACGGCGCGGTCGACGATGCCGGGCGCGCCTGCGCGGCAACGCAATTAGCGCGGTTGGCCCGGGCCGGGGTCCCGGGCGCCGACCCGGCCGGCTGGCACGGCCTGATCCCGGTCAGCACCAGCGAACCGCTGCGTGACGACGGCGAGGTCGTCACCCTGACCCCGTCGACCCTGCAGACGCTCAACGACTGCCCGCTGCGCTGGCTGGCCGAGCGGCATGGGGGGACCGACCCACGCGACCTGCGCTCCACCGTCGGTTCGGTGCTGCACGCCCTAGTCGCCGAACCGCACCGAAGCGAACCGGAATTGCTGGCCGAGCTGGAGCGGGCCTGGCGGCACCTGCCCTTCGAGGCCGAGTGGCATTCGGCCAACGAGCTGGCGCGGCACCGCGCGATGATCGAGGCCTTCCTCGAGTGGCGGGCGCAGACCCGCGACACGCTGACCGAGGTCGGCGTCGAGGTCGAGATCGACGGAACCCTGGCCGCGTCGGGCGATGGCGGCGGGGACGTCCGGCTGCGCGGCCGGGTCGACCGGTTGGAGCGCGATGCCGCCGGCCGGCTGGTGATCGTCGACATCAAGACCGGCAAAACGCCCGTCAGCAAGGACGATGCCCAGCAACACGCGCAGCTGGCGATGTATCAGCTGGCGGTCGCCGAGGGCATGATGCCGGGCGGGCCAAACGATTCAGAGCCCGGCGGCGCGCGGCTGGTCTACGTCGGCAAGGCCGGGGCATCGGGACCCACGGAACGCGAACAGGATCCGCTGACGCCGGCCGCCCGTGAGGAATGGCGCGAGCTGGTCCGGCGCGCGGCCGAGGCGACCGCCGGGCCGCGGTTCGTCGCCCGGCGCAATGACGGATGCTCGCACTGCCCGATACGACCCTCATGCCCGGCGCACGCCGACGGGGCAGCGCAGTGAACCCGCGCTACAGCCCGGCCGAATTAGCTTGTGCGCTCGGGGTTTTCCCGCCCACCGACGAGCAGGCCGCCGTCATCGCGGCACCGCCCGGGCCGCTGGTCGTCATCGCGGGCGCCGGCGCCGGCAAGACCGAGACCATGGCCGCGCGGGTGGTGTGGCTCGTCGCCAACGGCTACGCCGAACCCGGCCAGGTGCTGGGCTTGACGTTCACCCGCAAGGCCGCCGGCCAGCTGCTGCGCCGGGTCCGGTCCCGGCTGGCCCGGCTGGCCGGCGTCGGCTGGAGTCCCGACGGCGCGGCGCCCACCGAAGCCCCTACGGTCAGCACGTACCACGCCTTCGCCGGTTCGGTGATCCGCGAGCACGGGCTGTTGTTGCCCATCGAGCCCGACACCCGGCTGCTCGGCGAGACCGAGCTGTGGCAGCTGGCGTTCGACGTGGTGAGCGGGTATCGGGGGGAGCTGCGCACCGACAAGACCCCCGCCGCGGTCACGTCGATGGTGCTGCGGTTGTGGGGTCAGCTGGCCGAACACCTGGTGGACACCCGCCAGCTCGGCGATACCCACGTGGAGCTGGAGCGGCTGATCCACGCGCTGCCGGCGGGCCCCTATCAGCGCGACCGCGGCCCCAGCCAGTGGTTGCTGCGGCTGCTGGCCACCCAGACCCAGCGCGCCGAGCTGGTACCGCTGCTCGACGCGCTGAACGAGCGCATGCGGGCCGAAAAGACGATGGACTTCGGCGTGCAGATGGCGTGCGCGGCACGGCTGGCCGCGAACTTTCCGCAGGTCGGTGAGGATCTGCGCGGCCGCTACCGGGTGGTGCTGCTCGACGAGTACCAAGACACCGGGCATGCCCAGCGGGTGGCCCTGTCGGCGTTGTTCGGCGGCGGTGTCGACGACGGGCTGGCGCTGACCGCCGTCGGCGACCCGATTCAGTCGATCTACGGCTGGCGCGGCGCCTCGGCGACCAACCTGCCGCGCTTCACCACCGACTTCCCGCTGTCCGACGGCACACCCGCGCCGGTCCTCGAGCTGCGGACCAGCTGGCGCAACCCGCCGCGGGCCTTGCGGCTGGCCAACGCGATATCGGCGGAGGCGCGTCGCAGGTCCGTGGCGGTGCGCGCGCTGCGGGCGCGCCCGGACGCCCCGCCCGGGACCGTCCGCTGCGCATTGCTTCCCGATGTGCAGGCCGAACGGCGGTGGATCGCCGACGAGCTCGCCGCGCGATACCGGCGGGCTGACGGCGTCACCCCGCCGACCGCCGCGGTTCTGGTGCGCCGCAACGCCGACGCCGCCCCGATCGCCGATGCCCTGCGCGCCCGCGGCATCCCGGTCGAGGTCGTCGGATTGGCCGGGCTGCTGTCCGTCCCCGAGGTCGCCGACGTCGTGGCCATGCTGCGGCTTGTGGCCGACCCGACGGCGGGCGCGGCGGCGATGCGGGTGCTCACGGGTCCGCGCTGGCGCCTCGGCGGTCGGGACATCGCCGCGTTATGGCGGCGCGCCCGGAAACTCGGCGAAGGCCCGGGCGCGGGCGGGACGTCCGCGGCGGAATCGATCGCGATCGCCGCCGGCCCGGACGCCGACACCGCGTGCCTGGCCGACGCGATCGCGGACCCCGGCCCGGCCGACGCGTATTCGGCCGCGGGATATCAGCGCATCGGTGCGCTCGCCGCCGAACTGCGCGCCCTGCGCGGCCACCTCGGCCATTCGCTGCCGGACCTGGTCGCCGAGGTGCGCCGCGTGCTGGGCGTCGACTGCGACGTGCGTGCCGCGGCCGCGCCGAACGCGGGCTGGGCCGGCACCGAACACCTCGACGCGTTCGCCGACGTCGTCGCCCGCTACGCCGAACGAGCCGACGCCGCCGGCGCGCCGGACCGTTGCGCCACGGCATCGGTGTCGGGCCTGCTGGCCTTCCTGGACGTGGCCGAGTCCGTCGAGAACGGCCTGTCGCCGGCGCCGTCGGTGGCCGCGCGCGACCGCGTCCAGGTGCTCACGGTGCACTCCGCGAAGGGGTTGGAGTGGCAGGTGGTGGCGGTGGCACACCTGTCGGGCGGAATCTTTCCGTCGACCGCGTCCCGGAGCACCTGGCTCACCGACGCGGCCGAGCTGCCGCCGCTGCTGCGGGGCGACCGCGCCTCGGCGGGCGCACTGGGCATCCCGGTGCTGGACACCTCGGACGTCACCAATCGAAAGCAGCTGTCGGACAAGATCTTCGAGCATCGCCGCCAGCTCGAACAGCGACGCGTCGACGAGGAACGCCGGCTGCTGTATGTCGCCGTCACCCGGGCCGAGGACACCCTGCTGGTGTCGGGTCACCATTGGGGTGCCACCGGGATCAGACCGCGCGGCCCGTCGGATTTCCTGTGTGAGATAAAGGAGATCATCGACCGTTCGGCCGCGGCCGGGGAACCCTGCGGGGTGGTCGACCAGTGGGCGCCCGCCCCGGCCGACGGCGACCGCAATCCGTTGCGCGACAACACCGTCGAGGCGTTGTGGCCCGCCGATCCGCTGGCCTCCCGCCGCGCCGACGTCGAGCGCGGCGCGGCGTGGGTGACGCGGGCGATGTCGGGCGATCCGGACGAGGCGGGTGCCGACATCGAGGGGTGGGCCGCCGACGTCGACGCCCTGCTCGCCGAGCGCGCGCGGTTGGTGGAACCGCCCCCCGGCGTGCTGCCCAGTCAGCTGTCGGTCAGCGGCCTGGTGGACCTGGCCCGCGACCCCGCGGGCGCGGCGGCGCGGCTGAGGCATCGGCTGCCGACGCGACCGGACCCGCATGCGCTGCTGGGCAACGCGTTTCACTCCTGGGTACAGCAGTTCTACGGTGCCGAGTGCCTGTTCGATCTCGCCGACCTGCCGGGTGCGGCGGACTCCGACGTCGGCGACACCCGGGAGCTGGCCGCCTTGCAGGAGGCGTTCACCGAATCGCCGTGGGCGGCCCGGACCCCCATCGCCGTCGAGGTGCCGTTCGAGATGCCGATCGGCGACACCCTGGTGCGCGGCCGCATCGACGCGGTGTTCGCCGACGCCGACGGCGGCGCCACGGTCGTCGACTGGAAGACCGGCGAGCCGCCGCGCGGGCCGGAAGCCATGCGCCAGGCCGCCGTCCAACTCGCCGTCTACCGCCTGGCGTGGGCCGCCTTGTCCGGTGTCCCGGAATCGTCGGTGCGGACGGCCTTCTATCACGTGCGCGCCCGCACCACGATCGCCCCCGACGATCTGCCCGCCCCCGCCGAACTGGCCGGGTTGCTGGCCGGCCCCACCGGGTGACCCGCGCTGCCCGAGTACGGGGGTCGCGGCCGTGGTTACATTGAGTCGTGCGTGTCACCTGCGCCGGAGTTGAGCCGATGACGGACCGCCGTGCGCAACGGTAGGTCCCGACAACTGAGCGGTCTGGAAGAAACGCTCACCGCCCAGCGAGGCCACCAGTTGGTCGGCGTGGTGCGCATCCCCGAGGAGCACGCCAGCCCCATTCGCGTCATCACTCGCCGCGTGGCCATCGCGCTGGTGGTGTTGTTCGCCGCGGCCGTCATCGTCTACGCGGACCGCAACGGGTACCGCGATGTGCGGGGCGAGCCGCTGACCTTTCTGGACTGCCTGTATTTCTCCGCGGTGTCGCTGTCGACGACCGGCTACGGCGACATCACCCCGTACACCGAAACCGCGCGTTTGGTGCACACCCTGATCTTTACCGCGCTGCGGATCGCGTTCCTGGCCGTGCTGGTCGGCACGACCCTCGAGGTGCTCTCCGAGCGGTCCCGGCAAGGGTGGAAGATTCAGCGTTGGAGGAGCAGAGTGCGCAACCACACGATCGTGATCGGCTACGGCACCAAGGGCAAGACTGCGGTCACCGCCATCCTCGGCGACGAGGCCGCCCAGGGGGACGTCGTGGTCGTCGACACCGATCGGGGCACCCTCGAGCACGCCGCGAGCGCGGGGCTGGTCACCGTGCACGGCGACGCGACCAAGGCCGACGTGCTGCGGCTGGCCGGGGCGCAACACGCGGCGTCGATCATCGTCGCCACCAACCGCGACGACACCGCGGTGCTGGTCACGTTGACCGCGCGGGAGATCGCCCCCAACGCCAAGATCGTGGCGTCCATCCGGGAATCCGAAAACCAGCACCTGCTGCAGCAATCGGGCGCGGACTCGGTGGTGGTCTCCTCGGCGACCGCCGGTCGCCTGCTCGGGCTTGCCACCACCACCCCCAGCGTGGTCGAGATGATCGAGGACCTGCTGACACCGGACTTCGGGTTGGCGATCGCCGAACGGGAGGTGGAGCCGACCGAGGTCGGCGGTTCCCCGCGGCACCTGCGCGACATCGTGCTCGGCGTGGTGCGCGACGGCCACCTGCTGCGCATCGGTTCGCCCGAGGTGGACGCCGTCGAGGCCAACGACCGGCTGCTCTACATCCGGCACGCGGGGCACTGATGGCGATCGCGAGCGCGGCGGGGGCGGGCGAGGCGGGTCGCCATCAGGTGAGGGCCTAGTGGGTATTGCAGACTTCCGGTTGCGGAACGTTCCGTTGCTGTCGCGGGTCGGCGCCGACCGGGCCGACCAGGTGCGCACCGACGTCGAAGCGGCCACCGCCGGATGGGCGGACGCGGCGCTGCTGCGGGTGGATTCACGCAGTCAGGTGCTCGTCACCGACGGCCGGGTGGTGCTCGGCTCCGCGGCCAAGCTGGCCGACAAGCCGCCGCCGGAAGCGGTGTTTTTGGGCCGCATCGACGGCGGCCGCCACGTGTGGGCCATCCGCGGCGCGCTGGAGGCGCCGGAAGACCCCGATGTCCGGGCCGAGGTGGTGAACCTACGCGGGCTGGGCTCGATCCTCGACGACACCAGCAGCCAGCTGGTGTCGTCGGCGGTCGCGCTGCTCAACTGGCACGACTCGGCGCGGTTCAGCTCGGTGGACGGCTCGCCGACCAGGCCGGCCCGGGCGGGCTGGGCGCGGGTCAACCCGATCACCGGTCACGAGGAGTTCCCGCGCATCGACCCGGCCGTGATCTGCCTGGTCCACGACGGCGGCGACCGTGCGGTGCTGGCCCGCCAGGCGGTGTGGCCGGAGCGGATGTTCTCGCTGCTGGCCGGATTCGTCGAGGCCGGGGAATCGTTCGAAGTCTGTGTCGCCCGCGAGATCCGCGAGGAAATCGGCCTCACCGTCCGCGACGTGCGCTACCTGGGCAGCCAGCCGTGGCCGTTCCCGCGCTCGCTCATGGTCGGCTTCCACGCCGTCGCGGACCCGGGCGAGGGGTTTTCGTTCAACGACGGGGAGATCGCCGAGGCGGCGTGGTTCACCCGCGAGGAAGTGCGCGCGGCGCTGGCGGCCGGCGACTGGTCCAGCTCGGCGGAGTCGAAGCTGCTGCTGCCCGGGTCGATCTCGATCGCGCGCGTGATCATCGAATCCTGGGCCGAGATCGACTGATCCACAGCGGCTACTTGACGCGGTCCGTCACCGTCTGCAGGACGGTGCTGGCGATTTGCTCGGTGGGTTCGATTCCCAGCACGCCGACGGAGACCAGCACCGATGACTTCACCGTGTACAGGTGGATCCATCCGTCGGAGTTCAACTTCAGCGTCACCGAATCCGGTTTGTTCAACACGAAGTCGTAGGCGGTGTGGTGCAGGGAGGCGCACTGATCCAGCGTCGCGTGCAGCTGGTTGAGCGCCCCGCGCGCCACGTTGGCGTCCGGGTAGACGACGACGGCGTTGGTGATCTCGTTGATCGGGGCGATGCCGCCCGGCCTCAGGTCGTCGGTCGAGCCGGCGTAGGCGACCGAACGATATTCCCGCCAGCCCCCGGCGAAGGTGAGGTCCGTGGTTCCCACCGCGCGGCACGGGCCCGGAGGGTTGCCGACGGTTTCGCGCGGGGGATCGTTGCGGTCGGCGTACGAATACGGTTGCAGGCCTTCGAAATTGGCGATGCGACGGGCGTCTTGGAGGCTGATGATCAACGAGTCGGCGTAGGCGTGTGGGCTGGGAGTCGCCGTCGTTTTGCTCGGCGGGTGTGAGCACGCCGACACGAAGGCCACCGCACCCCAGGCGATGACGGCCCAGGCTGTGCCGGCCACCGACAGACGCCGGAGCAAGCGGATCGACCGAAAACTCGACGCCATGGTCGCCTATGTTAGGGCCGCGTACGCCGGCAGGCAGACCACTTGGCCAATACCGCGGCGTATCGGCGCTCTCAGGCGCCGGCTTGCGCCAGCTTGGCCTTGACCTCGGCCGCGCTCGGGTTGGTCAGCGTCGACCCGTCGGCGAACTTCACCGTCGGAACCGTTCTGTTGCCCCCATTGACCGAGCCGACGAACTCCGCCGCCGCGGGATCGTGCTCGATATCGACCGCCTGGTAAGGAATTCCATTGGACTTCAGCACGGTCATCAGGCGATGGCAGTAGCCGCACCATGAGGTGGTGTAGACGGTGATCGGGGGAGGGGTCATAGCTCGCTAACGTAGCCCGGCGAGGATGTGTTCCGCGCCGGGGCGCCACAACATCCGCGACGCGCACCGGGCGGGGCCACGGTTTGTCGGCCGCCGCTGCCAAGATGGACGCCATGCCGATGGTCGCCGACGCCTTGACCGCCGGACTGGACGACGAGCAGCGCGAGGCGGTGCTGGCTCCGCGCGGACCGGTCTGCGTGCTCGCGGGCGCCGGAACGGGCAAGACCCGCACCATCACGCACCGCATCGCGCAGCTGGTGGCGAGCGGTCATGTGGCCGCCGGGCAGGTGCTGGCCGTCACCTTCACCCAGCGGGCGGCGGGGGAGATGCGTTCCCGGCTGCGCGCGCTGGACGCCGCCGCGGGCGCGGGCACCGGCGTCGGCGGGGTGCAGGCCCTGACGTTTCACGCCGCGGCCCACCGGCAGCTGCGGTACTTCTGGCCGCGGGTGGTCGGTGACACCGGCTGGCAGCTGCTGGACACCAAATTCGCCGTGGTGGCCCGCGCGGCCAGCCGCTCCCGGGTCAACGCCAGCACTGACGACGTCCGCGACCTGGCGGGCGAGATCGAGTGGGCCAAGGCGTCGCTGATCACCCCCGAGGAGTACCCGGCCGCCGTGGCCGCGGCGGGGCGGGACATCCCGCTGGACGCCGCCCGGGTCGCGACCGTGTACGCCGCCTATGAGGCGCTGAAGGTCCGCGACGAGTCGGTCACGCTGCTCGATTTCGACGACCTGCTGCTGCACACCGCAGCCGCGATCGAGAACGACGCCGCCGTCGCCGACGAATTCCGGGGCCGCTACCGCTGCTTCATCGTCGACGAATACCAGGACGTCACGCCCCTGCAGCAGCGGGTGCTGACGGCGTGGCTGGGCGACCGGGACGACCTGACCGTCGTCGGCGACGCCAACCAGACCATCTACTCGTTCACCGGGGCCTCGCCGCGGTTCCTGCTGGACTTCTCGCGGCAGTACCCCGACGCGACGGTGGTTCGGCTGGAGCGCGACTACCGTTCCACCCCGCAGGTGGTGTCGCTGGCCAACCAGGTGATCGCCGCGGCCCGCGGCCGGGTCGCCGGCAGCAAGCTGCACCTGGTGGGGCAGCGTCCGCCCGGCCCGGCGCCGTCGTTCCGCGAGCATCCCGACGAGCAGGCCGAGGCCGCCGCGGTCGCGGCTTCGATCGGCCGGCTGATCGAATCGGGGACGCCGGCGTCGGAAGTCGCCGTGCTGTACCGGGTCAACGCGCAGTCCGAGGCGTACGAGGAGGCGTTGACCGAGGCGGGCATCCCCTATCAGGTCCGCGGCGGCGAGGGGTTCTTCACCCGCCAGGAGATCAAGCAGGCGATGCTGGCGCTGCAACGGGCGGCCGAGCGCGGAGCCGACGGGCCGCTGCCCGCGGTCGTGCGGACGGTCCTGGAACCCCTGGGGCTGACGGCCGAGCCGCCGGCCGGCACCCGGGCCCGCGAGCGCTGGGATGCGCTGACCGCCCTGGCCGAGTTGGTCGACGCCGAGGTGGCCCAGCGCCCGCAGCTGGACCTCGCGGGCCTGTTGGCCGAGCTTCGGTTGCGCGCCGACGCGCGGCACCCGCCGGTGGTGCAGGGCGTCACGCTGGCCTCGCTGCACGCCGCCAAGGGGCTGGAGTGGGACGCGGTGTTTCTGGTCGGGCTGGCCGACGGCACACTGCCCATCTCGCACGCGCTGGCGCACGGCCCCGAAAGCGAGGCCGTCGAGGAGGAGCGCCGGCTGCTCTACGTCGGAATCACCAGGGCGCGAACGCATTTGGCGCTCAGCTGGGCGCTGGCCCGCAGCCCGGGCGGGCGGCAGGGCCGCAGGCCGTCGCGGTTCCTCAGCGGCATCGCGCCGCAGGCGCGCGCGGACGCCGCACCGGGCAAGAACCGGCGCACCCGCGGCGCCCCGGCCCGCTGCCGGATCTGCAACAAGGACCTGTCCACCGCCGCGGCGGTGATGCTGCGGCGCTGCGAAACGTGCGCCGCCGACGTCGACGAGGAGTTGCTGCTGCGCCTGAAGGCGTGGCGGCTGGACGTCGCCAAGGAGCAGAAGGTGCCCGCGTATGTCGTGTTCACCGACAACACGCTGATCGCGATCGCGGAACTGCGGCCCGGCGACGAGGACGCGCTGATCGCGATCCCCGGCATCGGCGCGCGCAAGCTGGAACAGTACGGGCCCGACGTGCTGGAGCTGGTCCGCGGCGGCTGAGGGGCAAAGGGGCAGGTCAGAAAATCGGTTGTAGTGCGCGGCGGCGACGGTTTACCCTCATAACCGCGTTCTGGCGCTACGAAAGGGAGGTGGCCACGATGATCAACGACGCGTTCGGTGTAAAAGTGGCCGCCGCGGCCCTGTCCGCGCGCACCTCCCATGCCGCCAAGGCCGCCGTGCCGG
This sequence comes from Mycobacterium sp. SMC-2, assembly GCF_025263485.1. Taxonomy (NCBI): domain Bacteria; kingdom Bacillati; phylum Actinomycetota; class Actinomycetes; order Mycobacteriales; family Mycobacteriaceae; genus Mycobacterium; species Mycobacterium sp. SMC-2. The sequence continues at coordinate 2,010,828 of NZ_CP079863.1, forward strand.
CGGCCGCGTTGAAGCACCACGCCGCCGCCGCGACGAACGCGTCCGCCGGACTCGAGGTCCACCGAATGGCTACGTAACAGCCGGTTTTCACCGAATGGCCACGGACCCGAAGTCAAGGATCCGTGGCCATAGCTTTCAGGGCGTCAGCATCTCGAAGCTCCCCGGTCCGGATCACCGAAGAACCGACCAGGAAGCAGGTGAGCAGGACATGTCGGCAGTGATAGCCCGCAGACAGCCGTCGCCGGTGTTGCCGTGTCACGCCGGCGATCCCGACCTCTGGTTTGCCGAGACCCCGGCCGACCTCGAGCGCGCCAAGGCGCTCTGCGCGGGCTGCCCGATCCGGCGTCAGTGTCTGGCGTCGGCGCTGGAGCGGGCCGAGCCCTGGGGCGTGTGGGGCGGCGAGATCCTCGACCGGGGCTCGATCCTGAGCTTTAAACGACCGCGGGGGCGCCCACGCAAGGACGAGGTCGCGGCTTGACTCACGAAAGTGCAACTGGCAACACGTTTCCCGAGTGAGGGTGTCGGTAGTTGCACTTTCGCGGGCCGCGTGCGGCCTAGACGACCGCGCTGTCGGGCTCGGCGAAGCCGGGGATCAGCTCCTCGGATAGCGCCTTGATCGGCACCCGGGCGTCCAGCTGGCACAGGATCGCGGCCACCGACGCGATGACGCGCATCGGGATGGCCAGCTTGGGCGGCAGGTCCATCTGCCGGGCCGTCTTGATCTGTGACACCGAACGGTCGATCTGGCCCACGGTCATGCGCTGCAGCCACTTGCGCGTGTAGTGGAAGACGTCGACCTCGATGGGCTCGACGTACTGGCGCAGCATCTCGTCGATGTCGCGCACCGACACCTGCTGGCCCTTCTGGATGAAGCCGACCTTCTCCATCGTCGGCAGCAGCATGTCGTAGTTCTTGTCGCGGGCCAGGCGAATCGTCATCCCGAGTTCGATGGGGTAGCCGCCGGGCAGCGGCGCGACGGCGCCGAAGTCGATGACGCCCATCCGGCCGTCGGGCAGCAGCATGAAATTCCCCGGGTGGGCGTCGCCGTGCAGCATTCCGAGCCGGCGCGGCGCGTCGAACGTGAGCTCGAGCAGCCGGGTGCCGATCAGGTCGCGCTGCTCGCGAGTCCCGTCGCGGATGATCTCCGCCAGCGGCAACCCGTCGATCCACTCCTGGACCACGACCTTGGGCGCGCTGGCCACCACGTGCGGTATCGCGAAGTGCGGGTGGCCCTCGTAGGCCTTGGCGAAGGCGCGCTGGTTGTCGGCCTCCAGCCGGTAGTCGAGTTCCATCTCGGTGCGCTCGACCAGCTCGTCCACGATGCCCTGAACGTCGGCGCCCGGGGCGAGCTGTTTGACCACACCGACCAGCCGCTGCATGGTTTTCAGGTCGGCGCGCAGCGCCTCGTCGGCGCCCGGGTACTGGATCTTGACGGCCACCTTGCGGCCGTCGGACCACACGGCCTGGTGCACCTGGCCGATGCTGGCCGAGGCGATGGGTTTGTCGTCGAACGAACTGAACCGCTCCTGCCACTTGGTGCCCAGCTGGGCGTCGAGCACCCGGTGCACCTTGTTGGCGGGCAGCGGCGGGGCGTCCTTTTGCAGCTTGGTCAGCGCCTCGCGGTAGGGCTCCCCGTACTCGTCTGGGATGGCGGCCTCCATCACCGACAAGGCCTGGCCCACTTTCATCGCCCCGCCCTTGAGCTCGCCCAGCACGGTGAACAGCTGGTTGGCGGCTTTCTCCATCAGCTCGGCCTGGACTTCGTCCCTCGATTTGCCGGTCAGCCGCTTGCCGAAGCCGAGCGCCGCCCGGCCCGCGAAGCCGACCGGGATGCTGGCCAGCTTCGCGTTACGCGCCGCACGGCCGCGTTTGATGTCTGCCACGTATCCATCATCCATGACGGCCAGCCCGGCCCGCGCTTGATCTTCGCAACACTAGGTTGTCTGTCATGGCGGCAAAGCAATCGCAGCACGACGCTGCTGACGCCTTGTTCAGGGCGATCATCGAAACGTTGGACAAACACCGCAGTGACCAGACGCTGACCGCGGACATCCTGCACCAGCTCGCCACGGCGTACGAGTCGGTGTCGTCGAACGTCCCGGATCAGGGGCGGCCGGGCTAGCCCTTCAGCACGAGCACAGCGGATGTCGGGTCCATTGCCGCGCGACGATGACGCCCGCGTCGAGATCGAATTCCAGCGTCGCGTTCAGCGTCTGGGGCGGTATCGCGTCCTGTTGGCGCACGGCGGCGATCACCCGGTTCACCTGGCTGAGCGCCAGCGCGGCGGTCGCCAGCAGCGTGGCCCGGTCGGCGACCCCGACGGTCTCCCGCAGCTGCGCGGAGATGGCCGGCCAGGCCGCGTCCCGGTCCCGTCGATGGAGGTCGGCGCAGCTCAGGCAGCTGGTCGTGCCGGGGATCACCAGCGGGCCGACGAGCCCGATGCCGTCGCGGACCCGGACCGGCAGGTGGGGCACGCCCTGAGTGTGCAGGTCGCGGACCATGCGCGGGTCGGCGACCAGGTAGTCGGACAGCACCACCAGGTCGACGGCGGAAACGGCGGCGTGCGGTTGGCTGCTGTGCGCGATCCGCGCGCCCGAGCAGCGCAACGCCTGGACCAGCAGCTCCGACAGCGGGCCGCGGCCGTGGATTCGGATGGACGGCGTCCGGCCGCGGGATTTCGCGCATTCCGTCGCGACGCCCGCACTGACCAGCTGGGTGACCAGGTCCGTCAGCTCCCCGGCGTCCCGCAGGCCGCGGTCGACTGCCCGCCGCGCCAACTCAGGCAGCGGCGTCGGTGAGCGCATGGACCGCAGCAATGCGGCCAGCTCGGTGGCGGCCAGGCCGCCCGGCGGACGCACCAGCACGGCGCGGCGGGGGTCCCAGCCGACCTGGACGGCGCCGTCGGGCCGCAGCAGCACCGGCATGGCGGGGTCCAGCGCATAGGTGGAAAGCACGGCCGGTGACACGGCTGCACTGTCCCACGCGGCGGGCAGCCACCTTGGTCAGTTATCCACAGGACCGGCGCCGGGATCCTCCGGGTTCTCCTCGAGCTTGGCGATCGCCTCGTCGATACCGCTGGTGTCCCCACCGATCACGCGGTCGATGAAGCCGGCCGGGTCGTCGAGGTCCTCGGCGTCGGGCAGCAAGTCGGGGTGTTGCCAGATGGCGTCGCGGGCGTCCACGCCGGCGGCCTCGGTGAGGCGCTGCCACAGCTCGGCGGCTTCGCGCATCTTGCGGGGCCGCAGCTCCAGGCCCACCAGCGTCGCAAACGTCTGCTCGGCCGGACCGCCGGTGGCGCGGCGGCGGCGCAGCGTCTCGCTGAGCGCGGCCGCCCCCGGAATGCGGTCGCCCAGCGCCGCGGTCACCACCACCTGTACCCAGCCCTCGATCAGCGCGAGCAGCGTCTCGAGGCGTTCCAGCGCCAGCGTCTGCGCCGGGGTGGCCTTGGGCTCGAAAACGCCCTGCCCCAAGAGGTTCTCGATGGCCGCCGGGTCGGACAGCGTCGCCGGGTTGAAGTCGCGGGCCAGCTCCTCGATCCCGCTCATGTCGATCTGCATGCCACTCGCGTAGGCCTCCACGGCGCCCAGCAGCTGGCTGTTCAGCCACGGCACGTGGCTGAACAGCCGGTGGTGGGCGGCCTCGCGGGCGGCCAGGAACGTCAGGATCTCGCTGCGGGGTTGCTCGAGCCCGGCGGCGAACGAATCCAGGGCCTCGGGCAGGATGGCGGCGACGCCCTTGGGCCCCAACGGCAAACCGATGTCGGTCGACGTCAGCACCTCGCGGGACAGCCGGCCGAGCGCCTGCCCCAGTTGGGACCCGAAGGCCATGCCGCCCATCTGCGACATCATCGCCATCAGCGGCCCGGCCATGCTCTTGGCCTCCTCGGGCAGCGACGACGCCCACACCGTCGAAATCTGTTGTGCCATCGGGTCGCACAACCGCTTCCAGGTCTGCAGGCTGTTGTCGACCCAGTCGGCCGGGGTCCAGCCCACCGCCTTGCTGGTGCCGGCGGGCAGCGCGGTCGCGCCGTCCAGCCAGGTCTCGGCGAGGTGTACCGCGTCGGAAATCGCCGAGTGTGTGGTGGCCGGAATCGGCGCCACGAACCCGATCGAGTTGGTGGCCACCCGGCGCGCCAGCTCGTAGTTGACCGGCCCCGACGTTTCGCCGCTGGCCGCGGCGGAGCCCGCGCTGGAAAGCATCTGACCCAGCTGGGTGAAGATCTGTCCCAGGTCGCCCATGCCGAAGTTGCCGCTCATGCCGAATGCGCCGAATGGATCGGAGCCGCCAGAGCCCGAATTGGGATCCTTCTTTCCCGGTTTGTCGGGGTCGTCCCCGTGGGAGAAGCCGAAAGGCAGGTCAGCCATACCGTCAACGGTACTCACCGCCGGAACCCGACGGGCGGTCTCGGGTCAGCTTGTGGCTGAACGGGACGCGGTGGGCTCCGTCTAGTGTGATCGGCGTGAACAGGCGGATTCTGACCCTGATGGTCGCGCTGGTGCCGATCCTGGTCTTCGGCGTGTTGCTGGCGGTGGTGACGGTGCCGTTCGTCTCGCTCGGTCCCGGACCCACCTTCGACACCCTCGGCGAGGTCGACGGCAAGCAGGTGGTGGCGATCGAGGGCGCCGCGACGCATCCGACTACCGGGCACCTGAATATGACCACGGTGTCCCAGCGGGACCAGCTGACCCTGGGCGAAGCGCTGACGCTGTGGCTTTCGGGCCAGGAGCAGCTGGTACCGCGCGACCTGGTCTACCCGCCGGGCAAGTCGCGGGACGAGGTCGACAAGGCCAACAACGCGGACTTCAAGGAGTCCGAGGACAGCGCCGAGTACGCCGCCCTGGGCTACCTGAAGTACCCGGCCGCGGTCACGGTCGCCAGGGTCAGCGATCCGGGGCCGTCGGCGGGCAAGCTGAAGGACGGCGACGCCATCGACGCGGTCAACGGCACCCCGGTGGCCGACGTCGAACAATTCACGGGGCTGCTCAAGAGCACCAAACCCGGCCAGACGGTGACCATCGATTACCGGCGCAAGAACGAGCCCGCCGGCGTGGCCCAAATTACGCTGGGCGCGAACAAGGATCGCGACTACGGCTTCCTCGGTGTCGCCGTGCTCACCGCCCCATGGGCGCCGTTCGTGGTGGACTTCAACCTCGCCAATGTGGGTGGGCCGTCGGCCGGCCTGATGTTCAGCCTGGCGGTGGTCGACAAGCTGACCACCGGCGACCTGACCGGGTCGAAGTTCATCGCGGGGACCGGCACCATTTCCGCCGATGGGAAGGTGGGCCAGATCGGCGGCATCACGCACAAGATGGTCGCGGCGCACGCGGCGGGCGCGACCGTGTTCCTGGTGCCGGCCAAGAACTGCTACGAGGCGAACTCCGACAATCCGTCGGGGATGCGCCTGGTGAAGGTCGAGACCCTCAGCCAGGCGGTCGACGCGCTGCATGCGATCGCATCGGGGGGTCAGGCGCCGAGTTGCTGAAGCGCGGCCGGGATCGCAGGTCGCGCGATGCGTAGAGTTGTCACCGTCGATCAATCGAGCAGGGAGCGTAGCCAGTGGGGATGCGGCCCACCGCACGGATGCCGAAGCTGACCCGGCGCAGCCGGATCCTGATCCTGATCGCACTGGGTGTGATCGCTTTGCTGCTCGCCGGTCCGCGGCTGGTCGACGCGTACGTGGACTGGCTGTGGTTCGGCGAGCTGGGCTACCGCTCGGTGTTCACGACCGTGCTGGTCACCCGGTTCGTGGTCTTCCTGGTGGCCGGCCTGTTGGTGGGCGGCATCGTGTTCGCCGGTCTCGCGGTGGCCTACCGCACCCGCCCGGTGTTCGTGCCGAGCAACGACAACGACCCGGTCGCCCGGTACCGCGCCGCCGTCCTTTCCCGGCTGCGGCTGGTGGGCATCGGAGTTCCGGTCGCGATCGGCCTGCTGGCCGGCATCATCGCGCAAAGCTACTGGGTGCGTATCCAGCTGTTCATGCATGGCGGGGACTTCGGCATCCGGGATCCGCAGTTCGGCAAGGACCTCGGCTTCTACGCGTTCGACCTGCCATTCTACCGGCTGGTGCTCAGCTACCTGTTCGTCGCCGTGTTCCTGGCTTTCGTGGCCAACCTGTTGGCGCACTACATCTTTGGCGGGATCCGGCTGTCCGGTCGCACCGGTGCGCTGAGCCGCTCGGCGCGAATCCAGCTGGTCACCGTGGTGGGGCTGCTGGTGGTGCTCAAGGCGGTCGCGTACTGGCTGGACCGTTACGAGTTGCTGTCGCACACGCGTGGGGGCAAGCCGTTCACCGGCGCCGGGTACACCGACATCAACGCGGTGTTGCCGGCCAAGCTGATCCTGATGGCGATCGCGCTGATCTGCGCCGCCGCGGTGTTCTCCGCGATCGTCCTGCGCGACTTGCGGATTCCCGCCATCGGCCTGGTGTTGTTGCTGCTGTCGTCGATGATCGTGGGAGCCGGGTGGCCGATGATCGTCGAACAGATCAGCGTCAAACCCAATGCCGCGCAGAAGGAAAGCGAATACATCAGCCGCAGCATCACGGCGACTCGGCAGGCGTACGGCCTGACGTCGGACGTGGTCACCTATCGCACCTACGCCGGCGACACGCAGGCCACCGCCCAGCAGGTCGCCGACGACCGGGCGACCACCTCCAACATCCGGCTGCTCGACCCGACCATCGTCAGCCCGGCCTTCACCCAGTTCCAGCAGGGCAAGAACTTTTACTACTTCCCGGACCAGCTGTCCATCGACCGGTACGTGGACCGCAACGGCGCGCTGCGCGACTATGTCGTCGCGGCCCGCGAACTCAACCCCGACCGGCTGATCGACAACCAGCGGGACTGGATCAACCGGCACACCGTTTACACCCACGGCAACGGGTTCATCGCCTCGCCGGCCAACACGGTGCGCGGAATCGCCAACGACCCCAACCAAAACGGCGGCTACCCCGAATTCCTGGTCAACGTCGTCGGCGCCAACGGCAACGTGGTGTCCGACGGCCCGGCGCCGCTGGACCAGCCGCGCATCTACTACGGCCCCGTCATCTCCAGCACGTCGGCCGACTACGCGATCGTCGGTCGCAACGGCGCGGACCGCGAATACGACTACGAGACCAGCGCCGACACCAAGAACTACACCTACACCGGGCTCGGGGGAGTGCCCGTCGGAGACTGGTTGTCCCGCAGCGTGTTCGCCGCCAAGTTCGCGGAACGAAACTTCCTGTTCTCCAACGTGATCGGCCCCAACAGCAGGATCCTGTTCAACCGCGACCCGGCCCGCCGGGTGGAGGCGGTGGCGCCCTGGCTGACCACCGACAGCTCGGTGTACCCGGCGATCGTGAACAAGCGACTGGTGTGGATCATCGACGGCTACACCACCTTGGACAACTACCCGTACTCCGAGCTCACCTCCCTGGAATCGGCGACCGCCGACTCGAACGAGGTCGCGTTCAACAAGCTGGCACCCGACAAGCAGGTCTCCTACATCCGCAACTCGGTGAAGGCGACGGTGGACGCCTACGACGGCACGGTCACGCTGTACCAGCAGGACGAGCAGGACCCGGTGCTCAAGGCGTGGATGCAGGTGTTCCCGGGCACGGTCAAGCCGAAGAGCGACATCACCCCCGAGCTCGCCGAGCACCTGCGCTACCCCGAGGACCTGTTCAAGGTGCAACGGATGCTGCTGGCCAAGTACCACGTCAACGACCCGGTGACGTTCTTTTCCACTTCGGACTTCTGGGACGTGCCGCTAGACCCGAACCCGACCGCCAGCAGCTATCAACCGCCCTACTACATCGTCGCGAAAAACATTGCCAAGAACGATAATTCGTCGTCGTATCAGCTGACGAGCGCGATGAACAGGTTCAAGCGCGACTACCTGGCCGCCTACATCAGCGCCAGCTCCGACCCGGCGACGTACGGCAGGATCACCGTGCTGACGGTCCCGGGTCAGGTCAATGGGCCCAAGCTGGCCAACAACGCGATCACCACCGACCCGGCGGTGTCCCAGGACCTCGGTGTGATCGGGCGCGACAACCAGAACCGCATCCGCTGGGGCAATCTGCTCACCCTCCCGGTCGGCCAGGGCGGCCTGCTGTATGTCGAGCCCGTCTACGCCTCCCCGGGGGCCAGCGACGCCGCCTCGTCGTACCCACGGCTGATCCGGGTGGCGATGATGTACAACGACAAGGTCGGCTACGGCCCGACGGTGCGTGACGCCCTGACCGGGCTGTTCGGTCCCGGCGCGGGCGCGGCCGCGACGGGCATTCAGCCGACCGACTCCGGCACCCCGCAGGCGGCCCCACCGGCGAGCCCGCCGCCGCCCGCCGGACCGCCGGGGTCGCCACCGCCGGCGGCGGTTCCGCCGGTTCCGGACGGGTCGGTGACGCTGTCCCCGGCCAAAGCCGCAGCGCTGCAAGAGATTCAAACGGCGATAGGTGCGGTGCGAGACGCCCAGAAGAAGGGCGATTTCGCGGGCTACGGTGCCGCCCTGCAGCGGCTGGACGACGCGATCAACAAGTACAACAACACCAAGTAGCCCCGCCCCGGCCGTCGCCCGCCCCGTCGCCCGTCGCCCGCCGCGAGCGTCCGTGTCTGTACGCCGACACGCCGGTACGGCTGACATTCTGCGGACGCTCGGCACGGCCGGCCTCAGCCGTAGGCCGTTCGGAACCTGTCCCGATAGGCCTTCGGGCTGATGCCCAGGTGGTTGACGAACACCCGCCTCAGCGTTTCGGCGCTGCCGAAGCCGGCCATGCCCGCGGTCTCACCGACGGACCGGCCGGATTCCAGTGCGCCCCGGGCGAAATCGATCCGAACCAGTTCGACATACCGACCCGGACTCATCCCGAGCTCGGATTGGAACAGCCGGGTCAGCTGGCGTGTGCTCAGGGACGCCCGGGCCGCAAGGGATTTCACGCTGTGATTAGCGGCCGGGTTGGCCGCGACCGCATCGATGACCCCGCGCAGCGGCGACTGCGGTGGGGGATCGGCCTCGACCAACACCGAGAATTGCGATTGGCCGCCAGCGCGTTTGAGGTAGACGACCAACCACCGGGCCACGTCGCGAACCAGCTCGGTCCCGTAATCCATTTCGACCAGCGCCAGCGCCAAGTCGATGCCCGACGAGATCCCGGCCGAGGTGAACACGTCGCCGTCGCGGACGAAGATCGCGTCGGGCTCCACGGTGACATCGCGAAAGGCCCGGGCCAGCAACCGGGCCTCGTTCCAGTGCGTGGTGGCGCGCCGGCCGCTGAGCAGGCCGGCCTGCGCGAGGATGAACGACCCCGTGCAAATGGACGCCATCCGCCGCGCCCGTGCCGACACCGACCTGACGGCCTCGACGAGCACGGGATCGATCGCCCGCCTGGGCAGGTGGTCGCTGCCGGCGACCAGAACGGTATCGGCGGAATCGATCGACGAAATGCGGTCGGTGACACCCAATCGACTCCCGATCGACGTGGTGACGTCCCGGCCGTCCACCGACGCGATCTTGAGTTGGTAGTCGGCGCCGAACCGGTTGGCTTCGACGAACACTTCACCCGCTCCCGCGACGTCCAACAGCGTCACGTCGTCGAAGACGACGATCACCACCACCCGCGACCCCCGACCGCCTCCAGCCACGGACCCATTGTGTCGCAATCTGCGGGAGACATGTCACATCGGACCGTGGCGGCCCGCTGGCGGCTCCCGATCACGTCGCATTCTGTGGTGAAGACGGCGCAATAGCCCCGGACGGGCGGGACTTTGCGCCCAGATACTAACCACGGCTCGTCCACTGAGGAGGTTCACCATGCTCGCTCGGCCGATCGACAGTATCGCTGGCATCATCGTCCCGGACACCCCGCTGGTGCGCGAGGTCACCGAGTTGATCCGCGACGCCGAAGACGACCTGCTCTTCGACCATTCCCGCCGGGTTTTCCTATTCGGCGCGCTGCAGGGTCGGCGCCGGGGACTGCATCCGGACCTGGAATTGCTCTATGCCGGGGGCGATGTTCCACGATCTGGGACTTGTCCAGCGCTATCGCACCTCCACCCTGCGCTTCGAGGTGGACAGCGCTAACGCGGCCCGCGATTTCCTGCTGCAACGCGGCGTCGACAGGCCCAACGCCGACAAAGTCTGGCTGAGCATCGCACTGCACACCACACCCGGCATACCCGAGTTCCTCGAACCCGAAATCGCCTTGGTCACAGCGGGTGTCGAAACCGACGTGCTGGGCATCGGCCGCGACGACCTTTCGCCCGAAGCCGTTGCCGCAGTCACCGCCGCACATCCCCGGCCGGATTTCAAGCGGCGTATCTTAACGGCCTTCAACGACGGCATGAAGCACCGCCCGCACAGCACCTTCGGCACGGTCAATGCCGATGTGCTGCAGCACTTCGACCCAGCATTCCGCCGCGACAATTTCGTGGAGATCATCCTTGACAGCACGTGGCCCGAATAGGAGCCCCTAACGGCTTGGCCGGTGATGTCACGAACTGTGGGATAGCCGTCTGAATCTGCACCGGTGCCTGGGAGATCATCGCAGCAGACTGGGCGGTGATTGCGAAAAGCGGTGCGGTGAAACAGGTGTCGACACGTGTATCGGGGCAAAGCGGTTCGGCGACCTGAGCGCCCTACAGGCTGTGCGCCGTTTCCGAGCCGGTAGTTGATGAGAGAGGGACGCCATGGGACGAACTGAGAACGACACCTGGGACCTGGCCACGAGTGTAGGTGTGACAGCCACCATGGTTGCCGCGGCCAGGGCGGCGGCCAGCAGACAGGCGAATGCAATCGTTAATGACCCGTTTGCCGAACCGCTGGTGCGCGCTACCGGTGTCGATCTGTTCGCACGGCTCGCAAGGGGAGATCTCGGGTTTAGCGATATCGGAAGTGGTTGGGTGGTTGAGTTTTTCGCCGTCCGCGCCCGGTTCTTCGACAGCTTCTTCCCCAGAGCATTGGCGGCCGGCATCCGACAGGCGGTGATTGTGGGATCGGGACTGGACTCGCGCGCCTATCGGCTGGCATGGCCGACGGGCGTCGTCGTTTACGAGATCGATCAGCCTGCGGTGCTCGCGTTCAAGACCTCAACGCTATCCGGCCTCGGCGCTATACCGGCCGTCGAACTGCGCACGGTGGGGGCCGATCTGCGCCAGGACTGGCCAACAAAGTTGCGGGAGGCGGGTTTTGATATCGCGACACCCACGGCGTGGATGCTCGAGGGGTTGATGATCGGATATCTTCCGGGAGACACGCAGAATCACATGCTGGACCACATAACCGAACTCAGCGCGCCGGGCAGCCGACTGATCGCCGACCATTTACCGGGCGATTCGAAGTCCATTGGATCGTTGCTTCAGACTCTCGCCGCGACCTGGCGGCAACATGGTGTCGACGCCGACTTCGCCGGCCTGACCTATTCGCACGAAAGGAATGACGCGGAAAGGCACTTGCGAACTCGTGGATGGACCACTAGTTCCCGCAGTTTCAACGACCTGCTCAGCGCTGCCCGGGTTCCGGTCGGCGACATGGACACCGGTCCCAACGGACAGGGAGCGATCAAGTACTTGCTCGCCGCCCGGCATGATCACGACAGCCCGCGACCTGCAGATGAAGCCCCGGGCCCACTCGCGCAGCAATGACGGCGAAAGGATGCGGTGGCGCCAGTGCGACGCATGTACTGATTCCGGGGGCCTGGCACGGAGCGTGGTCCTGGCGACCGGTCGCCGAGCGGCTTCGCGCGGCCGGTCACCGGGCGGTCACGTTGACGCTGCCCGGGATGAATGACGGCGACGATCCTTCTGGATACCAACTCCAGGATGCGATCGATTACGTGGCCCACCAGGTACGGCGGCTGGAACCCGGCAATGTCGTTCTGGTTGCGCACAGCTGGGGCGGCTTCCCGGCCACCGGCGCCGCCAAGTTGCTTGCAGGCCGAGTCGAGAAACTCGTTTACTACAACGCGCACGTGCCGCTGCCCGGCAGGTCCTTGATCGACGAAAACCCGCCCGGCAAGCGCGAGTTAGCGCTGCGCTTGATCAATGACTCTCCGGCTGGCGCGGTTGCGCCAACCTTGCTGTACGTCGAGCAGGAGCTGATGCAGGGCGCCTCCCGGAGCGTACAGCGGTTGGTCGGCGAGCTCTTGACCCCTCTACCAGGTGGGTACTTCCTCGGCGCCCTCGACATAAGCGCGGCCGATCTCGGTATTCCAATGGCTTACATCGCCAGCGCCAACGATCTGGCGTTGCCGCGACCGGCGGCCGAATTCGCCGCCCGGGTCGGAGTCCGGCCCATCGTCGTTCCGGGCCCGCACAACGGGTTGCTGACTCACCCCGACGAGGTGGCCAGGGCGATCCTCGCCGCCTGACCGGTGCCTGGCTTTGCGTCGCGTCGTATTCCGTGGGAAAGATGGCTGAAACGACGCCCGTGGATCGCCGTGCGGCGGCGCAAACTGGGTCGAGCCAGTGAAGGAGCGATCATGGCCATCCAATCAATGGAAACCGTTGCCGGGGTCGTCATACCCGACACCGCACTTGTTCGTGAGGCCACCGAGTTCATCCACGGTGCCGAAGACGATTTGCTCTTCCACCACTCCCGACGGGCATTCCTTTTCGGCGCGCTGCACGGCCGCCGCCTCGGCCTTCAGCCGGACCCGGAGCTGCTCTACGTGGCGGCCATGTTCCACGACCTCGGCCTCACCCCGCGCTACGCCACATCGACTCAGCGCTTCGAAATGGACGGCGCCGACGCCGCACGCGGTTTCCTGCTCGGCCACGGCGTCGACCAGTCCGACGCCGACAAGGTCTGGCTCGCCATCGCTCTGCACACGACGCCCGAAGTCACCGCACGCCTCGACCCCGAAGTCGCCTTGCTCGCAGCCGGTGTGAAGACCGACGTGGTCGGCGTCGGCCGGGAAGATCTCGACGCGGAGACCGTCGACGCGGTGACCGCCGCCCACCCGCGCCCCGACTTCAAGAACCGCATCCTCGCGGCCTTCAACGAGGGTATTAAGCACCGTCCGCAGACCACCTTCGGGACCATGAACGCTGACGTGCTGGCCCACTTCGACCCCACGTTCGAGCGGGGGAACATGGTCGACCTCATTTTCGGCAGCAGCTGGCCGGAATAGCGGAAAGGAGCGGACAAATGGATATCTATGAAGCGCTGTACACCACCAGGATGATGCGGCGGCTGCGGCCGGACCCGATTCCGCTGGAGACGCAGGCCCGCATTCTGGACGCGGCCGTCCGCGCCCCCAATGGGGGCAACACCCAGCGCTGGCACTTCGTGGCCGTCGACGACCGTGAACTCATTCGCGAACTCGCCCAACTCTTTCGGCAGGCCCGAGCCATCGAGTACGAGAAGTTCAGCGCGGGGGCGGGACCGATGGTGGCGACGGCCCCCGGCGCGGACCCGACCGCCCACGCCGAGACGATGCGCCGCATGCAGGGCTCGGGAAACTACCTGGCCGACCATTTCGAAGAAATCCCCCTGTTGCTTTTTGTCTTCGCCATCGACGACCTTGGGGGCGCGAACATCTACCCCGCGATCTGGAGTGCGTTGCTCGCCGCCCGCGCCGAGGGCGTCGGCGGCGTCATGACGATGGTGCTGCGCAACTTCAAGGATGAGGTGAACGAATTGCTCGGCGTGCCGGTCGGACAGGGCTGGGAGATGTCGGCCATGCTGGCCCTCGGCTACCCCCGGGGCAAATGGGGTGTCGCGGCCAATCGACGTCCCGTGCACGAAGTTTCCTCCAGGAACGGCTGGGGCAAGCCCTTCGGTGTCGAAGTGCCGCAGCCACTCTGGCCGTCGCAGAGGAACGTCAGATGACCGCGCCGAATGAAATCGGGGTCACCGTGGTGCGGCCGGGGGAGGGCGAGTACGTCGCCCTCCCCGGATTCGGGGCGGTGTTCAAACTGTCGAGCAAGACCAACGGGGGCGAGGTGTCCATCGTCGAGCACCCGTTCGAGGTCGGCCTTCTCACCGCGGCGCACCGGCACAGTCGCGAGGACGAACATTCGATCGTGCTCGAGGGGGAGATCGGCTTCCGCTCCGACGACAGCGAAGTGGTGCTCGGTCCGGGCGGCTACATCACCAAGCCCCGCGGGCAGATGCACGCGATGTGGAACGCCGGCAGCGAGCCGGGCCGCATCATCGAGGTCATCACCCCCGGTGGGTTCGAGAATTACTTCCGCGAGCTCGGCGAGCTGCTGCTCGAGCACGCCGACGACCCGGTCGCCACGGTCCTGCACGAGTCGCCCGAGTTCGCCGAGCTGGCCGACAAGTACGGGCTGACCTACGGGTCGCCGGATTGGATGGACGACATCGCGCGACGGTACGGGCTGAACCCGCCTTCCCACTGAAACTGCGCCGAGATTGCCGTCATGGCCGTGGTCGCGGCAAGACCAGCGTCCATGGCGGCAATCTCGCCGCCGCACTGCCGCTGAGCGCGCGATTTGGCCGCCGTGACGCTGGTTCGGTAACCTGGCATTCACCAACGCGGGGTGGAGCAGCTCGGTAGCTCGCTGGGCTCATAACCCAGAGGTCGCAGGTTCGAATCCTGTCCCCGCTACCAGCGGAAATGGCCCTCAGAGACCTCTCTGAGGGCCATTTTCATGCCATTTGGGAACATAATTGGGAACATAAGGCTGTCTAACTACCGGCTGAGAGCTGCCCGAAGGGTGGTCAACGGGCGTTGAATCAGGGGTCTTGGGCTGCCAGACGGAAGTTTGCTCGCGGTCGCCGCCGTCGCGATCCCGGCGCGTGCAGGAGACGCTTGGCTGTCGGTCACCAGATGCAGAATGGTGAGCCATGACACGGTGCATCGAGTTCCGCGACGATGACAGCGGCTACCTGGCTTGGCTCGCCGCGAATCAACAGGGCTACGTGATCAACATTGCGCGCAGCCACAACACGAGCCAAGCGCGCTTGCACCTGGCCAGCTGCCGGACTATCGGTAATGGAACCCCCATGGGCAGCAGCTGGACCGGACCATACGTGAAGGTGTGCTCCGAGCATCGAGCCGACATCGAGCAGTGGGCGGCCGAGACGGTGGGACAGTCAATCGACCCGTGCGGTACTTGCTGCCCCACTGACGTGGCGACCCTGCCCGCCGCGACCAGGCTCGTCGAGTAGCCGGCCGGGGCCTCGATCATGGCGGGACGCTACGAGATTCACGGACCTAACGGGGCCAGCTCTGTGGTTGAGGCATGGGCTGACGACTACATCCGTTTCGAGCGGAAGCCGCACTGGCAGGAGGACCTGCGGAACGAGATCAGGAGCCGATGCGGTCAGCTCAACCCGTCATCTGAGCAGGTCTTGCACGCCACATTCCTCGGAGCTAAGCCTCTCAACGGTGACGTCGAGAATCTCCTGCTCTACAACATCGACTCGTTCAAGAGCGTCGGGCGCAACGGAATTCGCTTCGAATCAGGCCAGGTGGTGCCGCCGGCCCGGTCTGGTGGCACCTATCCGTTCGGCTACCGGTATGCGCTTGCCCAGTGCTCGGACACCTTCGATCACTGGCAACCTAGCCGGACGCTGGCTTCGTTCGACTGGATTGATCTCGGCGACTTCGCAGGCGAAAAGAAGCTGTCAAAGGTCTGGCTGGCTCTATCGCGTGGGAAGGTCGAGGTCGCCGACCGGGTATGTCCGCCGGAAGCGCCGTTCGCCGTAAAGATTCAGATCAGACCGCCTCTAGGCCGGGAGCCGGTATTGGGCAACCTGGTCAAGGGCGTCTTCGACGGTGTAATCAGTGCGTTCCAAGCCCACACCGACACGACGGTCCTCTCTGACGCGGCCTCACGAATCGCCACCATGATCCCGGCAGAGCCCGCGGAGATCGAGAGCCACTTGCTCGATCAACGCCGTGCCGTTCTTGGAGTCTCGTCCCGCCTCGTCTCGCCCTATCGCGACGGCGTGAAGTGGGATCCCGCGGACCATCGATGTGTTGCCGGCGAATTGCTTGCGGCACAGCCGGTCGGTCCGCGCTGGGCGATCCGCGGTGAGGTCATCGAGCTCGCCGCTTAAGCCGTCAGTTCGACGGTGTCGTCGCCGAATTCGGCGACGACGCGGAGCTGCCCGCCCAGCGCGGCGACGTACGCCTGGAGCGTGCCCAGCTCGGTGTGCGACAAGTCCCCGCTCTCAAGCTTCGAAACGCGGGCCTGTGAGACACCCATCAGGGCCGCAACGTCGGCTTGGCGGGAGTGGCCCAGCGCTTTGCGGATCTCGGCCAGACGGTGCGCCTGGACGGCCTCACGCATCTCCTCGCGCGCCGCACTGGCCCGATTGGTATCCAGTGCACCCTGCGCGATCGCGTCGGCGCGAATGTCTCGCCAATTGCGCGCCATGGTCATCACCCTCCGTGCTCGGTCGCCAGCCAGCTCTCGAAGCGCGCGTCCGCGATTGGAATGTTCCTGTCGTACCAGCGCTTCCAGTCGCCTGCCTTGTTGCCGCCCAGCAGCAGGATCGCCTGCCGTGCCGGGTCGAAGATGAACAGGACGCGGATGCTGGTGCCGGCGGGGCGCAGCTCCTTCATGCTGTGAAACTTCGAGCCGTTCACCTTGTCGACGATCGGCCGGCCCAATGTCGGCCCCTCCGGCTCCAGCAGGTCGATAGCACCGGCAACCGCCGCCATCGTGTCCCTGTCGAGCGTGAAGAACCACTGTTCGACCTCGCCGAGCAGGATCACGTCCCAAAGCTTCGACACCAGTATAATCTCTACGTTATATCGTGTGGAGGCAGATTCGCCGGAGCGTCGTCGCCGTCTGTCCAGCTGTCACCGAGCAGAAACGAGGCGGCTTGCTCAGCCGCTTCGCTGTCGTCGTTGTCGAGCACGTGAGCGTAGGTCTCCAAGAAGAAGCCGATGTTCGCGTGACCGATGCGCTCGCTGACGATCTTCGGACTCACCCCGGCCCGCAGCGCACCGGTGGCATAGGTGTGGCGCAGATCGTGAAACGTGATGCGGGACAACCCAGCCCTGGCCGTCAGACGTTCGAAGCGCTGCCGGATCGAATCCGGGTGTGGAGGACGTCCGTCGGGGTAGGTGAACACGAAGTCACCCGGGTGGTAGCCGTCGCCGAAGAACTCCCGCTCGGCGTCCTGTTGGGCGCGCCAATGCCGCAGGGCACCCACCGTCGTCTTGTCGATGGAGATGGTCTGGTCGGCATTGCGGGTCTTGCCGCCCGCCTTATCCACGACTTGGCCACCGACGACCACCCGGTTGTCGTGCACGGTTACCTTCCCGGCGTCCAGATCGACCGCCGACCATTTGAGTCCGCAGATCTGGCCACGTCGGATCCCGGTGGTCAACTCCAGGAGGAACAGTGCGGCAAAGCGGTCCTCGCGTGCCGAGGCCAGGAAGGTCCGGATCTCCTCGGGTTTCCATACCTGCCGGCGGGTGCGTGGGTTACGGGGCGGCTTGACATTGCTTGCCGGGTTCTCGGCGATGTACTTCCAAGCGACGGCATCGGCGAGGGCGCGGTGCAAGAACGAATGAATGTTGCGGACGGTCTTGGGGGCCAGGCCTTGCGTGAGGGTCCGGGGAGTCAGGCCCGCCTTATAGCGTCGGACGGCGTCACGCGCGGCGTGGATGGAGGTGCCGCACGCCGTGGACAGCTCGCGAGGTGTCGGTGGCGGCTTGCCGCTGGCGATCAGCTTCGCCCAATGGGTGTACATCACCGCGTCGTTGTTCGGTTTCACCCGACCCTTGGCCAGCAGCATCGCGTAAAACTGCAGCAGCACCGGCTCATTGAGCGCCTGAAGCCGCTCGCCGCCGATGTGGGGGATGACGTACCACCGGGCATAGTCGCTCCAGCTGCGCCACGTGGAGGCGTCAAGCGCCGGTTGCACCGCGGTCAGCCAGTCGGTGACGAACTCGCCGACTGTCTGTTGCGACGGCCGCACGATCCGATTGCGGTCGGCATCGCGCATTGCCTCGCGGCAGGCCTCCCATGCTTCGCGCTCGGTGTCGTGGCCGCCCTTGGTCACCCACGGGAACTGGCCTGTCGAGGGATCTCGATGCGGCAGTCGAAACTTGTAGTACCACTTCGCGCCCCGTCGATATACCGAGCCCTTCATCACGCTCCCAACTCGCGCAGGCCTGCGGTTACCACGTAGATGCGTCCGCCGAGCCGACGGACCGGCAGCTCGCCAGAGTGGACGAGCCGGTAGGCCGCAGCACGACTGATTCCCAGAAGCTTCGCCGCGTGCGGTACCGCGAGGAGCAGGGGAAGATCGCTGAACACGTTATCTTCCAATGTAATTCACCACCTCTCACCGTGTCGATCGATTGACCAAGAACCCTGGCAACTGTGGATGGCGCGCGAGTTGGTGACGGGCCGCGGTCGACGGTCGCGGGGCTTGTCCTGCCGAGTTGAGGAGCGCCACGTGCCGTGGCGTGAAGTGGACCTCGCAGTCACCGGCATAACTGACAGCTAAATGCACTCGGCACCGCTAGGCCACGGTCAAATGAAATCGATTCGCAACTCACGAATTGGCGCAATTTAGCCTGAGACGCAACGGAACTCTATGTAACAGGTTTTCGATCGACTCGGGTCAACTCGCGCCGGTTCTTCTCGGTCGGCATTAAGGAACCCGCTGCGAAACCGATAGCGGATCTGCTCGATCACCAATTTCGACGGATATGGACGATGGTTCAGAGGCCCTAATGCGACGCGTTCTGCGTGTGCATCGACATGCTGCCGGGTGCTGCAGTCGTCGCGGGCTGTCGGCCAACACTGCGATCTCGCCGACCGCCGTCCGGTGGCTCGTCGGTTCTGTGCGCGTGGGAGGTCCAGGGGTACTTGGCTCCGCGCTCTGATGCGTTCGCCGGTCGTCGCCTCCGGCGTAGCGCACCCCCCGCGCTACGTTGGTCCTCGCTCGGCGGAAGGCTCAGTTCGACGCGATGTCCCGTCCGGGCTTCGACCGATTCGACGCGCGTAGCGCCATCCGGGCGCGCGGACGTTCGACGCCGCGGCACCACCCTACGACTGCCATCGCCCACATCTTCGCGACGTCCCTGTAGTCTCAACCATCTCAATACATTCCGTCTGTTACCGCTGTGTCTCCAAACAGATTGTCTGACAGAGTAACTCAGCGAAACTCACCTGATTTTCCTATGGCACATTTGCACAAGGGTGTGCGAGATTGGTGGTAGCGAACGTTGCGTTCGCCGCCCGGCGATACTGAGCGCCGGGCGATGTCGGGCCGAGGCGGTGATCGATACGCTGACGATTGCCAAGTTGTCGACCTGGTCGATCAATTACTACAACGACACTGCTCGCGCCGTTCTCGATGCCCAGAAGGCCGGCGGCGGCCTGGGAGAGTACTACTCCGAACATGACACCCGTACACCCGTTTGGCTGTGCGCTGGTGATACCCGTCGCGCTGCCGAGCTGGTTGGGTTGTCGGATCTCGAACGGGTTGGTGGAGAGGCCGATCCCGATGCGGTCGAGCGGTGGCTGGTCGGCGGTGAGGCGCCCAACGGTGCATCGGGTCGCGGGTTCCGCAACGGGAGCGTGCATGGTTTCGATCTGACGTTCTGTGCGCCGAAGTCGGTGTCGTTGATCCGCGCGATCCGGGCCGACGACGTAGCCGATAAAGCGATCGTGGACGCCCATGCGACGGCGATCTCCGAGGCGATGGAATACCTTGCGAACCATGCCGGATACACCCGCGTGCACAACCCGGCGACGGGGGAGAAAGACCTCGTACGGCTGCCCGGCATAGTGGCAATTGCCTACCAGCACGAGACCTCCCGAACCGGCGATCCACACCTGCACACCCACGTCGTCGTGCCCAACCGCCAAGCCCGCGACGACGGACAACTGGTGTCGATCGATGGCACGTCGCTCTACCACGAGGCGAAGACCGCCGGGGTCATCTATCAGGCGACGCTGCGCCGCGAACTGCACCACTCATTGGGCTACGAATGGTTGCCCGTCGACTCCAGAACCGGCATGGCCGAAGTGGCCGGCATCCACCAGACCAGCATCACCGCGTGGTCACAACGGTCCTCCCAACTACGCGAGTGGGCGGCTGGAAATCTTGCCGTGAACGAGAGCGGCGAGCCGACGGCATCCCAGCTCGCAGCGGCTCAAAAGGCCACCCGCCCAGGCAAGCCCGAACAACTCGGGTGGACCGAATTGCGGGCCGGATGGCGGACCGACGAGCGCGGCCTCGTCATCGATTCGGCGGCGCACCGCCTAGCGCGCCGTGACCGTCTCGGAGCGAGCGGGCCACGGTTCGACCGGCACCGGATCACCGATGCTGCCGCCACGATCGAGAAGGCCGCCTTCACCCGCGCCGACCTCGTCGAGGTCATCGGCGCCCAACTTCCTGTCGATACCGGCCGCTCGCCATGTGAGCTGGTCGAGCAAGCCGTCGCCGAGATCGCGGTGCGGTTGACCGCCCCACGCGAGGCACATCAGCGTGAGGGGCACGAGCGGTTCACCCTCGACTTGATCCTGGCCGAAGAAGCCGCCGTACTCGACCTTGTCGACGCCCAAGATCCCCGGTCCATACTGTGGGGCTTGCCGAGCGACCTCAACGGGTTATCGCCGGATCAACAACGCGCAGTGGAAAACATCGCCGTCTCACCGTGGTTAGTGCAACCCCTGAGCGCCCCTGCCGGAGCTGGCAAGACCACCTCCATGCGGGCTTTGGTGGCGATGGCTCGTCGCCGCCGTGACAGCCGGGTCATCGTGTTGGCGCTGACGGGCAATGCGGTTGATGTCGCGGTCCGCGAAGGCGCCGGCGACACCGGCTATACGATCGCCAAAGCCTTGCGCGATATCGACAACCACAAACTGACTCTGAACGCTCAGGACTTGGTCATCGTCGACGAAGCAGGCATGGTCGGCACCGACGACCTACGGCGCCTCCTCACCGCCACCACCACCGCGGGCGCCAAGACCGTGCTCGTCGGAGATCAGCACCAGCTCGCCCCGGTCAAGGCCCGCGGCGGCATCTTCGCCCAACTCTGCACCGACCTGCCTTGGACGCAAAAGCTGTCGGAAGTGTGGCGCATGCGCGACCCGGAGGAGCGGAGCGCCTCCCTTGCCCTGCGCGATGGCGGACCGGCCCCGGTACGGCGCGCCATCGAGTGGTACCGAAAGAACGACCGCCTGCATGCCGGAGACCAAATCGCCATGGCTGCAGGAGCTTTAGACGCCTACAGACGAGACATTGAGGCCGGCAAAGACAGCCTCCTCGTGACCGACATTAAGGAGATGGCCGACGCCCTGAACCAACGGACCCACAACGACACCATCGACCCGAACGCGCCAGTCGTGACCGCCGCACGTGGACATCAGATCGCTCTCGGCGACCTGATCATCAGCCGCCGCAACGACCCCACCATCCCTGTCTTCCACGCCGCGGAAAAGACTCAGCATGCTGACCCGGTGCGGAACGGAAACCGTTGGTGCGTTTACGCTATCGATCCTGACAACCAGCGCATCGCCGCCCGCCGCGTCAGCGACGGCGCTCGCACCGTTTTCACTGGCGACTACCTCCGCGAACACATCACCTACGGTTACGCCATCACCGTCCACTCCGCACAAGGCGCGACCGCCGAAACTGCCCACGCGGTCCTCAGTGAGCAGACCACCCGCGGACTGTTTTATGTGGCGATGAGCCGAGGACGCGGAGCCAACACCGCATATCTCACCCAGCAGTCTGGCGACTACGACCACGTCAGTCACCGCTCGAGACCCGACCGTCATACGGCGTCGCGCGACACGCGTCGACAGGCCGCGCAGCTCGTTCGCCGGATCGTTGCCAACGACTCGGATCACGCCCGCACCGCTCACGACATTGCATCGGAGTCAGGCAATTCGGTGTCGCTTGAGCACCTTTCGTCTCTGCGGTCTCGACAGCTGCGACAGATCGAGCAGCGAAGGGCGTCATATTGGGAATGGCAACGCAGTCGTACAAAAGCCGGCCACGAGGTGTATCGCGGGAAAGGCCGAAGCCGTCAACCAGGACTCGACGACGGAATCGAACTCTAGATTCAACATCCGAACGAGGACCGAGCAGCCGGGGCTCCTCAACCGACGACAACGCGGTCCATTCAGGACTGGCGGTATGGCCCGTCCCGCCACCGCAACAACGCATCGCCGAGTGAGCTATCCGAACTTATCTACTGCTGTTGAAGAATGCTGAAGCGCGGGTCTCTGGACGGGAGCCTTTTAGCGTTGCGTGTCGTTCGATCGCCGTGCACATTTGGGTCAATAGATCCTGCGGGGCAGACCGACGTGGCGGCACCCATCCGCTGTGTGCCCGTGCGTCGATTGCGAACTCTAGGCTGATGTCCTCAGCGAGGCCTGACGTCTCTACGGACTGCTATAAATTCAGCCGTGCCCACTTAGGGTCGGAACCTCAGATCGACTGGCCGCAACACCAGGGCTAGCCTGATAGCGGTATCGACCCAGTGGCGAGTGAGTACACACCGATGAGCGCCCGAGAAGCGGCCATATGCTGCTCTATAGCTTAGGCCCCTGTTGATGCACTACACGCTGAGACCGATAGGAATCCAACATGGACCCCCTGATTAACGGCTTATTCAAAGACTTCAGGCAAAGCAACGAGTTGGTCCACATGGATGACTCAGATGCATTCGAGTTATTCGCCGCAACTCTGATCTTGCGAGACGATCTCCTAGACCAAGTCGAGATGACCGACCTTCTCCTAGACAAGGACACAATCGGTATCGATATCGCCCTTCTTGAAATTAACGGGGAGCTTGTCGCCGACGAAGGCGATGTGGACGAAGTGTGCACGGGAAAGAGCTCGATCAGCGTCGCCCTCACACTAATGCAGGTGAAGACTTCTACCACCGTCGATAGTAAAGAGATCTTGAATTTCGGTGACACTGTGAAGAAGGTATTATCTAATAAAGTCTCCGATGTCTACCCAAAACTCCGAGCAATATCACAGGCTCTGTTCCGGGTATACGACGGCTACGCCTCCAAGCTCAAGGAAAGGCCGCGAATCAACCTCGCTTACGTTTCGACTGCGAACGATGCTGCTCTGGAGGATTCAAATGTTAGGGACCGGGTAGGTACCGTAAGGACCGATTTGCGCTCTCTTCCTTATGTTGGAGAGTTGACCTTTGATCTCTACGGCGCGACTCGCGTTTATGAGGCTTCGCGCCGGAAACTTCAGGCAAATGAGACCGAGATTCTACTGGAAAAAGCCGTAAATCTGCCGAAAATGCCCGGCATAGACCAAGCCATTCTCGGCGTCCTATCGATCCGCGAGTTGCTTAAGCTAATTCGGAACTCGGACGGTTCCCTCAATGAATCAGTCTTTTACGACAATGTTCGTGGCTTCAAGGGTACTGAAAATGTAGTAAACAAGCAGATTATCCAGACCCTGGGCTCAGAGTCACGCTCTCTATTACCGGTTCTGAATAACGGTGTAACTGTTGTTGCGCGGTCATATGCCCCGAAACCTGGTGATGCCATTTCATTGGCCGGGTACCAAGTCGTGAATGGATGTCAGACGAGCCATTGCATTTTTCTTGAATCCGAGGATCTGGGCGAGGCTACTGAAGCCATATTTGTGCCCATTCGGCTTGTAGTGACCGAAGATGAGGACGTAGCCACTAGAATAATTCGAGCCACCAATTCGCAAACGGCAGTAACCGATAGCGACTTGATTGCTCTAACTAAGTTCCAGAGGAAGCTCGAAGACTTTTATCTTCAGGATCAGTTGAAAGTTGGGCTTACCTACGAACGTCGCGGCGGTCAATTTTACTATCGAGACGTGACCCGTACCCGCATAGTCACAATAAGTGAGCAAATCCGCGCGGTCGCAGCCACATTCTTGGATCTACCGCATCTCGCAGCACGGTATCCTAAACGCCTCTACGAGGAGGTGGGCGATTCGATTTTTGACGATGATCACCGCCTAGCGCCGTACGTCGCGTCCGCATACGCCGCGTACCGGCTTGAGACAGCATTTAGGACCAATCTAGAGGCGGAATACAAGCCGATTAGATATCATATCCTCACCGCTTACAAATATGAGGTGTTGGGCGCCTCGAAAACGCCATTAAATAGCAAGCAAATCGATTCTTCAAGTGAAAAGCTCGTTGACTCATTAAGGCAACCGGATTATGTTTCCATATTTCGCAAGGCTGCACAGCGGATAGTGCAGTCCGCTGGAGGGCAACTACCTACAGGGGACCGGCTAAAACGTCAGCCTTTCACACTCTCGATGATCAAAGATATTTTGAGTTAGCAAACGAGAAACGAATCGATCTCGATTACGAAGGATGAATCGACGTAGATCATCTGCGCCATCGGCGAGATCTTGGAAGAGGCCGATCGACAACTCGCCAAGGTTCAGCGTTGCAGAGGTGAACGGCGCGAACCAGCCTCAACGAATGGAGCGATGTGGACCGTCTGGAGCGTACGGTCGTCCAGCTCGTCGAGGCTCGCCGTCTAACCGACTTTGGCGATGTTGCTCATGCAAGGTTGGCATTGCTTCTGCTCGACAATGCGGCCGAAACTCTGCTCGACAGAAGGGCTGACTTAGCGCTTGACGAGGCCAAGATGTATAGCAATGCACTTCGAAGCCTTGGGCCTGTCGGCGAGGACGATCCTGAAGAGTTAAAGGCATTTCGGGCAGAGCTAGCGTCGAAGACCGTCTCGGAAAAGACGCGCCACAAGATCGAGCGGAACTTCTCTGACCTGGTCAAGTATGTTTTTTCTCAGCCAGATTGTGGCATGGAGCCAGAACTGGCCGCGTGCATCAATGCGTTGCATCGTTTTCGCAATGACGCGCATCATCGAGACTTCGTGCGTGCAGATGTCCTTGGCCCAGCCAACGAGATTTATTTCTACCTCTGCTGCCGGCTGCTGAAGGCGCAGAAATTCGTCATGATGGCGATGGGTGACCCTCCTTCGGTCGTAGCTGAGTTGCTTCCGGACTTGCCTGAGAATTCGATCTGGATGAACGAGAAGACGCTTGGTGACCTGGTCGCGGACGAACTAATTGCGCGGCACGATCTCGATCATGGGGGGATCGCGTTGGCACTCTCAGCGCATTTGACTGCGCGGGTCGCCTTAGTCGAGGCAGACCTCGATGAGTTTATGAAATTTATGGGTTATGCAGCCGACAGGTCACTCGGACTTCGCGTGATTCAGTTGGTTCCGCTCAGAGCCAGCGGACCAGAGTGGCCCGAAGACTTCTTGACCCGGCAAATTGCTGTAACTGAGGGGGTCATCCGTGCTTGGGCGCAGCGCGCGGGCGAGATAGCGGAGGTCTCGTCGGCCCAAGACGCCCTACGCAAGTTCGACGAAGTCGAGTCAGCTATTGCCCGATTCGAAGATCAACTTCAGCCGTTCATGCGCGCCATTGACCGCGAGATCCAACACGAAATTGATCTAATTCGTGGCAAGTAGGCGATGCTGCCGCTCCTGCCCCAAGCGCGGTCTATTGGCGTGACAGTGTTGTCGAGTGACGGGAGTGCTCAACTCCGTGAGGCGTACATCGGAACGTCGGTCAATCGGTCAATGTCGCGACGGAATCCTTCCTTGACAGACTCCGACGCGCCGCCAGCCTGCACAGATCGCGCGACTTCTTCAAGGGCGTTAGGGTCCCATGACCTCCAGTTGGACCCGTAGCGTTCAGCCAGGCTCTTCATGCCCTGGTCAATGAAGAATCGCAGCAGGTCGGCTTTGGCACACCGCAGGGCGAAGGCGAGTCCCCGCAGCTCATCATCCATGCCCTGCGGCAGATGAAACGAACGCAGGACCATCGTGTCTGCATTCTCGGCCATGTCGCTCTCCTTGTTAGCTCTTCATATACACATATATAGGTATATGCCTCTGTCGTGTTGTTGTCAACACCTTGCTTTTGCCCAGGTGTGAGCATGGACGTCCCGGACCGTTAGCAGTACTTCGAGAGAACGCGGTCAGCGAGCCAGCCCAGGCCCATCAGGTTTGTTGATGCGGGGCCTTGAATGGCCGCTAGCCCCGGAACGTGCAAACCCTCCGGGAAAGTCGCACCGCTGCCAGTGGTTCCGCGCACGCTGAGGTCGTACGCGATGGCCGACAGGATCTGCGGTTGCCCCCCTGGGGCGAAGGCGGAGCGTAGCGGTGACTTCATAAAGAAGTCGTCTACGAATCCCCAGCGATCGAATCCGCGGGCATCGATGATGACGGTTCCGGGTCGTCTGACTATTGGTGGTGCTGGCGTTCTGCCGACGCGCGGGATTAGGGGAACCCCTGGGAGCAGGCCTGCGAGTAGCCGCGGGCGGGACGCGGACGCCATCGCCTGCGCAGGGTCCGGCGGTGCATCCATCTCGAGCTCGAGCAGGTCTGGCATTCCGGGGCCGCCGGGGCCGACAATGCGATAGCGGAGCGCGTTGTAGCACTCGTATGTGATGTTGTCGGAAACGAGGTTTCGCAGCACGTAGTCCCAGACCACGGCTGCGGTAGTGCGAGCTAGAAAGGCTTTGCGGACGTGGGGTACGAGGGCTCCCCACGCAACATCGTCTGTGAAGAGTCGGTCCTCGAACGGGCCGTCATGGCGCGCAAACAAGGTCGCCTCACGTCCGATGATGGTGATAGGAAGGGTCGTGAGGCCTTTGCGCGCGAACCAATACGCGATCGCCGCAGCGGTGCCGCCAGCGCCGATGATCACTACCGACGGATCTGGGTCGAGACTAAGCAGGCGCTGCATTTGCAGACTGGATCCCGGGTGCCAGAACGTGCGACCGTCGAAAACACGGCCGTTGGCGCCGGGAAGCGCAGGTAGTGGTCGGCCGCTCCCTGTAATCACCACGCCGTCATAGTCGCGCGATGTAATCGCGCCAAGCGAGTCGGTGGAATCGATCCGCCACATCCGTTTGACAGGATCGAAGTCAACGGCGGAAACCGTATTTCGAATCAAGTTCGCTGCGCCTCGATTAACGGCCTTATCGACGGCATATTCGAGGTAGCTTGCGAAGTCGACGTGTCGAGGTGGATGACGGCCGTTGACGACCCAGTCACGATAGCGTGAGGGTCCTGTTGAGTTGATCGCGAACGATTGCCACGAGAAATCGCCGACCATCGCTTGCGTCACACCAGCGCCGTAGCTCGCGGTGTCGTACGGGAAACCGAGGTCTCGCTCGGCCAAGGTGCAGAGCGGTTGCACTCCGTCCGTGTATCCGATGGATCCACGCCACGCGGCCCCTACCTGCTCACGATCGTAGAGATCAATGTGCGGGGGCGGCGTGGGATGCTGCGCCGCGCGAAGGGCCGCAGCCTTCGCGGCGATGGCCGCCCCTTTCGGGCCGGCGCCGATAACAGCGAGTCGTTGGGCCACGTCGCTTTACCTCTCCTCGATCGCCGCGACAGTGTCGCATTGCTCCAGCGGTTCGCGCCGTACTATTGGCTCGGATGAACCGTGGGGGCCCCACTTTTATAGGCGAATACGACTCGTCCGTGGGCTCTCTGTCGCTTGCCAGGGTGATGGGACCACCGTTTTGCCATGAGCATGGGACCGGTTGTTTCCGGTTGCTGGCCGTGGGGTGATGGTGACTGATGACCTGGCTGCTGGTCAATTCGGCTGGTCCGAATTGACCGGCTTTCGAGGACGGGGTTTCTGGCGTTGCCGGTAGGACTCGCCCTCGACGACGAGTTCGTAGGCCGCGGATTGGAGCCGGTCCATCGCCGACTGGGCCAGGAGTGGGTCGGCCATCATGGTGAGGATCTCCGGTGGTTCGCGGTTGCTGGTGATGACCGTTGATGCGGTGCGGTGGCGTTCCACGATGAGCTCGTAGAAGTCATTGGTCTCGGTGGCCTCAAGCCGGTGCAACGCGAGGTCATCGATGATGAGCAGCTCGACGCGGTGTAGTTTGCGCATCTCGTCTTCATAGCTGCCGTCTAGCCGTGCTCCGCGGAGGCGTTTGAACAGTTTGTCGGCGCGTTCGGTATGCACGCTGTGGTGACGTCGCACGGCGATGTGGCCTAATGCGTTGGCCAGGAACGTTTTTCCGACTCCGACCGGTCCCATGATGAGCACGTTGTAGGCGTCGGCCAGAAACCGCAGCGAGGTCAACTCTGCCCATAGTTGGCGGTCGTAGCTGACCGCGGCGGTGTCATCCCAGGCCTGCAGCTGCATCTGCGGATCCAATTGTGCTGTCTTGGCGCGGCGGGCGGCGGACTCGCGGTCGCGGCGGGTGACCTCATCGGCTAGCAGCATTTCCAGGAAGTCGTGGTGTGGCAGCCGATTCGATCGTGCCAGCGCGAGCCGTTCGGGCAGGGTGTCGAGCAGGCGGCCGAGCTTGAGGCGGCGCATCAGCGCTTTGAGGTCTGCAGACACCTCGATCGGCTTGACCGCGGGGGTGGCATCGGGGCGGCGGGTTGTGCTCATGAGGGCCTGCGCACCGCGAAGTCGGTGGCCGCGCGGACGAACCGCGACGCCTGCGGCGGGTTCGGGATCAGCGGCAGCTGTGCGCCGGCACCGCGGGTAAGCATGCGCTCGATCAGCCCGACGTCGATGACCTCGGCGTCCAGCGCGCGCTGGCAGGCGTCATCGACCGCGTCGGCGCCGTGGCGGCGCACCAGTCCCAGGAGTCGGTAGACCTGGCGCATCTTGGTCCACGGCAGCGGATGCTCCAGCACCGCCGCCGCGTAGGCGCCGACATGCTGCCCGTGTGCGGATGCCTTGCGCTGCAAGGTGTTGATATCTCGCATCGCATAGACCGACACCTCGGCCGGTAGATCAGCGGGGTCGGTATGGCGGCGTCCTGGCGCCATGACCGGATGGACCTTGATCAGCTCACCGCGCCAATACAGCTTCACCGTGCGCGCATCCACCCGGGCATCCAGCCGGCGCCCAATCAGCTCACCGGGAACGCTGTAGAGCGCCTTGGCGACCTGCACGTGCCGATCGGGAGCCACCTTGGGCCGGCTCCAGGTCGGGATGTCGAACACCTCGTCGGGTGCCGGTTTGAGGTGGGGTAGCTCGTCGGTGGCGAATACCTCGGCCGGGCGCAGCCGAGTGGTGCCGTGTATCCGCATCCCCGCCACCTGCCCACACCACTGCTCGGCTCGTGCCCGGCAGTCACTCAGATTCCGAAAGTCTTCTCCAGCAAAGAAATTCGACCGAACATATTGGACACAGCGCTCAACCCTAGGCTTGTCGCGCGGGCTGCGGATGCGGGTGGGGTCCACGACGAAGCCCCGCGCCTGAGCGTATTCGCGGAAGGCGTCATTAAGTTTCGGATCGGTCGCATCAGCCTTGTCGACGATGGCCTTCATGTTGTCGGGGATCGCCACCGCGAACACCCCGCCGAAGAATGCCCACGCGGCCTCAAACCCGGCGATCACCTCGTGAAGCGTCTGCCGGTAGGTCGGCCAGACGAACATGTGCCGCGAATACACCGCAGTGAAGATCAACCCCTGCACTACCCGCCGGCGGCCATCCGCGGCATCAGTGAGCATTCCGAGCCGACCGAAATCGACCTGCAGTTCAGCACCGGGCTCGCAATCGGCCACCGGCACCGTGGCCTGCCGAATCCCGAACCCCAATTCCGTTGTGGCATAGCGATGCAACGTTCGATACGACACCACCACGCCCCGACGCCCAAGCAGCGTGTGCACCTTCGTCAGAGTCAAGTCTTGCTTCAGCCACGCCTTGATCTGCTCGTGCTGGGCGGCGATGGTCTCCCAGGCCTGGCTCTTGCCGTTGGGCCGACTCGGCCGCACGCCGGCGATCACCGCCGCCAACAGCTCGTCGGTCAACTGACACCCGTCGCCGTCACGGTCCAGCCCGCACGCGCGGGCGCGGTCCACATACCGGCGCACCGTTTTGCGGTCCGTGCCCGATAACCGGGCCACCTCGCGCAACCCATGACCCTGCAGCCACAACCGCAGCATCTCCCTGACTTCGATCACCGACACCTCCCGGTAGCTCATTCGGCCAATACAGCGGCCGAGCAACCGGAAGCCCCCAACGCCACGCCGGGGTGGTCCCATAACTGGCAAAACAGCTAGCCAGATGGTCCCATCACTGGCAATCGGGTGGTCCCATGCTCATGGCAAAACCGGCGCCGAGCTGGTCCCTTATTCCTGGCAGCCGACAGGCTCTCGACAGTCATCCTTCGTGCTTCTGTATGCAAAATATGCGCGAAATGGAGAAACGCACCGCCCAGTGCCACCTGAAGCGTTCGAGGGTCCGGGTGCCTTCACCGATGCGACTGGCTGATCCTAAGGGGTGTTCCAGGGGTCTAATCCGGTCATCTGCAGGATTCTGAGCAAGCGCAAACAGAAAGTTAGTGAGCTAAACGGGCCTCACACGCGAAAGGTACTCGGTTCAGTCTGCCTCCCGAGCGATGGGAATCCTGATGTGACTAGGTGTTGTTCGAAACAACGAACTCGGACCGGTACAGACCGCGTGCCCGTCCATCGGAAGTTGGGTCAGCCCGGGCGCCGAGAAGCCCGAGCCAGGACGGCATCGAGGCAGTACGGACAGCAGGGGAGCGCCTGCTTGGGCACCGCAATCTGCCAGCAAAGATTGAGGCGTCTTTGCCAGCGCCGTACCACCTCGCTGGCACGCGCCAGCTAACACGCCAAACGCAAAGACTTCCGATTTGGGAACAAATTTGGGAACAAAACCCTCCGAAACGGGTCGAAATAGATGAGCCGCCTCGAAACGGTCCGAAATGTCAATAGCCATTTACCTGCATAAATGAGACTTAACGGACCTAGCAAACTATTGAGACGGCATCTCATAACCCAGAGGTCGCAGGTTCGAATCCTGTCCCCGCTACCAGGTGAAATGGCTCCCGGAGACTTCTCCGGGAGCCATTTCCATGCCAAATGGCCACGTTTTTGGCTGCATTAGGCACGAAGCATCGAGCTATCTCCTGCGTCGGTTGCCTCCCAGCCGTTGCCGATGCGGAACGAATCTGCCCGCTCGGCGGCGTCTCGGTCATCGTTCTCAGATCATGCGCATAGGTTTGCAGGCAGAATCCACCATTGGCGTGTCCGATCCGCTCGCTGATCACCTTCGGGCTTGTGCCAGCTTTGCGCGCACCGGTCGGGTAGGAGTGCCGCAAATCGTGGAAGGTGATCGCGATAGTCCGGTAGCTGCCGCGCGACGATCAAAACACTGTCTGATGGTGTCGAGAGGACGACCGGTCATCGCGTTGTCGGGGCGATGAGATCCGCGCGGCCCACTTCACCGTATCCGGACTTGCGGCGGATGGGCGCCAATGTGACTTTGGGCCACCCCGACTGGGACCTGCGGCTCTGCCATGGGAAGGCCGGTGCGCGCATGATCACACCGGCGTGGCCGAAAGGAGCCGGGTGATGAAAGCTAACGAAGGCGACTGGTTGGTGATCAAGAGCTCTCATGTTGATCAGGCGGATCGGCGCGGGCTCATCACAGAAGCGCATGGCGCCGACGGTGCGCCGCCCTACGTGGTGCGGTGGCTCGACACCGGCCACGTGGCCACGGTGATTCCTGGACCTGATGCGGTCGTCGTCACCGCTGCCGAGCAGAAAGCCGTCGACCAACAGGCGCGGTCGCGGTTTGCGCGGACGCCGGTCACGCACCACGCTCCCACCCAGTAGGTGCGCCGGTCACGGCAACGGTTGGACGGCCGCCTCGGAATGACTTCCTGCGGCCGACAGGGGACTTTCGGCCCCTCGGCCCGACGCCGAGTCGGTGCGATGGTCGAGGGTGATCTGCCCGAAGCGGCATGCGTGTTGCCGGCGTTGACTCGGTGCGGCGACGGAAAGGATGCCCGATGACTGTTCTGCGAATCGTCTCCGGCACTGCCAACCCGGGTCTCGCCCATGCCGTCGCGAACTATTTGGGCGTCGAGTCGCATGGCTGCTCCCTGCAGCGATTCCCCGACGGAGAGATTCAGCCGGTCATCGAAAACATTTGTGGCTCAGATGTTTACATCATTCAACCGACATCGCCACCGGTGAATGAGCACATCGTCGAACTGATGTTGTTGCTCGACGCGTGCCGTCGGGCCCGCGCAGCGCGGGTCACCGCGGTGGTGCCGTACTTCGGCTACGCCCGCCAGGATCGACGCACCGCTGCAGGGCAGGCCCTCGGATCGGCAGTCATCGCCGATGCGATCGCCGCCTCGGGCGCCGACCGGCTCGTCGTTGTCGACCCGCACACACCCACCCTGGAAGCCGTATGCCACATCCCGGTGGAAACACTGTCCGCGGTCCCCACCCTGGCCGGTGAGCTCGCCGCCGAGCTGCCGGAGGGGGCGGTGGTCGTCGCCCCCGACCTGGGTGCGGTCAAGCTCGCCGAATGGTATGCGACGGTGTTGCAGGGCCCGGTTGCGGTGGTGCGCAAACAGCGCGAAAGCGGCTCAGCCGTCGCCGCGCTGGACGTCGCCGGCGACGTGCAGGGTCGTGCGGCGGTGATCATCGATGACATGATCACGACCGGCGCCACGATTGAAGCGGCGGTAGGACTGTTACGCGCGCGCGGCGCCGCACAGAATGTCGTCGTGGCCGCGACGCACGGGCTTTTGGTTCATGCCGCCGTCAGTCGCCTGCGTGCGCTTGGACTGCGCCAGGTGCTCGTTGCCGACACCGTTGCCGTCAAGACTCCAGGCACTTTTATCCGCGTGTGCTCGATCGCGCCGACGTTGGCCGACGCGATCGCCTGCCTGCACGCCGACAAACCCTTGGAGAAACCCCTCGTCCGCACGCCGTGACGCGCATGCCTCACCGGGTCAGCCCGATCCCGTGAATCTCTACGCATCTCTCGTGCATCCTCGCCTGCGCGCCGAACTGGCTGACGAGCCACAGGTTGCTCGCGAGATGCGCGGTCGCACGCGGCACGGTGTAGCTCGACATCCCTCGAGCCAACGCGCAAAACAGCACGAGCTGATCGGCCAGATGACGGTCCACGGTCGCACCACTGCGGACGTCCTCGAGGAAGGTCGCGGCGACGAAGCGGCCGATCTGCTCCGACGATCGGCCACGCTTGCCCGCTCGGTCGGCGCCGAACCGGCTTCCGGTACTGCTCTTCGCCCATATCGCCAGGCAGGCGCCCGCGTGCACCGCGGTGGCATCGTCTACGCGGTCGATGGTGCAGGCCATGTCCGCGCCGCGGATCTCCGCCTCGCACGTGGCTGCCATGCGCTCGCTAACGCGTTGTGCCGCCAGGTGGCTGGCTAAGGCGATGCCATCCACGTCGCGGACCTGACCGGTGGTGCTGAGCACCAACCGGTCGAGCCCGGCACGGCCGGGTATTACGGTCATCTCGATGATGCCGCCGCCGCCCGGCACGTAGCCGGGGCGGGTGACATCCAGTGACAGGTCCGCCCCCATCGAACGGACCAGCGGCGCAAGCACCCGTTGCATGTGGAATGGCGAAGGGGCGAAGTCTTGAAATAGTCCACCGGTGATCCGCGCCCGTACGGGCTCGGAGGCAAAGCACGCCACCGGCAGCACGCTCAGCGCCAGCATGGTGGCCGAGCCCGCGGTCCCGATGTTCCATTCGAAGCTCCCGCCCCGGATCTCCGACCCGGGGATGAAGTCGATTGTGCGGCTGCCGACTTCGGCGCCGTCGACCGTGGCCCCGCAGAGTTCCGCGCAGGCATGCACGCCGGTCACGTGTTGCGGTCGCAGCCCGGGCTTGCTCCGTCGCTGTCGCGCATTGACGATGCGGACGGGCTTGCCGCACAGCGCTGCCAGCGCCACCGCGTAGCGGACGATTGTCCCGCTGCCTGACATCTGCGCGCCATCGATGGTGACCACAAGTGACCCGATTATGGCTCGGTGATTCCGTTTTCGACGCATTTGATGAACCCGCTTGCGACGTGCCCGGTGACGTCGATGCGCTGCTCGCGGCTCGCGAGCGACCCTCCGAATCCACCCCGCTCACGGTCGGTGCAGTTGGTCGTCCGCTGCGCCTCAACGAGGAAGCCCAGCGCGCTGGCGATCGATCGCCGGTAGTCGACGGTGCGGGGATCGCGGGTCGCCGCCGCCATCGCGTAGGTGTCGGCGAGCCCTTCGAGTCCACACGCCACCTCTACGCATGCCTGCTCTTCCGGCCTGCGCGCCACCTGATCGTAGAAGCCACTTCCGATAATTCTGTCCTGGAGCTCGAATAGGAAGGCGCGGACAAGATCTTTGACCTCCGGCCTCGACGTAGCCGCGCAAAGCGCCCTGCCGGCTTGTGACTGCCAGTTCGCGAAGAAGACCAAGAGGTGGGCGTCGAGAAGCCCGCGGTCGTAGTAGCCGCGCTTGTAGTGGCCGAACCCGCGTTCGGCGCTATGCAGGTAGCGGGCATCTCCGGTCAGCCGGTAGGCCTCCAGCAGCGCGAGCATCGCCTCGGCGGGGTAGAGCTCCTCGCCGGCATCCGGCCCGGCACCGAAGAAGACCTGGTACGAACCGTCGTCTCTCTGCTGGCGAACGATGCCGTCGGCGAGCGGTGTGAGCCGCTGTGCCCTGTCGGGAAGAGCCGAACGAGCCAGGGCCAAAGCCAGAAAAGCGTTGTGCGCGATGGACGGGGATCCTCTTTCCGGCGCCACGATCGCATAGCCGTCGCGCCCGACGACAAGTCGGTCGAAGTGTGCGAGCGAGCGCCGGATCAGATCCGACAGGTCGTCGCGCCCGAGAAATGCACTCAAAACTTCCACGTCCCACACCGAGGCGATGTCGCGGATGGGTTCGCCGTCGCCGATCGCGAGATCGCTTCGCGGGTCGTAGAGGTACAGCAGGCGGCCCGTGCGCCGGTCGACCATGCCCTTGTACCAGTCGAACATCAGCTTGAGGCGATCAACGAGTATGTCTGCGTGTTTCATGTCGTCAGCGACGCCGGGTGTGGCGTGTCGTCACCCGGGAGCCCTGCCGGGCTCCCGGACCAACGAGTATGTGAAGCTAGCTAGCTTGTACCGTGATGTGCTTCTCGGCGGCCGCCGCCGCTGCCTCCTCGGGGACAGCCACGTCCACGGTCAGGATGCCCTTTTCGTAGGTCGCTTTGATGTCGTCCTCGTTAGCGCCGGCCGGCAGTGTGACCGAACGGGTGAATGAGCCGTAGGAGAACTCCGAACGGCCCTTGCTTTCCTTCTTCTCGCTGCGTTCGGCCTTGATGGTTAACTGGCCGTCGCGCACAGTGATGTCGATGTCCTTCTCCGGATCGATGCCGGGCAGTTCGGCGCGCAACAGGTAGTGACCGTCTTGCATTTCATCCTCGAGCCGGATCATATTGCCCGAACGCAGTGCCGCCAGTGACGGGAAGCCGGTCCACAGATCCGACCAGTCCGGCATCCGGGAGCGATGGTGGTGACGCGCAGGGAGATTGGGCACGATCCCTCCTTCGGTTTGGGTTGCTATTGAATACCCTCTCGATCCTTGAACGATGGATCGGCGAGCGGTAGGGACCGAAGTCCCATCCCGGTCACGGTGGGTTCACGTCGTTGCCTCGTCGCCGCGACGTTCCCGCTCGCGCCTCCACGGGCCGACGGAGGCGATGTTCCAAACGGGGGTGTCACTGACCCCCGACGACGGAGAATGATGAGTGGGATAGTGAGGCCAGGAAGGGAGAAGCAATGGCCGTCGACCCAGAGTGTGCCCGCTGCAGGCAGCCCATCGGACCGGGATGGCTCTACCTGGTCGCGCATCGCCGCGGCCAAGCCGAGACGGCCGAAGACGACGCTGTACTGATTCATGTACCTGACGAATGCCCACGGCCGGGGGAGCATGTCCCCAAGAGCTAGCCGAACGGTGTGCCCTGATATCTCCTTTGCTGCATGGTTTTTCGTGGCCCGCGCAGCGCTTGTGCGCCCGCGGCCACACGGCTCAGGTGATCGATGAACCGGTCGCGGGCCAATATCGCGACCCGCTCGAGTGTTCCCGGCTCTTCGAAGAGGTGGGTGGCGCCGGGAACGACGGTCGGCTGCCACTCAACGCGCATCATGGGTTGGGCACCAACAGTTGGTTGTGGCCGAATCAGATCGGTGGAGCTCGATCCGGGCGTCATCTAGATCGTGCGCTGGCACTGTCATGTCGGCGCTGCCGCTGCCGTCGCGTGCCGGGTTAGGGTTGGCCATGGCCGTCCATGAGGAGCCAGTGACCATCCTCGGTGAGGATGAGAGCTGGGAGTTGCTGTCCGGTGCGGCGTTGGGCCGGTTGGTGACATGCGCCGGCTCGCGCCCCGAAATCTTTCCGGTTAACTTCGTCGCCCAGCGCCCCACCGTGCTGTTCCGGACCGCCGAGGGCACCAAGCTGCTGAGCGTGCTCATCAACAAGCAAGTGGCATTCGAAGCCGATAGCCACTCACTCGAAGAAGGCTGGAGCGTCATCATCCAGGGCACCGCCGAGGTGTTGTCGACCAGCGCGGAGATCAACGAGGCCGATGGTGCCGGGCTGCGGCCCTGGATTGCGACGCTGAAACTCCGTTATGTTCGCATACACGCCGAAAGCATTAGCGGCCGACGATTCCGTTTCGGCCCCGAACCCGATCGCGACGACACTTTCGCCTGACCGCCCATCTGCACCGTGCCCGCCAGATGCAAGGCCCGGCCGATCAAACACATGCTCTGCTTGATGACCGAGGAAATCGTCCAGCACTCGCACGAAAGTGCCCAAGGCGCCCTGGTTTGACCTACCCGCACCCAATCAGAGCGTTCCCGGGCGTTGATGATCATCGCGCCTGTACGTGCAGTACTTGTGGCCAACGAACATCTATCAAAAGGGTCAACGGTGAGGGCATCTACCTTATTGAGTACGGCTGCCGCACAACGGCTTTAGAGGAACCGCGAACAACCCGGTTACGGGCGCCGCGCCGCCGTAGCCGTCGTTGGCCCATCGACAGGGCGCCGACGGCTGGGAGTAGTGCGTATGCGGCCATGGATAGGTCGACCTGAGCCCGCTGAGGCCTTAGTTGTTCCCACGAAGGGCCCAATGGCCCTACAGGTACCCGGGCTATCGCCCTAGGTTGCGACTATCAGCCGATAGATCCCGGTGTTAAGGAGAAAGCTATGACCACTGCGCGTGAAATCATGCACGCCGGAGCCGCCTGTGTCGGCGAGCACGAAACACTGACCGCCGCGGCCGAGCACATGCGCGATCTGGGTGTCGGCGCCCTGCCGATCTGCGGCGACGATGACCGTCTGCATGGAATGATCACCGACCGCGACATCGTCACCAAGTGCATCGCCTCCGGCCGCGATCCCAACACCGTTACCGCGGGTGAGCTGGCCCAGGGCAACACCTATCGTGTCGACGCCGAGGCCAGTGTGGAAGAGATGCTCAACGTCATGGAAGAACATCAGATTCGCCGGCTACCGGTGATCGATAACCACCGGTTGGTGGGAATCGTCAGCGAAGCCGATATCGCACGCCATCTTCCCGAGCATGCGATCGCCCAATTCGTGAAGGCCATCTGCGCGCAGGCGGCTATCACCAGCCACTGAGTTATCCCGCGATGCCCTTGTCGAAGCCCGGCTAGCGCGGTGCCTTGACAATGAGGGCATGCATAGGTTTGCGATGGCAAAGTTGCCCCGCTGACGGGTACCTTCCGGTACCCCTCAGCGTTGCTGGTATGTGTACCCGGTGAACCCGCGGCGGCGACATCACAGTCGTCGCCGTCCGGCGGGGCCCAAACACCGAGAGCTCAATGACGTTTGGGCATGAGATGTCGGCTGCCAGGAATAAGGGACCAGCTCGGCGCCGGTTTTGCCATGAGCATGGGACCACCCGATTGCCAGTGATGGGACCATCTGGCTAGCTGTTTTGCCAGTTATGGGACCACCCCGGCGTGGCGTTGGGGGCTTCCGGTTGCTCGGCCGCTGTATTGGCCGAATGAGCTACCGGGAGGTGTCGGTGATCGAAGTCAGGGAGATGCTGCGGTTGTGGCTGCAGGGTCATGGGTTGCGCGAGGTGGCCCGGTTATCGGGCACGGACCGCAAAACGGTGCGCCGGTATGTGGACCGCGCCCGCGCGTGCGGGCTGGACCGTGACGGCGACGGGTGTCAGTTGACCGACGAGCTGTTGGCGGCGGTGATCGCCGGCGTGCGGCCGAGTCGGCCCAACGGCAAGAGCCAGGCCTGGGAGACCATCGCCGCCCAGCACGAGCAGATCAAGGCGTGGCTGAAGCAAGACTTGACTCTGACGAAGGTGCACACGCTGCTTGGGCGTCGGGGCGTGGTGGTGTCGTATCGAACGTTGCATCGCTATGCCACAACGGAATTGGGGTTCGGGATTCGGCAGGCCACGGTGCCGGTGGCCGATTGCGAGCCCGGTGCTGAACTGCAGGTCGATTTCGGTCGGCTCGGAATGCTCACTGATGCCGCGGATGGCCGCCGGCGGGTAGTGCAGGGGTTGATCTTCACTGCGGTGTATTCGCGGCACATGTTCGTCTGGCCGACCTACCGGCAGACGCTTCACGAGGTGATCGCCGGGTTTGAGGCCGCGTGGGCATTCTTCGGCGGGGTGTTCGCGGTGGCGATCCCCGACAACATGAAGGCCATCGTCGACAAGGCTGATGCGACCGATCCGAAACTTAATGACGCCTTCCGCGAATACGCTCAGGCGCGGGGCTTCGTCGTGGACCCCACCCGCATCCGCAGCCCGCGCGACAAGCCTAGGGTTGAGCGCTGTGTCCAATATGTTCGGTCGAATTTCTTTGCTGGAGAAGACTTTCGGAATCTGAGTGACTGCCGGGCACGAGCCGAGCAGTGGTGTGGGCAGGTGGCGGGGATGCGGATACACGGCACCACTCGGCTGCGCCCGGCCGAGGTATTCGCCACCGACGAGCTACCCCACCTCAAACCGGCACCCGACGAGGTGTTCGACATCCCGACCTGGAGCCGGCCCAAGGTGGCTCCCGATCGGCACGTGCAGGTCGCCAAGGCGCTCTACAGCGTTCCCGGTGAGCTGATTGGGCGCCGGCTGGATGCCCGGGTGGATGCGCGCACGGTGAAGCTGTATTGGCGCGGTGAGCTGATCAAGGTCCATCCGGTCATGGCGCCAGGACGCCGCCATACCGACCCCGCTGATCTACCGGCCGAGGTGTCGGTCTATGCGATGCGAGATATCAACACCTTGCAGCGCAAGGCATCCGCACACGGGCAGCATGTCGGCGCCTACGCGGCGGCGGTGCTGGAGCATCCGCTGCCGTGGACCAAGATGCGCCAGGTCTACCGACTCCTGGGACTGGTGCGCCGCCACGGCGCCGACGCGGTCGATGACGCCTGCCAGCGCGCGCTGGACGCCGAGGTCATCGACGTCGGGCTGATCGAGCGCATGCTTACCCGCGGTGCCGGCGCACAGCTGCCGCTGATCCCGAACCCGCCGCAGGCGTCGCGGTTCGTCCGCGCGGCCACCGACTTCGCGGTGCGCAGGCCCTCATGAGCACAACCCGCCGCCCCGATGCCACCCCCGCGGTCAAGCCGATCGAGGTGTCTGCAGACCTCAAAGCGCTGATGCGCCGCCTCAAGCTCGGCCGCCTGCTCGACACCCTGCCCGAACGGCTCGCGCTGGCACGATCGAATCGGCTGCCACACCACGACTTCCTGGAAATGCTGCTAGCCGATGAGGTCACCCGCCGCGACCGCGAGTCCGCCGCCCGCCGCGCCAAGACAGCACAATTGGATCCGCAGATGCAGCTGCAGGCCTGGGATGACACCGCCGCGGTCAGCTACGACCGCCAACTATGGGCAGAGTTGACCTCGCTGCGGTTTCTGGCCGACGCCTACAACGTGCTCATCATGGGACCGGTCGGAGTCGGAAAAACGTTCCTGGCCAACGCATTAGGCCACATCGCCGTGCGACGTCACCACAGCGTGCATACCGAACGCGCCGACAAACTGTTCAAACGCCTCCGCGGAGCACGGCTAGACGGCAGCTATGAAGACGAGATGCGCAAACTACACCGCGTCGAGCTGCTCATCATCGATGACCTCGCGTTGCACCGGCTTGAGGCCACCGAGACCAATGACTTCTACGAGCTCATCGTGGAACGCCACCGCACCGCATCAACGGTCATCACCAGCAACCGCGAACCACCGGAGATCCTCACCATGATGGCCGACCCACTCCTGGCCCAGTCGGCGATGGACCGGCTCCAATCCGCGGCCTACGAACTCGTCGTCGAGGGCGAGTCCTACCGGCAACGCCAGAAACCCCGTCCTCGAAAGCCGGTCAATTCGGACCAGCCGAATTGACCAGCAGCCAGGTCATCAGTCACCATCACCCCACGGCCAGCAACCGGAAACAACCGGTCCCATGCTCATGGCAAAACGGTGGTCCCATCACCCTGGCAAGCGACACATGAGATGAGGAAGGCTATGGCGTTCTTTCAGGTGATCGCGCTGGATCTTGACGGCACGCCATTACGGCGACCAGCGCAGGGTGGAAGTGGCTAGCCTAGAAATGAGGAGCTGACATGCCTGACAACCGTTACCTCGAAGTCATCAAACGTCTACTCGGTGCAGAGATGTACTTTCGTTTGCGCAACCAGGCAAAGGAGCGTAAACCGCAACGTCCGGCCCCTGAAGAAAAGCCAAAATGACAATTCACGAGGGGCGGCGCGGTGGCGGGCGCGAACCGATAATGGGGACATGGCTCTCGGGCCAAGCCCCAAAGAATCTGTGCATCTGAGCGGTCGTGGGGGACCCGCTCATGTCTAGCTCTCATGTGGACGTTGGAGAGTACGCCGCGACTACGGAAAGCCCTGCAAGACCGTTACTTCGGCAAGGCCGGGTCACCACAGATGAGACCCGTGGACTATGAGGTTGGCATTCGTTTCGAAGTCCATTGGATCGCACTGATGCGAGGGGTACCCAGCTACAAGATCGATCCGCTCGAACGGCGTGTCGAATCACCGCGATGCTGCTCGACCCGATCATTGGCCGTCACCAGTTTGGTCGGTGCGGCTGGTTCTGCGATGCCATGTCGTCCAATGAACGACCGTTGTGTTGATAGCGAATTGGATTCCCAGGCAGGCCAGAAGACACGACGGGTGACCGGCGCTGCCGCAGCATGGCTGGTTGCACGAGGCCTAGGTTGACCCCCCGGCACGCCCCGATCATCAGAGCCTAGAAAGGTCAAGCGATGACAGAGCAAGAGCTGCGAGTGCTGCAGGTTGCACTGGCACAGGGCGAAGCAGGCGACGACCCGAAGCGCTGCAGCCTGGTGCTGCAGCTTTCCCGGCCGGTCGATCCGTTCGAGGTAGAGGCGCTGAGCGAGCACCTTGGTATAACGATCGACCATCAGGACCGGATGAAAGCGTACTGGCCCAAAGTGGACCTTGAAGAGATGGCCAAGAATCCGGCAATGCTAAGCGGCAAGGTGATGAACGCAGCGGGATTTGCTCAATCTGCACGAGAAGAGGCACAACGGCAAACCTCGCGTGTCGGCCAACTGATTGAACAGATCAACACGGGGTTGCGGCAATAACTTTCACGTTCAGCATGAAAAATGCACATTGACCTGTCGGCGGCTGTGGGGATGGTGGACAGAAAGAAGTCCTTCCGCTCAACAACTCTCTGCGAAGTGCGAGGACGACTCCAGCCGGGTCGATTAGGAGGTAATGGTAGGCGGCCGCTCGCCTGATCCCGAATGGTGTCGTCAGCTCACCGACCGCCTCTCCGGTTGCGGCAGGCGTTCACCCGTCCACGCGGTGACACCTGCTTTCTTTAGCGACCTGAGCGATTGACGACCTCGGCGCCGATTTCTGACCGCATAACCAGAGCCCTATACCACCTGCCCGAATTGCCGCCTGGGCTCAGTCGTTGATGTGGCGAGCACTAAGGCTGTGGCAAGTACCCCCATCAGCGCTCAAACCCGTCCTGGTCACCGTGCTGGGCTTCACCGACTGGGATCACGTCGATCACAGAATCGGCCGCTACGCGCAGAGCGTTACCGCCAGCAGCGACTAACCGGTTCGATGAACTCGATCTCGCACGGAGACTATTCCTAATCTAGCTTGCCCGGAGCAACGACTTACTCGGCGCCGGAACACAATTCGCCACCAGCACGGGAATCAAGATCAGGTGGCCATCGAGCAGCCAGTTGTTAAGCGCTCTAGCAACAGCCGCTATCAGGCTGACCACACCTGCCGATACTTGCCGGTTCTCGGGTCGAGGGCGGGCGGGTCGGTCGCGTGTTCTACGACTACCGGCGCGGCTCCTTGTGCCGCGAAGAACGCGTCCAGCCGCTGGTCGACGGCATGCCAGACCTGCACCGGGTCGGCATCAGGCCACATCTCCAATCGCACGCTCACAGCCGACGGGCTGGTACGAATTACCTGAAACCGGCGCACGCCGGGGGTTTCCTCGACGACAGTCCCGAGTGCCAGCGGCAGCACCGTGACCGACATCCCGTCTGGTGCCTCGAACGAGAGCAGGTCGCCGCTGCGTCCCTCCACCGTGATCCCCGGCAGCCGATTGCCACACGCACACGGCGTAGCGGCCAGCTTCACCCGGTCACCGAGGTCGTAGCGGATCAGCGGCTGCACCCGGTTAGCCAAGTTGGTGACCAGAACGGTATGGGAGACAACGCCCGGTCCGACGGGACGATCATCCTCATCGACCGGCTCGAGGACGTACCAATCACTATTGACGTGGAACAGCCCATGCGCGCATTCCATTGCTAAGCCAGGAAATTCGGCTGAGCCATAACGGTTCTCGACCGGACAGCCGAACGTCGACTCGATGTCGGCGCGAAATGCTGGCGTCAAAGGCTCGCTCGCGGTGATGGCCAGTATCGGCTGAATCCTGAGCCGACCCGCCTGTTGTTCGCTCGCCAGCAGTGCCAACGCGCTTGGGTAGCCCACGAGGACTGTCGGTTGGAACACGTTGATCTCTGTGACTAGTTCCGTAAGTGGACGCAGCACGGAGAAAGTGCGGATGCGCTTGGCCAGAACGGGGCTACGGCGACGGGCAGACTCCAGTGCCGCGGCCGCGCCATCGTGCGCGTCGGTGACAAATAGCGCTGCGACGCGCAGTCCGCGCCGCAGCACCCTGGGCAGCAGATCCCACCGAGCGATGAACCGCAGCTCTCCCCGCCCGCCCACGAAGTGAACCAGCGCCCAGGAGGCGTCATCGTGGATCACGATGGCCGGGTCGCCGCTCGTTCCCGATGTCGTCGCAACGTGATAGCGGCCCAGGTAACGAGCGCCGAGCAGCGTGGGGTCGGCCAGAAAGTCCCGCCGCAGCGACTCGAGGGTGATGGCCGGGTCGGTGACCCAGTCGTCGAAATGCGCCATGAGGCCACGCTTTGTCACGACCGGCAGTGACGCCAGTTTCACCGGCCCAGGCTCGAGGTGCCGGTACAGATTCCGGTAGTACGGTGACGCCGTTCGGGCATGTCGGACAATATCTTCGAGTCGGGCCTGCTGGCGGCGTGCAATGCTCTTGCCGTCACCGCGGCGGAAACGCCAAGCCTCCCAAGCGATCTTGAGCACACCTAACTTGGCAGGGATAACCTGGAATTTCGCTCGCATACGTGATCCTCCCCAAACGGTCATTCCGGGCGGCGAGAAAAGACCGATGCGATTTGCTCAGTCACATCACTCTTGGCGCGGGGGGAAGCGCAACAGGCAATACGCTGTGAGGTCGAGCATCGGCTGGTCGAGCTGACCTTGAAGCGGCAGCCAATTTTGGCGTCGGCCACCCAGTCACAGAACGCTGCGAACTGTAGAGCTGGCGACGTCTCCGAGCGCTAGGTACGTGCATGGACGCCTCTGGGCTGGTCAGTTGTTTCGGGTATGAAGCCGACTGGCTGGTGTTTACTTCTTTTCGCTGTCGGACTTGCTAAGCGCCCGGTCGGCACTCCGGATCAGGTTGCGGTTGAACTGATACTGCGCGTCGACGAGCTTGTCGGCCAGTTCGATTGCGGCGTCGACGATCTTCGCGCGCAGCGGTTGGACTGCATCCGGAATTGCCTCATCGACCGTCTGGCGAAAGATTCGTAATGCCTCGGCGGCCGCGTGTTGGCCGGCCTTGGCCGATTCGCGCACGTCGTCGAGCA
Organism: Mycobacterium sp. SMC-2; assembly: GCF_025263485.1. Lineage (NCBI taxonomy): Bacteria > Bacillati > Actinomycetota > Actinomycetes > Mycobacteriales > Mycobacteriaceae > Mycobacterium > Mycobacterium sp. SMC-2. The sequence continues at coordinate 2,054,768 of NZ_CP079863.1, forward strand.
GGTCGGTTGAACGGGATACCACGGACTGCGACTCAGTAGCCTGGGTCATGTCGAATCCTTTCTCGGTGGGTTTCGATACCGTCGTCGACGCTATTCCGCGCGGCGGTCGGCCGATACCGACGAAAGTCCCACCTGCCTAGCCAATGGTCCCCCGTGCCGGCACGGAGCCGTCTGCCGCAGGACGGCGGTTTCTCGGATCACCTTCATCGACAGCGTCCGGTAGCCGTATTTCTCGAAAAGCACCGTGATGGTGTCGGCGGTGCCGCCGATAACGACTCCGGGTCCCCACTCGCGGTGTTCGACGGTGGTGTTGACGGGTATTGCCGGCCGTAGTTCATGGGCGGACGCTTGGCCAATCCGGTTGTCGCGGCAGCGGTCGCAGTTGCCGCACGGTTCGGGCAGCGTCTCGCCGAAATACGCGAGCAGAATCTGCCGACGGCATTCTCGCGTTTCGGCGTAGCCTCGCAGCATTTCCACTCGGGTTCGATCGACACGTTCGCTGGTCTCGGCGACTTCGACCGCACGGCCCACTGCGGTCGCCCCTGGTTCTCCGGAGGCGGTGAATCCCTTACGGCCCGACGTGACCGCACCGGCCTGGTCGAGGAGGTTCACTGCGGTGGTGAGCCGGCGGCCGCGGACACCGAGTTCGGTGCGCAGGTCTTTGAGCCGCCTGGGTCTGTCAGCCGATAGCGCCGAGTAGACGCGATGCAGCAGCTCTTCGTCGGGGTGATGCGCGGTGAAAAACCGCGCCAGCGATAAGTCTTCAGGTCGATAGAACAGCAGGGCCAGCGCTGCCTCCCCGTCGCGACCGGCGCGGCCGACCTGCTGAAAGTAGCTGTCCAGCGAGTCCGGAACCGAGGCGTGCACGACGGCCCGGATATTGGGCTTGTCGATACCCATGCCGAAAGCCGATGTGGCGGTGATCATCTCGTACTCGTCGTCGCGAAACCTGCGATGAATCTCGTCGCGCTGCGCTGCCCTCATGCCGCCGTGGTGGCAGCGGCACTCCTGCCCCGCTTAGCCAGTGCGTCGGCGTAGCTCTCGGCGTCTTTGCGGGTCGCGGTGTACACCAGGACTGGCCCCGCCATCTCGGTGACCGTCGACACCACGGCGTCGCGCTTTTCTGCTTCCGACACGTGATGCTCGACCTCGAGGCGCAAGTTCGGCCGGTCGAACCCGCTGGCGATCACAACGAGATCGCGCAACCCGAGCCGCTCGATGATCTCGCGGCGCACCAGCGGGGACGCGGTCGCCGTCAACGCGGCCACGGGTGGGCGGCCGAGACGGTCGAACGCGTCAGCGAGCCGCAGATAGTCCGGCCGGAAGTCGTGTCCCCACATCGACACGCAGTGCGCTTCGTCCACCACGATCAGCGATACGTTCGATTCGGCAAGACGCGAGACGACGTCGTCTTTCGAAAGCTGCTCCGGGGAGAGGAAGATGTACTCGGCTTCGTGTCGGCGCACGGCCTCCCAACTGCGTGACGTTTGTGCCTGGCCTTGGCGGGAGTTGATGGCGACAGCGGCGGGGCCGTGTGCAGCAACGAGGTGATCGATCTGGTCGCGTTGCAGAGCTATCAACGGTGAGATCACCAGCGTCGCGCCCTCGATCAGGACCGCTGCCACCTGATAGATCGCGGACTTGCCGGCCCCCGTCGGCATCAGGGCGAGCACGTCGCGGCGCGCGACCAGCGCCTCCATCGCGTCGAGCTGCTCGGCGTGCAGCGCTTTCCAGCCGAACACGCGGCGGGCCACATCCTCGAGTTCTGCGCGGCGGGTCACCCGATGCCCACTACCCGCACCGCCATCCGAGACGGCCACACTCGTCGCCGGCGTCAACACCGACCCCAACGATCACCGCCACAGACCTCACCAAAGCCAGCCCTACGTCGACAGACTTCGTAAGCCAAAGAATCTCTAAACAGCGAGGGCGGCCCCGAAACACTGCGGGGGCCATTTCGATACCTGGTGAGCACCATACCCGCGTGCGCCGCTACGGCTCGCGGGCGACGATCACCACCGTCCGCGCCGCATGAGTGACGGCGGTGCTCACCGAGCCCAGCAGCATGCCGGCGAATCCGCCGCGACCGCTACTGCCGACGACGACGAGTTGTGCGGACTCCGAGTGCTCGACAAGTTGACGAGCCGGCTCGTCGCGCACCACCACACGTCGCACCGTGACGCCGGGGTAGCGCTCCTGCCATCGGGCCAGCCACGCCGCCAGCGCGTCTTGTGCCTGCACTTCCATGGCCTCGAAATCCAGACCGGGCACTTCCGACAGGCTGACGTCCGACCACGCATGCAGTGCCACCAAGTCCACGCCGCGGCGGGAGGCTTCGTCGAAGGCGATCTCGGTCGCGCGTTCCGATGCGTGCGAGCCATCGATTCCCACCAGCACCGGTGCAGCTGCGGGCGTCGGGGCCTCATCATGGACGACCGCGACCGGGCAGTGCGCATAGTTGACCAAGCCGGTGCTGACCGAACCGAACGAGGCCTGGCCAAACGCGCCTTCGCCGCGGCATCCCACGACCATCAGGTCCGCAATCTTGGACTCATTGACCAGGGTCGAAACGGCCGGCCCGTGTACCACCGCGCTGTGCACGAGCGGCGGGGGATGGTCGGCGGTGCTGTCGGCGACCACCCTGCGGGCGTCTTCGAGAATCCGCCTCGCTCTGTCCTCCTGCTGCTCGAAATAGTCTTGCGGTATCGGAATCTCCGGCCACGGCGCAAGCGCCGGCACGACCGGAGCGATGACGTGCATGAGGGTGAGCGGAACGTTGCGCATCGCGGCATCGCGAGCCGCCCAGTCGACCGCCGCCATCGACGAGGCCGATCGATCGACGCCGACCAAGACGCCCCGATGAGTTTCGGGCCCGGACATTTCGTTCCCCTGCCTGTGTCGTTATGCGATTAGCGATGACAGGACGCGCAGCAGTTCAGTGCTGGGGTTCCAGTATCTTGCGAATTTCAATGGGGAGCTGGCCCAGCGCCTTGTCCATCTGCGCAACCGGCAGATGGTGCAAGACGGCCGCGGTAGTGGCCGCGGCGGCTTTGCCGACGTCGTCGAGTGCGATGTTCGCCTCACGAGAGAACCGGACGGCGTAGGCCTGGGCGTCGTACTTGTCGGGGACGGCGCTGGGACTCCATCCCTGGTAGAAGACGCCCCTGATTAGGTCGGGAAGCTGGGCCGCGAAATGAGCGCTCGCCTCTACCGTGAGCCGATCGCGCAACGTATGCAGCCAGGCCCTGAGGACCCGGTAGGCAAACTCGCGATCCTCGGTGTCGAACTCCTTGGCCACATCGTTGATCCACGTGTGTGCGGAGTCGATTGCGTGATCAAGCGCTGTGACCTTGGTCTTGGTGGCCATGGTTACCTCCGGCCCTAGTCGAGGACGAATGTGACCAGCATGTTGACGCGGTAGGCAATAATCCCGCCGTCCTTCACGTCCACCGACTGCTCCTTGATCCAGGCCGACTTGACACCACGCAGGGTCTCCTCGGCCCGAGCAAGGCCAACCTTCACGGCATCTTCGAAACTGGTGTCGGACCTCGCACTGATCTCGGTGACGCGAGCGACGGTGCCTCCTGACATGATGACCTCCACAATCGAAGTTGGATGATCCCAAACTGTGACTATTCAACTCCGCTGCGATAGAAGCAAAGAAGAGGCGATGTACTCCACGCCGGAGGACTTTCGACCACTCGTCCCAACACCCACCGAGTCTAGCGTGTCGGAGATGGACGAAGTGGTAGAGCCAATTGCCGAACGTGACCCTGAGCATCGGTGCCCGATCTGTGGGGGCGAAACGGAGCTGGTTTCGATCGGCTTTGTGTATCGGGACGGTGAGAAGCATCAGGTCGAAGTTTCACCCAAGCGGCGGCGCTGTGCTGTCCTGGACTGCCATGGGCACGGCGGCCTAGACGAGCCCGCCGACGGCTAGCCATACTCTGAATCCAAGCCCACCAAAGGCTCCAGGATTGTCGGCAATCCTGTGTGCCCGGTACCCGCGTGTGCACACTGCGTCTACCGATTCGCGTAGGCACCGAACCGCTTTCGTGCGGCCCCCTATCGGGGCAGTACGTCCTCGATGGCGCTGATGACCTCGGGGGGTTTCGGGCTCGGTGCGGGGCCGGAAGCGGTGCACCACCTCACCGCCGGGTGTGATGAGGAACTTCTCGAAGTTCCACTGGATGTCTCCCGCGTTGCCGGCGGAGTCGGCGGCTTTGGTCAACTCGGCGTATAGCGGGTGGCGGCCCTCGCCGTTGACGTCGGTCTTCGCCAGCAGCGGGAACGTCACCCCGTAGGCCGTCGAGCAGAAATCCCGGATCTCCTCGGGGCTGCCCGGTTCCTGGCCCATGAACTGGTTGCAGGGGACGCCGACGACCGTCAGGCCGCGGTCACCATAGTCCTTGGCCAGCTTCTCCAGCGCCGTGTATTGCGGAGTGAGTCCGCACTTGGTGGCCACGTTCATGACCAGCGTTGCACCGTCGGACAATTCGGCCATCGTGGTCGGCCGGCCGTCGAGGGTGGTCAGGGGAATGTCTTTGAGAAGTCACGCCCATGACGCTAATGCACGGTGGCCAGAGCCACCGCGAGTCCGCGCAACGTCGGGGTCGAAGCGTGGCAATCAGGCCTTGTCAAGCTCAAAGTCGGCGCGGAATCGTTCCATGCCGCGAATCTTTTCGGAGGTGCTTGCATCCGGCCCCGAGTAAAACATCCACGGCATGGTGAGGATGTGGGTGATCCCACCCCGCTCGGCGCGGGCGTAGTCGTCGATGGTGAACGAATCGATGAGCGGAGCAAGGATAATGAAGTCGTCCATCGACCGTCCCGCCGCAGTGCGAAGTTCACGAAGCCGTGCGGCCAGCGCCAGGGCGTCGGCGGTCTTCATCAGGTCGCCGATCCAACCGTCGTGTGCGGCGGCGCGGTGCAGGGCGCTTTCGCTGCGGCCGCCGATCAGGACGGGGACGTGGGGTACCGGCGGGCTCATCTCGAGTTTCGGAGTCTGATAGAACTCGCCGTCGAATTCCGTCCATCCTGGTTCCCAGAGCCGCCGCATCAGCTGGATCATCTCGTCGGACCGTCTCCCGCGCTGTGCAAATCGCGCTTCGAGCAGATCGAATTCTTCCCGGCACCAGCCCACGCCCAGGCCCAGTTCGACCCTGCCCTCGGACAGGTAAGCCGCCGTACCAATCGATTTGGCCGCCGAATAGGGATTCCGCAGCGCGGCGACGTAGACAGTGGTGACAAACCGCAGGCGGCTGGTGATCTGGGCGAGGCTGCCGATGAGCACCCACGGATCGGGCCAATCGGTGAACGGTTCCCAGCGGCGTTCGCCGGTCTCGTTGTAGGGGTAGGGAGTTCGGAGCTCGGCGAAGTTGACGACGTGGTCGGGTATGCCGAGTCCGTCGTAACCGAGTTCATCGGCGGCCCTGGCGATTTGCAGAATTTCGTGGGTATCGAGAAAGCCGGTGCTGATGTAGAACTTCATCGGTTCGGGGCCTCTGCGGCATGACGGCCGGCGATCCGCCCGAAGGCCAGCGCGTCGCCAAGGCCCATGCCGCCCGAGCAGCACCACGAGTAAGTGGAGCTCACGTCGCCGGCGCAATACAGCCCCGGGATCGGGTCGCCGAATGGGTCTAGCGCCCGGGCGAATTCGTCCTTGCGGATGCCCCCCATGGTGGTGATCAGCAGTTGCGCCCATTCATAGCCGTAGAACGGCGGACGCGTGATCGGGTGCATCGTGGCGGCCGTGCGGCCAAAAGTCGGGTCGTCGCAACCGCTTTCGGCCAGCTCGTTGTAGCGATTGACCTCAGCGTCGAGTCCGTCGGCGTCGATGCCCAGCTTGTCGGCGAGCTCGCGGACCGAGTCGGCTCGGGTTATCCAGCCGCGCTCGACTTCGGCGCTGTTGTCCAGACTCCATTCGTAACCTTCGACCTGACGGATCCAGTCGACGGCGAAGAACTGCCGGGGAAGGACGAGCGGTCCGGCCAGCCGTCCGTCCTCGTCGAAGATCGTCCACATCGGGACACCGGGGTAGAAGTCGAACATCCCGCGCTGGATGGACTTGCCATGCCGATTCGGTACGGATTCGTCGACGAAACGCCGGCCGTCCGCCCCCACGTTGATGAATCGCGCGCCCCGGGGCATCGCGTCTTGGCCAGTCGTAAAGGGGGGCATGGCGATTCCGGGCATGGCCATGTAGTTGTACGGGTGAGCGAGATCAGCGCCCACACGCTGCGCCATCTTGATTCCGTCGCCGGTACACGCCGGGTTGCCCCACGGGGTGGCATTGGGCAGGCGCAGATAGTTGCGGGCCATCTCGCGGTTGGCGGCGAACCCGCCGGTGGCCAGGACCACTCCCCGGCGGGCACCGATGACGCGTTCACCGTCGGCGCCCGAAACCAGCACCCCGGTGACCCCGGCCCCGGGCTCCTCAACGAGACGCAGAGCCCGGGTCTGGTAAAGCACCTCGACGCCGCTGTCATTTAGGCAGGTCTTCAACAGCAACCACAGGCGCGAAAACCCCATCGAGCCGCCGATGACGTTGTAGTCCGACCCGCAGTCATGCCCTTCCACCTCGTCGTACTCGTCTTCGGGCGGGTTCTTGACGCCTTGCAGCCGCAAGGTGTCACCCCACGAGATCTGGACGAAATCCGTACCGTCTCCGTCGTAGGGATCCCCGGCATCGCGCTGCACCCGGCCGCGGGTCTGCTCGGCCAGCCCGAGAAGCCACTCCGTGTTGCGCGAGGTCTCCGATGCCCACACACCGGCAAGTTCGTCGGGAACGCTGTACTGCCAGGACATGGCATGCAGGTGTCGCCGCGCCAGGTCGACGTCGTCGGGGTTGAACCACACCTGTCCGGACACCCGCGAATTGCCGCCGGCGTGCTGGGGTGAGGTCTTCTCCAGGACCAGAACGTCAGCGCCGGCGTCATGAGCGGTCAGGGCGGCCGCAAGGCCGGCGCTGCCCATGCCGACCACAACGACGTCAACCGTCTCGGATGCGTTCATCGGGAACCTCTCATCGGTCACAGTCATCTCTCAAATTCACGGTTGATAGGGCGTTGTCAAATCGGTGCCAAGGGGCGATCCGCCGAACCCTCCTGTCAACATTCGGGGTCTTAGCCGACGCGGATACGGTGTGAGGAATGAGATGGATGCGGCGGCATCTCCGGTAGGGCGCGTGACCTCCAGCGAAGGGCGCCCTAGGGCAACGGTAAGGCGTCAAGTCCCCGCACCTCGAGACTCCACTCAGCGAGCAGATCCAAACTGGTGAACAGCTTTCCGGTGATGTCTTCAGGACAATCGCAAAGTGCCAGTGTGGCTTCCACCATCTGTTCCAGCGTTTCGATCTGATCGGGTCCGATCATGCCTCCGACCAGAGCCGCCGCGCCTTCGCTGAGCACCGCAGCTCTGGGGGCGACGGCATTCACGCGGATACCGTCGCCGTGGAGTTCGGCGCCTAGAGCGTTACTCCACACCTTCAAAGCGGCTTTCGAAGATCCGTAGATCGCCGTGGTGGTGCCGGGCGGTGTCTTGTTGAAGGGTGGCCCGGGCCGTGGCTCGGCAGTGGCGCTGGAGATATTGACGATCCATCCTTCGCCGCGCGCCCGCATGTCTGGGATCACCGCATTGGCAAGATCGATGGGTGCGAAGAGGTTGGCTTCGAAGGTGATCCGTCGCCTCTTGCGCGGATAACCCACCACCGGCTGGTACATCGCGGCAGCCGCATTGTTGACCAAGATATCGATTGAGCCGCCCAATTGATCGGCCGCTGCCGGAACGACGGTGTCGCGCTGTTCTTCGTCGGTCAGGTCGGCGACGATAGTGGCGATCGTGGTGCCGTACCGCTCAATCTTTTTACGGGTTTCGGTCAGGCTGCCGGCTAGAGGGTGATCGTGTTCGTTGGCTGTTCGCGCCGTGACGGCGACATCGGCGCCCTCCGCGGCCAGTCGTTCTGCGATGCCTGCGCCGATACCACGGCTGGCCCCGGTCACCAGTGCGCGCCTGCCTGCCAGACGTTGGTGCATCGGCGCAGTCCTCCTGTTTTCTCAAGTGGCCCTGGCTCGGCGGCGTCGCTGTGCACCGAGCTCGCCTGACGTTATCAAGAATCTGGTCATGTGTTCACTTTTTCGGGAGCAGCGCAGTGCTCCGAACGCCCGATGGACGGAAATCCACGCCCTAAAGGGCGGAAAGCTCCTGGGAAAAGCATGCTTTAGCCAAAACCTTGTGCGCACCTCGCCGCATGTCTAATCTGAACATGTGTCCGGAATAACCGTCGATGACGTGGCGGGCACTCCCGTCCCTCGCCGTAGGAACACGCGCTCGGAACGGAGCGTTCGCCGGCTACTCGACGCCGCCGTCGAAGCGCTCGCCGAGTCGCCATACGCCGACTTGACGGTGCGCGGCGTCGCCGCCAGAGCCGAGGTCTCCCCGACAACCGCCTACACCCACTTCGCCTCCAAGGACGTTCTGATCGGCGAGGTCTACCTACGGCTTCTGCGCGACGCCGCCACCTTCGTCGACGTCAACGATGACGCCGAGACCAGGGTGAAAGCCCAACTGCGAGAGCTGGTCCTGCTTGTCGCGGACACGCCCTACCTCGCCCACGCGTGCACGACGGCGATCATGGCCGACGACGTTGCGATGGACGACATACGCGCACGGATCGCCGTCGAAGTCAGCCGCCGCATCACCGCCTCACTCGGGCCCGGTGCACCTCCCGACGTCGTGGCGACGCTGCACATGGTTTTCTCCGGGGCTCTGATGCATGCCCGCTCGACGCCGGGCGGCTACCGAGCCATCGCGGACCGCCTCGACAATGCGGTGTCGCTGATCATGAGTTCGCAGCGAGACCAAATCCCTCGAGTCGCGGAGAAACGGACGACCAAGGCAGCTTTGCGGTGACCGATCGTCTCAAGGGCAAAGTCGCCATCGTCACCGGCGCCGGCAGCGGTATCGGTGCCGCAACGGCCTTCGCGATGACCCGCGAGGGTGCCGCCGTCGTCGCCGCCGACATCAACGGTGACTCCGCCGGCGCCGTCGTCGAGGAGATCAACTCAGCAGGCGGGTCGGCGGTGGCCACGCACACCGACGTCACCAAAGACGCCGATGTCGCGAACATGGTGAAGACCGCGATCGACGAGTTCGGCCGGCTGGACATCATCCACAACAACGCAGGCGCGGCCCAGGAGGCCGTTGACACCGACGTCGTGAACACACCGGATTCGGCGTGGCGGTTGGCCCACGACGTCGACCTCATGGGAGTGGTGCTGGGGTGTAGGCATGCCATCCCCGAGATGACCAAGACCGGAGGCGGGTCCGTCATCATCACCGCGTCAGCGGGCCCCTTTTTCGGTTCGAACCAACTCATCGCCTACGCCGCTGCCAAGGCGGCTGCGCTGGCGGTGACAAAGTATGTCGCCACCAGTCATGGTCGGCAGGGGATCAGGTGCAATGCGATCGCGCCCGGACTCGTCCTCACCCCCGGCGCCGAGGCCGTGTTCCCCAGTCGCAAACTCCTGGACGCGATCTCGCGTCACCAGACCCTCGAGGGATTCATCAGGCCCGATGACGTCGCCAACCTCGCGGTGTTCCTCGCGAGCGACGAGTCACGCTTCATCACCGGCCAAACCCTCATCATCGATGCGGGTTCGCTCACGATGGGGTCGGCAGTTCCCGACATCGACGACGCCATCAGAGAACTGCTTGGCGGTTGACACGTGACCGATCGACGACTGCCTACGCAACGTGGGAAAGGGATGCGGTGATGCGTTTCACGTTCTCGGACTCGATGACCCATTCGGAGTATCTGCCGCAGCTGGCGGTTGCGGCCGAGGCGGCCGGCTATGACGGGTTCTCGATCCCCGACTCAATCGGGTATCCGGAGCATTCCGACGCGATCTACCCGTATACGGCAGACGGCGACCGAAGCTTTCTGGACGGCAAGGAGTTCATCGAGCCGTTCGTGCTGGCCGCTTCCCTCGGTGCGATCACCAACCGCATCCGCTTCAACACCTTCGTGGTGAAGTTCCCGGTCCGCTCGCCGGTGCTGGCCGCGAAGGAGGCGTTCTCGGTGGCCAAACTGACGGGCAACCGCCTGGGCCTGGGCATCGGCATCGGCAGCAGTCCGTACCCCGACGACTATCTGATGGCGGGGGTTGACCCGGCCCACAAGGGCGCCCGCATGGACGAGGCGATCGACGTCTTCCGGGGGCTGGAGTCCGGAGAGTTCTTCGAGTTCCACGGACGCTTCTACGACGTGCCCTCCCTGAAAGTCTGTCCGGTGCCCACGGAACCCATACCGCTGCTGATCGGCGGGCACTCGGATGCCGCTCTCAAACGAGCGGCGCGGAAGGCCAATGGGTGGATGCATGCCGGCGGCCCCAACGATCTCCTCGAGGCGATGCTCGACAAGCTGCATGCCTTTCGCACCGAGGCGGGGAAGTCCAACGAGCCGTTCGAGATTCATGCCGCCAGCCCCGATGCTCGCACGGTGGACGGGTGCAAACGTCTGGAGGACATCGGCGTCACCGACGTCATCGTCGGCATCCGCAACCCCTACATCAAGGGTGACGACCCCCAGCCCCTGGCCGACAAGCTGGCGAAGCTGGAGCGCTTCGCCGACAACATCATCAGCAAGGTCAACCCCTGAAGGGCATCATGAAGAATCTCTTCTACTTCGACTGGCGCACTTGGTGGGCCCTGGTCCGCCTGGTGCGCCGTGAGCAGGATCCCGCCCGGGGTCGACGCCAGTACCGCACGCTGTGCGTCGTCGTGCCGGCGATGGCCCTACTGCACACGGTGACCTTCGCGCTCGACCCGATCGTCTTCCCGTCCCTGCGGAGAACTGAAGTCCGACAACCGGTTTTCGTGGTGGGTCACGCCCGCAGCGGCACAACCTATCTGCACCGGATGCTGGCCAACGACCCCAGGTTCTCCTATGTACTGCTGTGGGAGATGTTTTTTCCGTCTCTCATCGAGAAGAAAATGTTGCGGGCCGTACTGCGGTGGGACCAGCGATTCGGCGGACGGCTGCGCAAGCGGATCGACGCCCTCGACGTGCGGCTGTTCGGCAAGAGCAACCAGGTTCACGAGTCCGGATTGTTCGCGCCGGAGGAGGATGAGTTCCTGCTGACCATGTCGTGCGCGTCGGGGTATTGGGTCGTGCAGTACCCCCAAGCCCTGCATTTGGATTTCTACTATGTCGACGACCGGTGGCCCGCCCGCAAGCGGCGCCGGGTCATGCAGTTCTACAAGGAGTGCGTGCGCCGCCAGTTGGTCCTCAACGGGCGCGGGCTGACACACCTTTCCAAGGCCCCGATCCACTGCGGACGCGTCGAGAGCCTCATCGAGACCTTTCCCGATGCCAGATTCGTTGTACCCGTACGCAATCCCTACGAGACGATTCCGAGCTTCCTCAAGCTCATGCAGTTCGCCTGGTCTGCGCGCAAGCAATCCGAGAGCGACATGCAGGCATCGTTCCGGTCCTTCGTGGAGTCGTCGTATCACTACTACCAGCACCCGCTGGACGTGCTGGACGCCCATCCCGAGGTGCCGAGCATCATTTTGAACTACAGCGACCTGGTGACCGATCCGTCCGGGACGATGCACCGCGTGTACTACGAACTCGGGATCGACATGGTGCCCGAGCAGGAGAAGGCGCTGGCGAACGAGGAGGCCCGCGAGTACCGCTCCGGGCACACGTACAGTCTCGAAGAATTCGGGCTCGGGGCCGACGACATCCGTACACATCTGGCGCCGCTGTTCGACCGCTTTGGATGGGAGTCGGATCGTGTCAACTGAGTCGTCAGCCGAGTTGCGTGCCGCGTGGGACGAGATGATCTCCCGGCTGGGTCAGGCCCGAGAAGCGCTGGAATCTCCCGAGTTACACGCGCCGCCGCTGTCCAGGCCACGCGAGCTCGCCGAGGGCTACCGCTACCTGCTCGGGTTCGTGTACTCCGCCGTCGAGCGGGCCTTCTTCGGGGATCCCGCGTTTCCGTACTTCCGTCGCGGCATCCAGGTGCTCGACAAGGCCACCATCGACAATGCCGACGCCATGTATCTGTCGACCCCGGTCGACGGCCGGTACTCCTACCGGATCACCGGCCGGGTACAGGACGCGCGGCACTGGCGTGGCGATCCGCCGGCAGCGTCGGGTCCCATTGCGCCCCAATACCTCATCGTCGAGGCCCATGCCGGATACGCCGGTGACAGCGGCGACCTCGGTGAACTGCAACCTGGAGTGCGCGGCAACACCGGCAAGCTGGACTCCTCCGAGCTGGTGATCGGGGAGGACGGCCGGTTCGACATCCTGCTGGCCCCCGAGCAGCCCGAGGGATACACGGGGAACTTCATTGTTACGCAGCGGATCTCGCAACGGACCGCCCAGAAGTTTTACGCGGAGCACGTCACCGTGCGGTCGCTGTTTCACGATTGGGAGCGGGAGGAGGCGCCCGAGCTGCTGATCCACCGCCTGGACAAGGTCGGGGAGCATCCACCCGCGCTCGAGCCGGCCACCGCGGCGGCGGCGATGCGCCGCGTCGGCGAGATCGTCGACAACCAGACCCGCTTCTGGAACAAGTTCTACGACGTGGTGCTGGAGGCGTACGGGGACCGCAACGGCGACGGTGTCAGCTTCATGCCGCGCAACGAGTTCAACGCCCCGGCCGGTGCATCGCTGGCGACCGGCGGTGGCCAGAGCACCAACGTCTACGCCGGCGGCGTCTATGACATCGGTGACGACGAGGCCCTGCTGATCGACGCCGAGGTGTTCGAGTCGCCGGCGTACATGGGATTCCACCTGGCCAACGTCTGGGGTGAATCGCACGACTACGCAAACCATCTCAGCAGCCTGAACGGCACCCAGGCGCGACACGACGACGACGGCCACTACCGCTACGTCGTCGCGCACCGCGACCCGGGCGTGCCGAACTGGCTGGACACCACCGGATTGCCGGTCGGATTCATGACGATGCGCTGGACGTATCCCGAACCCGCGGAAAGACTTCCGATCGTGACGGTGCGAAGGCTCCCGCTCAGCGAGATCGGTGACCACCTCCCAGCGTCGACTCCCCGGGTGTCGCCAGAGGAACGACGCGACCAGATTCGCATCCGCCAGGAGCACGTCCAACGCCGCTACCGGCAGTACTGAAAGGAAAGCAGCATGACCGACAGCTTCACCCGCGCGGAAATCAAGGCGTTCTGGGACGACTGGCTCCGGGCTAACCGCGAGGCCGAGCGCGCTGGCGACTGGGGGGACCTGGCGAACCTGTACCTCGAAAATGCCACCTACGGCTGGATGTTCACCCCCGACGAGCACTTCATGGCGATGGGCCGCGACCAGATTCGTCGTTGGGCGCTGGGTACCGAGATGGAGGGACTCGGTGGCTGGCACTACGACTACATGGCGACCATCCTCGACGAGGAGAACGCGATGATCGTCGGCTTCTGGAAGCAACGCTCGGGCCTGCTCGACGAGAACGATGAGGAGTACGAGATCCGCGGCATCGGCGGCAGCTGGTTCGGTGTGGCCCGCGACGAGACGGACGGCAAGACCCGCATCGAGTGGCAGCGAGACTGGTTCGACCTCGGGTCGACCGCCCGCACGTTCATGGCGATCGCGAAGTCCGGAAAGGCGCCCAACGCATTCCTGGACAGAATCGCCATCCCGATGATGGACATGCCCGGCCGCTACCACTACGCGGACCTGCCCTCGACCCTGTGGCCCCCGCCGGTCGAGGAGGGCCGCTACGTCACCCAGAACCCACTGGGTCAGTGATGATGTCACACAAGGAAGAGGCCCGCCCGCTCGAAGGCCGAGTGGCCCTCGTGACCGGTGCCAGCCGGGGGATCGGGGCCGCGATAGCCATGCGGTTCGCCTGCGAGGGGGCTGTCGTCGCCGTGGCCGCCAGGAGCCTGGACGAGCCGGCGCAGGGCGTCATCGCCGGGACGCTGCGGGAGACCGTCGCCGACATCGAGGCGGCAGGGGGCCGCGCGAGGCCCTATCAGGTCGACCTCACCTCGTCGGAGTCCCGGGCCGAGATGATCGATCGGGTGGTCGCCGACCTCGGGCCGGTCGACATACTGGTGAACAACGCCGCAACGTCAATCTTCGTGCCTTTCACCGACATCTCCGAAAAGCGGTTGCGGCTCATCACGACGATCAACTACTTCGCCCCCTTCGATCTGTGTCAGCGGGTAATCCCGGCGATGAGGGAGCGCGGCGGCGGTTGGGTGCTCAACATCACTTCGCTGTCGGGCGACATACCGACGACGCCCCCGCCAGACCCGATCTACCACCTGCAGGGGACGGCGTACGGCGGGTCGAAAGCGGCCCTGAACCGGCTGAGCGAAGGGCTCGCGTCGGAGTACTACGCCGACGGTATCGTCGTGAACGCCCTCGCCCCGGTGAAGGCCGTTCTGACCGAGGGCGTGAAGGCGACGCTCACTGAGGACACCCTCACTGACGCAAGCATCTTTGAGCCTGTCGAGGCCATGGCCGAAGCCGCCCTGGCGCTCTGCACGAGCGACCGCGACGGTCTTAACGGCGGTGTGCGCAAGTCCCTAACCCTGCTCGAGCAGCTCGGTCGTCCGGTTCGCATGCTGGACGGTAGGGCGCTGCTGGAGGTTTGAGTCGTGAACCGATAGCGGATCCCCGATGGGGCCGTGAGGGCTAAGGGAAATCACACACCGTCTCTGCTACCGGCGAAACGGCCCTCCGGAGGATTCTTTCGTGCCGCAGCCTATCGGGGCAGCACGGCCTCGATGGCGCTGATGACCTCGGGGGCGTCGGGCTCGGTGCGGGGCCGGAACCGGTGCACCACCTCACCGCCGGGTGTGATGAGGAACTTCTCGAAGTTCCACTGGATGTCTCCCGCCTCGCCGGCCGAATCGGTGGCTTTGGTCAACTCGGCGTACAGCGGGTGGCGGTCATGGCCGTTGACGTCGGTCTTCGCCAGCAGCGGGAAGGTCACCCCGTAGGTCGTCGAGCAGAACTCGCGGATCTCATCGGCCGTCCCCGGTTCCTGGCCCATGAACTGGTTGCAGGGCACTCCGACGACCGTCAGGCCGCGGTCACCATAGTCCTTGGCCAGCTTCTCCAGCGCCGCGTACTGCGGAGTCAGCCCGCACTTGGAGGCTACGTTTACCACCAGCGTTGCGCCTGTGGACAATTCGGCCAGTGTGGTCGGCTGCCCGTCAAGGGTGGTCAGGGCGATGTCTTTGAGAGTCACGCCTATGACGCTAACGCAAGCTCACCTTCGGGGGCGAAGTGATTGTGCGAACAGCGGTTCGCATAACGACGACCGCCAAGGTACATTCCTGTGGACTTCGCAATTGAATATGTGTGCAGGGCCGGGACGCGACGCAGAGGTAAGGGGCACTGGTGACACCGTCTTCTCCGGTGCAGATCAATTCCCAGCGGCTCCCGCCCTACCGGTGGATCGCTGTCGCCGTGCTGGTGATCCTGGCCATCGTTTTCACCCTCGTCTACGTGCAGTTCCGTGGCGGCTTCACGCCCAAGGCCAAGTTGACGATGCTGGCGTCGCGGGCCGGGCTGGTGATGGACCCCGGCGCGAAGGTCACCTACAACGGCGTGGAGATCGGCCGGGTGGGCGACATCTCCGCGGTGGTGCGCGACGGCAAGCCGGCCGCGAAATTCACGCTCGAGGTGTATCCGCGGTACTTGTCGCTCATCCCGGCGAACGTGAACGCCGACATCAAGGCGACCACGGTGTTCGGCGGAAAGTACGTGTCGTTGACCGCACCACAAAACCCGTCGCCGCAAAAGATCGGCCCGCGCACGGTGATCGACGCGCGGTCGGTGACCACGGAGATCAACACGCTGTTCCAGACGATCGTGTCGATCAACGAGAAGGTGGATCCGGTCAAGCTGAACCTGACGCTGAGCGCGGCCGCCCAAGCGTTGACCGGGCTGGGCGACAAATTCGGACAGTCGGTGGTGAACGCCAACACGGTCCTCGATGACGTCAATCCGCAGATGCCGCAGGCGCGTCACGACATTCAGCAGCTCGCCGGGCTGGGCGACACGTACGCCAACGCGGCGCCGGACCTGCTGGACTTCCTCAATAACGCGGTGATCACCTCGCGCACCATCAACGCGCAGCAGAAGGATCTGGATCAGGCGCTGTTGTCGGCGGCCGGGTTCGGCAACACCGGTGCCGACATCTTCCAACGCGGTGGCCCCTATCTGGCGCGCGGCGCCCAAGACCTGGTGCCGACCGCGCAGCTGCTGGACACCTACAGCCCGGCGATCTATTGCACGCTGCGCAACTACCACGACGTGGTGCCCCTGACCGGCGCCTCCGAAGGCGGCTTCAATGGCTACTCGCTGAACATGAACACCGAGGCGCTGTCTGGCCTGGGGCTGCTGGCCAACCCCGTATCGGCGGTGGCCACCGTCGCCAGCCTGGTCGGCGGCCTGGCCGGGGTCGTCGGCGGCGCGCCCAACCCGTACACCTACCCGGAGAACCTGCCGCGGGTGAACGCCCACGGCGGGCCGGGGGGCGCCCCCGGCTGCTGGCAGCAAATCACCCGGCACCTTTGGCCCGCACCGGAATTGGTGATGGACACCGGGAACAGCATCGCGCCGTACAACCACCTCGACACCGGCTCGCCGTACGCGATCGAGTACGTCTGGGGCCGTCAGGTCGGGGATAACACGATCAATCCCTAGCACTGCCCCGCGAAGAATGCAGAATGTCTTGATGCTGGCGCGGAGGGACTGCTGACGTGTCGGGGTTCGGATTCCACACCCTGGCGCTGCTGACCGCCGTCGGGTTGGCCGGACCGCTGCTGGCCGCACTGCCGCGCCTTCGGATACCGGTGATCATCGGTGAGCTGATCGCGGGTCTGGTCATCGGGCGGACCGGGTTGGGCGTCGTCGACGTCACCGACCCGACGTTTCAGCTGCTCGCCAACATCGGCTTCGCGTTGGTCATGTTCGTCGTGGGTACCCATGTCCCGGTCGGTGACGGCGCACTGCGTTCATCGCTACCGCAGGCGCTGGCGCGGGCGGCCCTGGCCGGCGCCGTCGCGGTGGCGATCGGCGCCGGGCTGGCGGCGGCCTTCAAAACCGGACACGCGGCGCTGTACGCGGTCCTCATGGCGTCGTCGTCGGCGGCGCTGGCGCTTCCGGTGATCGACTCCCTGCGGTTGAAGGGGCCACCGGTGCTCACCGTCACCGCGCAAATCGCGGTCGCGGATGCCGCCTGTATTGTCTTGCTGCCGTTGGTGATCGACCTGCAAGATGCGCCCACCGCCGCGCTGGGCGCGCTGGCGGTGGCGGCATGCGCGGTGGTGTTCTACGTGCTGCTGCGCCAATCCGACGCCAAGGGCTGGCGCCGCCGCATGCACGTCTACTCCGAGAACCGCCGGTTCGCGCTGGAATTGCGCACCAACCTCATCGTGTTGTTCGCCCTGGCGGCGCTCGCCATGAGCACGCGCGTGTCGATCATGCTGGCGGGCTTCGCGGTGGGCCTGGTGGTCGGCCTGGTCGGTCAACCGCGACGGCTGGCGCGCCAGCTATTCGGGATCACCGAAGGGTTTTTCAGCCCGCTGTTCTTCGTCTGGCTGGGCGCCTCACTGCAGGTGCGCGAGCTGATTTCGCACCCGAAACTCATCCTGCTCGGCGTGGGGCTGGGGCTCGGCGCCGTGCTCGCGCACTGCGCCGGCAGGCTGTTCGGCCAACCGTTGACCCTGGCGGTGCTCTCGTCCGCCCAGCTGGGTGTGCCGGTGGCCGCGGCCACCATCGGCACCCAGGAACACCTCCTGGTCGCCGGCGAAGCGTCGGCGCTGATGTTCGGCGCCTTGCTCACCATCGCGGGGGCCTCGATCGCGGGCGCGCTGGCGTCGCGCAGCCAGGTGACCAACGGCCCCTCCACCGCGGGACCTCCGCACCCTCGAAAGCACGACTGAAGCACTCACCGGCCGGTTGCGTTCGGCCCTGTGGGCCGCGGCGCCCACGTGGTCGGATGTTCTTCAGGCTCGATCGAGGAGGCCGTGATGAGGTTCACAACAGGACGGCAACACCTGCGAGGCACGCCCTCCGCGACGATCTACCGCGTGACCGATCGCCTGCACGGCGGGCGCACGGTCCGCGTGCCCGGCCACGAGATCGCACCCATCGTCTCGGCATGGCTGGCGGAGCTGGGCGCCCACAGCCCCCTTGTCGACGAGCTGGCACGGGCAGCGTGCGTCGGCGACTGGACGGCGGCCTACGCCATCGGTGATCAGCTATCCGTCGACGTAGCCATCGCGGTGGCCGCATAGCCGCCCGATTGGCCCAAAGTCCTTCGGCCTAGTGCCGTCGTGCTCTCGTCGGCCCGGTGGCGATCCGCAATCGTAGGTAAGACGACGCGATACCAAAAGGGGAGACCGCCATGAACACCCGCTTTCCGGATGCCGGCACGATCCGGACGGTCTTGAGCTTGGCATGCCGGGCGCCGTCGGTGCACAACAGCCAACCCTGGCGGTGGCGGGTGGACGCGGCGAGCCTGCACCTCTACTCCGACGCCAGCAGGCAACTGCCCAACACCGACCCGGACGGCCGGGATCTCATGCTGAGTTGCGGTGCGGCCCTGCATCACTGCGTCGTCGCGCTGGCAGCGGTCGGCTGGCTCTCCAAGGTGACCCGGCTGCCCAATCCCGCCGACCCCAGCCACCTTGCGGCGATCGAACTCTCGGCACACCGCCCGGACTCCGTCGACATCGCGCTGGCCGCGGCGATACCGCGGCGGCGAACCGACCGGCGCTACTACAGCTCCTGGCCGGTGCCCGTGGGCGATGTCGCCCTGATGGCGGCGCGAGCGGCTCGAAGCGGGGTGACGCTGTGCCAAGTCGAGGATCTGGACAATCTGCGCAAGATCGTCGCTCAATCGGTCCAGGATCACCTGAACCAGGACTACCTCGCCGAGCTGACGGAGTGGAGTGGCCGCTACGCGTCGGTGGCCGGCGTTCCCGCGCGCAACACGCCCGTACCGGATCCGACGGCAAAGATTCCGGGCCGGCTCTTCGCCGGGCCGGTGCTGCCCATGCCGCCGGAATCCTCACCCGCTGACGACAACGCCGTCGTCCTTGCGCTGGGCACCCGCAACGACGATCGCCTGGCCCAGCTTCGCGCCGGTGAGGCGACCAGCGTCGTGCTGCTCACCGCGACGTCATTGGGGCTGGCCAGTTGCCCGGTCACCGAACCGTTGGAGACGCCGGGAACGCGCGCGGCGGTCCAATCCGACATCTTCGGCGACAGCAACCATCCCCAGATGCTGTTGCGGGTGGGCTGGGCGCCGATCAACGCGGATCCGTTGCCGGCGACACCGCGGCGCGAACTCTCCGACTTGGTCGAGTGGATGAACGATCACGAGCACCGGGTCGCTCACTGACACGGCGTACGCGCCAAAACGGTTGTGGCGCAGAGGATACCATGGAGACGTTCACATCGGACCCACGCTGCTGGCGGGTCGCCCGCGTCTTCGGCCGTAACCCGCTGGGACCGCATCGGAGCGCGACGTCGAGCTTCTGGCGGAGGCCTAGTAGCCGGTGAGCCGTTGTCAACCCCTATACAGCACAGTCCAACCGACGGATGATGGGTCGATGAGCGGATACGGTGAGAATGCCGGTGCCGCATCGTTCGACACCGCCGGGCTGCACCGCCTTGTCGAGGTCCTGATCGAACGTGGCTACCGCGTCGTCGGTCCGACGTTGCGGGACAACGCGATCGTCCTCGAGGAGCTGCAGTCCGCCGCGGACCTCCCGCGGGGCTGGGGAGTCGAGGTGGCGCCGGGGCACTACCGGGTGCGCCGGCGCGACGACGCCGCCGCGTTCGGGCACTCGTCCGGGCCGCAGTCATGGAAGCAGTTCCTGCACCCGCCGCGGCGCCGGCTATGGTCCGCCACCCGGGACGGCATCACCCAAACCGAAGCCGACGAGGAGGTCCCGCGCTACGCCTTCCTCGGGGTGCGCGGGTGCGACTTGGCCGCGATCGCGACGCTCGACCGGGTCCTCGGCCGTGGCCGGTTTCCCGACAATTCCTTCGTGCGCCGGCATCGGCAGATTTTCGTGGTGGCGGTCAATTGCACTGAGCCGGGCGGACTCTGCTTTTGCGCCTCGATGGGCACCGGCCCCGCGGCCGGGCCGGGCTACGACCTCGCGCTGACCGAGCGTGTCGACGGCGACGCCGTGACGTACGTGGTCGACGTCGGCACCCAAGAGGGCGCCGACGTGCTCGCTGCCGTCCCGCACTGGGCCGCCGGCGACGCGGAGGTGGGCTCCGCGCGGGCCGAGGTGCAGGCGGCGTCGCACCGGATGGGCCGCGCGATGCCGGACGCCGATCTGCGGAACCTGCTGATCGAGTCGCGCGAATCCCCCCAGTGGGAGGAGGTGGCCAGCCGCTGCCTGACGTGTGGCAACTGCACGATGGTGTGCCCGACCTGCTACTGCACCAGTACCGAGGACGTCAGCGACCTGACCGGCGAGCACGCCGAGCGCTGGCAGCACTGGGCGTCGTGCTACGAGTTCGATTTCACGTACGTCCACGGCGGTGGCAGCGTGCGCCAGTCCCCGGAATCGCGGTACCGGCACTGGATCAGCCACAAGCTGGGCACCTGGCACGACCAGTTCGACATGTCCGGCTGTGTCGGCTGCGGGCGGTGTATCGCCTGGTGTCCCACCGGCATCGACATCACCGAAGAGATGAACAAGATGGCCCGCGATGACTGACGGCGCACCACCGTCCTCGATGGCGCCCAACCCCTACCGGGTAAGCAGCCGCGTCGTGGAAAGCCCGGACTCGGCGACACTGTGCCTCGAACCGCTGGGCAAAGTCCTGCGCACCCCGCAGCCCGGGGAATTCATGATGCTCTACGCCTTCGGCATCGGTGAGGCGGCGATATCGATCAGCGGCGACCCCACGGTCACCGACGGTTCGATCACGCACACCATCCGCGCGGTCGGCGCGGTGAGCCGTGCGCTGCACGACGCGCAGCCCGGCGCCGTCATCGGGGTGCGGGGCCCGTTCGGCACCACCTGGGGGCTCGAGGAAGCCGCCGGGCGAGATCTGGTCATGGTCGCCGGGGGCGTCGGGTTGTGCCCGCTGCGCCCGGCGGTACTGGGCGCGCTGGCGGGGCGGAGCCGCTACGGCAAGCTCACGCTGATCGCGGGCGCTCGCTCGCGCGAGGACTTCGTGTTCGCCGCCCAGCTCCAGGAATGGTCCGCCGACCCGCAGATCGAACTGCACTTGACAGTCGACGTCCCGGTTCACGGCTGGCGCGGCGAGGTCGGCCTGGTCACCGAGCCGCTGAAGCGACTCGCGCTGAATCCCGACCGCACCACCGCGTTTCTGTGCGGCCCCGAGCCGATGCTGCGGTTCGCCGCCGAGGCGCTGTTGGCCAAAGGTATGGCCGCCACCGATATTCGGGTATCGCTGGAGCGCAACATGCAATGCGGGATCGGAACGTGCGGCCACTGCCAGCTGGGACCGCTGCTGGTGTGCCGCGACGGGCCGGTCGTCGGTTACGACGTCGCCGGCCCGCTACTGGCAGTCAAGGAGCTGTGATGGGCCCAACTCTGGCCGTGTGGAAGTTCGCTTCCTGCGACGGTTGCCAGCTGACGCTGCTCGACTGCGAGGACGAGCTGCTGACCCTCGCCGACCAGGTGCAGATCGCCACCTTCGCCGAGGCGTCGAGCTCGATGATCGGCGGACCCTATGACGTGTCGCTTGTCGAAGGTTCCATCACCACCCCCCACGACGAGCAACGGATCCGCGAAATCCGCGACCAGTCCAAGGTGCTGGTCACCATCGGCGCGTGCGCGACGGCCGGGGGAGTGCAGGCGCTGCGCAACTTCGCCGACGTCGACGAGTTCGCCTCCGTCGTCTACGCCCGGCCCGATTACATCGACACGCTGGCGACGTCCACCCCGGCGGCCGCGCACGTCAAGGTCGATTACCAGGTGCAGGGCTGCCCGATCGACCGCGGCCAGCTGCTGGACACGCTCGCCGCGCTGCTGATCGGGCGCAAGCCGCACCTGCCGGCCAAGACGGTGTGCACCGAGTGCAAGATGCGCGGCGTGACTTGTGTCCTGGTCGCGGACGGCACCCCGTGCCTGGGACCGGTCACTCACGCCGGCTGCGGAGCGTTGTGCCCCAGCCATCGTCGCGGGTGTTACGGCTGTTTCGGCCCGGCAGCGACCCCGCAAATCGGGACGCTCATCCCGTTGCTGCGCCGCGACGGGATGTCCGACGGCGATGTCGACCGGGTGTTCTCGACGTTCAACGTCGCGAACTTCGCCCAGGAAATGAGCGACGAAAGAAGCAAGCCGTGAACCCCGAGACCCGCACCCTGTCGGTCGGCACCTTGACCCGAGTGGAAGGCGAAGGGGCGCTGCATGTCACGCTGAAGGACGGCGCACTGCAAACCGTCGAATTGAACATCTATGAGCCGCCACGGTTTTTCGAGGCATTCCTGCGGGGACGCGCCTACACAGAGCCGCCGGATCTCACCGCCCGGGTATGCGGAATCTGCCCCGTCGCCTACCAGGTGAGCGCCTGCAACGCGATCGAAAGCGCCTGCGGCGTCGAGGTCGATGCAGCGCTCGTCGCGCTGCGCCGGCTGCTGTACTGCGGCGAATGGATCCACAGCCACATGCTGCACATCTATCTCCTGCATGCACCCGACTTCCTCGGCTACCCCGACGCGATCGCGCTGGCCCGCGACGAGCGCGAGATCGTCGAACGCGGCCTGCGCCTGAAGAAGGCGGGCAACCGGCTGATGGAATTCATCGGCGGGCGGTCGATACACCCGATCAACGTGCGCCTAGGCGGGTTCTATTCCGTCCCAAAGCGGTCCGACTTCAAGCCGATCGAAGAGCAGTTGCGCCGGGCGCTCGACGACGCGGTGGCGACGGTCGAGTGGGTGGCCGGTTTCGACTTCCCCGACATTGAGCTCGACCATGAGATGCTGGCGCTGAGCCAGAACGGCCAGTATCCGATTGAGAACGGCGTCATCGCGCGCAGCGCCGGGGAAGCGTTCGAATTGGCGGCCTTCACCGAGCACGTGCGTGAGTCGCAGGTGCCCCACTCCACCGCCCTGCACGCGACACTCGACGGCGGCCGCTACCTCACCGGCCCCTTGGCGCGCTATTGCCTGAACTCGGCTACTCTTTCACCGATCGCGGCCCAGGCGGCCGCGGCCGCCGGGCTGTCGGGTGAATGCCGAAACCCCTTCCGCAGCATAATCGTTCGCGCCGTAGAGGTGGTCTACGCGATCGAGGAGGCGCTGCGCATCATCGACGGATACGACCGGCCGCCACGGCCTTTCGTCGACATCCCGGCCCGGCCGGGTACCGGGCACGGCGTCAGCGAGGCGCCCCGCGGCCTGCTGTATCACAGCTACGAGATCGATCATGGCGGGCTGGTCTCCGCGGCGACGATCATCCCGCCCACGTCGCAGAACCAGGCGGCCATTGAGGCGGATCTGGCCCGGGTGGTGTCCGAGAACCTCGCGCTGGATGACGCCGCGCTGACGGCCCTGTGCGAGCGGGTGATTCGCAGTTACGACCCCTGCATTTCCTGCTCGGCGCACTTCCTGACGCTGACGGTAAAGCGACGATGAGCGAGGGCGACGGACGTATTGTCGTTATCGGGCTCGGCAACGAGTACCGTCGCGACGACGGTGTCGGTGTCGCCGTTGCCAACGCATTGGACGGTCTTGGGTGGCCGAATGTTGTTGTCACAACCGGTATCGCGGAGCCGATGGGTCTGCTCGAGGCCTGGACGGGGGCGGGGCTGGCCGTGATCATCGACGCGGCGGTCATCTCCCCGGCGAGCCCGGGTCGGATCCACCGCTGCGAGTTGGCCGAAGTGCCCTCTCGGCCCGATGGGTTGAGCTCGCACAGCATCGATATCGGCCGCACCCATGCCCTGGCCCAGGCGCTTGGGCGGGTTCCCGACGCGGTTGTGGTCTTCGCCGTCGAGGCGGCAGATACCGGCCCCGGCCCCGGGCTGACCCCTCGGGTTGCCCGAGCCGTGCCGGCGGTGGCCGGGATGGTGGCCGCCGAGATCAATCGATTCAGGTCAGCGAAGCGATCGCAGCGCGCAGGTTCTCGGTGACCTCGCTGGCAATGGCGATGAGGTCCGGGTCGCCGGTGACCTCGACCAACATGCCCGGATCCATCGCCTCGACGATCACGGTGCCCGTGTCGCTCGGGTCGGCGCGCACCAACATGCTGCACGGCAGCAGCAGCCCGATCTCTCGGTCCACACTGATGGCCCGATACGTCAGAGCCGGATCGCACGTGCTGAGGATCAGGTAGTCCTCCATATCGACGCCGAGCAGGGCCTGTAGCTTGGCTGCGAGGTCGATTTCGGTCAGTACGCTGAGTCCTTGCCGTGCAAGGGCTTCCCGGGTGCGGGCCACCGCGTCATCGAACCGGGTTGTCAATCTGGTTGATAATCCCGCGCTCATCGCGATCTGCCACCTGTCAAGATATCAGCCCGGTTCCCCGCGTCGTCGTAGGAAGATTTATGCGCTTGCCGCAGTTCGGGCAGAACCGTTCCGCCGGATGATGCTCGGCTCCGCAATGTGCGCAGAAGTGCGGCTCGGCGGCCCCCGACTCAGGCGTGGGCATCAGGCGAAGCGGTTGTACGTCCGGTGCCGGATGAATCCGACGGTGCCTCTTGAGCCCCAGGAAGGTCAGGGCGGCGCCGACACCGATCACCGACCCAACGCTGATCACGATGTACCACAACAGGTTCCTGCCGCTCAGCGGCGAGGCATCCCCGTACTCCTGGCGCAGGTTGACCGCGGTCGTCTTGAGCTCGTCCAGGCCGGGATAGCCGGGCGACATGGCCAGCGTCTGGTCGAACTCGTCGATCGCGGTGGTGTAGCGGCCCGCGTAGAAGTCGGTCAACCCTTTGCGATAGAACTGGTCAGCGGGTCCGAGCATCGGCTTGACGCCCTTGCTGGCCAGTATCGCGGCTATCCCGTCGGCCGGCGCGATGAAGTTGAATGGCTGCGTTTCGCCGACGGGGGCGAAGCTGTTCAGGCCGATCACCTTGCCGTTCAACCCGATCGTCGGGCCGCCGCTCATCCCGTCCGTCATGGCGGCGTCGATCTCGTAGGCGGGATTCGACCCCGCGACGGACTTCTTGCTGACCTTGCCGCTCTTGTAGGTGGGGTCGAGCGTGGCGCCGGTGATGTTCTGGGTGCTCTCGGGGAAGCCCACCGCGAGAACGGGCGTGCCAATGGTGACGTCAGCGTCGGTATCGAGTTCGGACGACGGAAGGTTACGCTTGGCCACCTTGAGAAGCGCGGCGTCACCCTTGCCGAGGGGCCGGAAATCGACGACGTTGGCGACGACCTTGTCCGCGAGTTTCGTTCCCGTACCGGACATCAGCGCGACGCTCACATGCGGGCCCTGGCCGGGCGCGTCACCTTCCACGCGCGCGTTCTTCTGCAGCCACTCCAAAGTGGCTGCAGAATCGCGTGACTCGGGTGCGTCGGGAAATTCGTTTCGGTATTCCTCGGCGGCCCGCTTGAGTATCAGCAACGTGGCGCTCGCGGGGTCGACGCAGTGGCCTGCCGTCGCCACCCAACCGTCGGGGTTGACGACGAACGCCGTGCAGTTCCAGGTGGCCAGGAAAGGCATGCTGGAACCTCGCCCGAATTGAGACAGGACCTCACCATTGGGCAACCGGACCAACCCGTAGCCTTCGCCGGCGAGATACATGATGGCGGGCCGGATCAGCGCCGCCGCCCGTTCCTCGGGCTTGGCCTGCGGCCGCCCGGTATCGGCGGCCGCCATGCCCGGCGCACCGGCCCACAGCATCAGGGCGGCCGCCGACAAGGCCAGCATCCTGCGGGCCGCTACCCGGGTCACGACCGGGGCCGCCGGATGCGGGCTCGAGCGCAGCGGGAGGGACCTGAGGACGGATGACGGCGCATCGCCTCGGCCAGCTCGGCTGCGTGTCGTTGCGCCGAAAGCCACGCCGGATGCGACGCGAGGAAGATGACCTGCGCACCGACACCGGATGCCGCGGCGTGTTGCGCCGTTGCGGGAACTGTCCCAGTCACAACCCCTATTTGAGCGGTTTGCCGGACAAGGCGATAGGGACCGAAGTCCCGACCGCGAAGGACCTCCGACGCCCGCCCGCAGGCCCGCCGGCTTCCTCACGGTCGCGGGCAAAGGCCCTTCTCCTCGGGCGGTCGGGACTTTCGGCCGCTGATCGACCAACCATCGCGGTTCTAGCCTCGAGAACAGCGGCACTGTCGATGAGCAGCGCTGCCCAAAGTGAGGTAGTCGTCATGAATCAGACAGCCGGGATTCTGTTGGTCTTGGGGGTTGTGGTCGCGCTGGTGCTGGGGCTGGCGTCGATCAGGGTGGTGCAGCAGTACCAACGGGGTGTGCATTTCCGCCTCGGCCGCGTGATCGGCGTTCGGGAACCCGGGCTGCGGATCATCATTCCGATCATCGACCGCCTCTGGCGGATCTCGATGCGGATCGTGACGATGCCCATCCAGTCCCAGGGCATCATCACCCGCGACAACGTGAGTGTGGACATCGCCGCCGTCGCCTACTTCCGCGTCATCGACGCCCGCAAGGCCGTCGTGGTCATCGAAAACGTCAACGCCGCCATCGACCAGATCGCGCAGACCACCCTGCGCAACGTCGTCGGGCAACATTCCCTGGACGAAGTGCTCGCCCAAACCGAGAAGATCAACGGAAGCATTCGCCAGATCCTTGACGCCACCACGGTGGAATGGGGCGTGGAGGTCACTTTGGTGGAGCTCAAGGACATTCAGCTGCCGGACAGCATGAAGCGAGCCATGGCACGCGAGGCCGAGGCGGAGCGGGAGAAGCGGGCCAAAATCATTGCCGCAGAAGGCGAGGCCCGCGCCGCCGCCGCGCTCGGGGACGCCTCCGACACCATGATGGCGCACCCGCTGGCGTTGCAGCTGCGCAACCTGCAGACCCTGATCGAACTGGGGGTGGAGAAGAACACCACCATCGTTTTCCCCGCCCCGCTGATGACCGCGATCGGCGAACTCAGCGCCTTCTTGGCGCGTGAGACCGACGCGGCTGAAAGCGCCGGCCAGCCCGGTCAAAAGCGGGCAGCGGCATTGCCGTGACGGGTGCAGCCCGGTGACTTTTGGCCCTGTCCCGCAACCGGTTCCGTCACGTAGCACTGTAGCTATGCGCCACAGAACAACATCGCCACAGGATATCGACGTCCAGGTCACCCCGCGTGAGGAGCTTCCCTCGGCGGCCGAGTACGCGCGCAGCAAGATCGGTGAGGTCACGCGGTACGCGAGCCGCCCGGTGCTGCACGCCCGCGTGAGGCTGACCCGTCATCGCGATCCGGCGGTGCAGCGGCCCGTCGTCGCGCAGGCCAACCTCGATGTCGACGGCCGGCCGGTCCGCGCCCAGGTCCAGGCCGACACGGTGCGGGAAGCTGTCGATCTGCTCGCGGCTCGGTTGCGTCGCCGCCTGGACCGCGCCGCCGAACACTGGGAGGCGCGGCGCGGCGAAGTGCCGGCGGGCGACGAATGGCGGCACGAGTCCCAGCCGGCGCGCCGGCCGAACTACTTCCCCCGTCCGGCGGACCAGCGCCGTATCACCCGCCGCAAGTCGTTCAGCATGGCGCCCTGCACCCTCGACGATGCCGCCCGCGAGATGGAGCTGCTCGACTACGACTTTCACCTGTTCACCGAGAAGGGCACCGGCACTGCCGGTGTGCTCTATCGCGGGGGGCCGACGGGGTACCGCCTTGCGCTGGCGGCGCCGGCGCTGGCCGACCGGGTCAGCCGGCACGCGCTGCCCGTGACCGTCAGCCAACAACCGCTGCCGTGTCTCACCGAAGCGGGGGCCGCTAGCCGGCTGGGCATCCTCGGCCTGCCGTTCCTGTTCTTCATCCACGCCGACTACGGCTGCGCCAGCGTGTTGTACCACCGCTACGACGGGCATTACGGCCTGATCACCCCGGCCGGTTAGGGCACCGTCGCCGGGGCGCAGGGCACATCGGCGGGCGCACCGAGGACCTAGGACCCTCGCAGGCACCGGGGCGCTCCGCGCAGACTGGCGCCATGGCCAACACGACGAGGCGGATCGCGCGGGCCACCGCGCTGCTCACCGTTCTGTACTGCGCCCGCAGGTACTACCGCAACTGGGGCTCCACCAAGGCGGAGTCGCAGATGCGAGTCCCGGGCGATGCCCTGGTGAGCGACCCGGCGGTCCAGACGACCGAGGCGGTCGATGTCGACGCGACCGCGCCCGCGGTCTGGTCATGGCTGGTGCAGATGGCCCGGGATAGGGGCGCAGCGGCGCCGACAACCCCTGCGGCACAGGGTGATAACGCGCAACTTCAGGTCGGGGATAGGATCCGGCTGGCCCCCGAAGGCTGGATGGGGTTGCCCGACGGGGTGACGCTGGACGTCGCGGAGATCGCGCCCGAAAAGTACCTCGTGCTCAACGCCCTGCGATCCGAGCCGCGCTGGAACGCCGTTTTGTCGTTTCACCTACAGCCACACTGGGAGGACCGTGTCCGGCTCCTCGCGCGCGCGCGAATCGGCTTGCGCTACCCGGGCGAGGTGTTCGTCCTGGAACTGGCCAGGCCGGCGATAGCGCTCGGGACGCGTGCGCTGTTGCTAGCGATCAAGCGTCGGGCGGAGCGGTCCGAGCCGGTCCGCTCGTCTGTCGAAACGAGTTGACACCCCCTGCCCACTTGCGACGGCGGAAGGAAAGGTCGGACGATGAAACCAATCCTGGTGGGAATCGACGGTTCGTCGGCGGCGATCGCGGCCGCGCTGTGGGGCGTCGACGAGGCGATCAGCCGCGGCGCGCCACTGCGTCTCGTCTCCGTTGTCAAGCCGACGCACGAGTCGCCGGAAGACTACGAGCGCGACGTCGAGCACGCCCGGAAGTCGCTGCTGGAAGCAAGGCTGGCGGTGGAGGGCACCGGTAAGGCCGTCACCATCGAAACGGACATGCCGCGCGGTCCCGCCGGTTCGGTGCTATTGGAGGCTTCCTCGGATGCGGAGATGCTCTGCGTCGGCTGCGTCGGCATCGGACGCTACGCGCGCGCTATCGTCGGTTCGACGGCGAGCGAGCTCGCCGAGAAGGCGCGTTGCCCGGTCGCGGTCGTGCGGACCGGCTCCGACCGGCCGCCACCGGACATCAATTGGATCGTCGTCCGGTTGACGGACACACCCGGCAACGACGCCGTCGTCAATTGTGCTGCGGCGGAGGCGAAGTTGCGCGGGGCGCCCATGCTTGTCCTCGGTGGCCGGCCCGAGGAACTCACCGAGCACGCCGACGGTGAATTCGAACGCCGGGTAGCCCAATGGCGACAGCGCTATCCCGAGGTGCGCGTCTACCCGATCACCACGAAGCAAGCCATCGCCGGCTATTTGAGCGCCAACGACGAGAGAGTTCTGCTGGCCGTGATCGGCGCGGAGGAAGCCCGTCAGCTGGCGCAGTTGGTCGGCCCCCATGGGCATCCGCTCTTCCGCCACCCTGAATGCTCCGTGCTCGTCGTGCGCTAGAGGGCAGCGTGAAGATCAGGCCCAAAAGCCGCGGGCCCAACGCGGCCCGCGGCGGGGAGCGGGTCTTGGTCGGCGCCGACGTCCCGGCGGCGCGCGTCGTCAGCGTGCTGATGCTGCTGTGCGTCCTGGTTTGGTCGGTGGCGCTGTTCGCGCGCCAGTATCTCGGCTACGAACGCGTTGCCCCGGGCCGGTTCGGGTGGTCGGTGGCGCTGCTGGGCGCCACCGCCCTGATCGCGCGCGGCATCTTTCTCGGCCGTCCAGTGACCGCCGCGCATGCGATGTACGCGGCCGGCGCGGTGGCTGCCGGGCTGGGTGCGCATTTCGTGTCCTGGGCAGCGCTGGGCAACGTCCTGATTGCGGGCAGCGGGCTCGCGCTGATGCTGCCCACCACGGCCGCACCGCAGCCCGGGCGGCTGGGCCGGGTGTGGGATCTGGTCAACGCCACGCGGGGGGATCCGCTGGCGCCGTTCGCCATGCACTCGAGCAAGAGCTATCACTTCAACACCGGCGGCACGGCGGCGATCGCTTACCGCACGCGGCTCGGGTTCGCCGTGGTCAGCGGCGATCCGATTGGCGATGTGACCCAATTCGACGATCTGGTAGCCGATTTCGTCCGCATGTGCCGCAGCCGGGGGTGGCAGATCATCGTGTTGGCCGCCGGCGAACGCCACCTCGGGTTGTGGAGCAGGGACACCGTGGGGCAGCCGATGCTGTCGGTGCCGATCGGCCGCGATGTCGTCGTCGACATCCGCCACTTCACCCTGAGGGGCCGGCGCTTCCGCAACCTGCGCCAAGCGGTGCAGCGCACGCACAACTGCGGCGTCACGACCGAGATCGTCGACGAACAAAGGCTCAGCGGCGCGATGCGGGCCGAGTTGACCGAGGTGTTGTACGCCGCTCACCGTGCGGCGCGCACCGACCGCGGATTCTGCATGAACCTCGACGGCGCGCTGCAGGGCCGCTTCCCCGGTGTCACCCTGGCCATCGCGCGGGACCGGCGCGGGCGGGCGGTCGCGTTTCACCGTTACCTAACCGCCGGCGGGGGATCCGAAGTCAGCCTCGACGTGCCGTTCCGCCGTCGGGACGCGCCCAACGGCGTCGACGAGCGGCTCAGCGTCGACATGATAGCTCATGCGGAAAACGCTGGCGGACGGCGCCTTTCGCTCGCCTTCGCGGCGTTCCCGGAAATCTTCGAGGCCGCGCAACCGGGCCCGCTGCAGCGGGTCGCGCTGTCGCTGATCCACCTGCTCGATCCGCTGATCCGGCTGGAATCCCTGTACCGCTACCTCCGCAAGTTCCACGCGCTGTCGCAACGGCGCTACGTGGTGTTGTGCGCGCACCACATCCCGGCGGCGCTGATGGTGTTGCTGTCGCTGGAATTCGTCCCGCGCCCGCGCAGGATGAGGCCGGGTTAGCCGCGGGTCACTAGACCGGCGCACCGAAACGGAACCGGCGGCCCGTGACGACCTCGGGAACGATCCGCACGAAATGCGACTTCTCCGACGGGACCCAGGGCAGCACCTGGGCGCGCTCGGCCTCCTCGATTTCCTCGTTGCTGCGAAGAGAGCGCGCGGTGCCCTTGATGATCACGCTCCACCCCTCGGCGACGTTGTGGTCGTCGACCTCGAACAGCACCTTGTTGTTGATCGCGGTGCTGACCAACTTGGTGCCCTCCGCGGTTCGAAACAGCACGGTGCGTTGCTGCACAACGTAATTGACCGGGAAGATCTCGGGCTGACCACCGACGCTGGTGACCAGGCGCCCCAGCGTCGCGCCGCGCAGCAGATCCCAGCACTCGTTCACCGGCAGGATAAACACCCCATCATCGGTCAGTGACATCAGTCATCCCTTCATCGACAGGACTACACACTCGATGGTATTGGGCGGGCCGCCCCGCGGCGGCGGCCGAAAGTCCCGCAGGCCGGGGACCAAAGGTCGTTGACCCGCTCGGGCGTAGCCCGCGGCCGGATTGCCTAGCGGATCCGTAGCACGTCGTCCAACCGGCGCCGCGGAGTGGCCGGCGGAAGTTGTTCCATCGGTGGCGCGATCCCCACGCGGATCAACACCTGCGGCTCGCCGTGCCGGCCGACGAGCTCACGCACGATGTCACGGCTCTCGTCCAGCTCGATCAGATGGGTGAGCGGACAGGTCGCCATCCCGGCCACCGTGCATTCGAGCAACACCGTCGACAACACCTCGCCGCACCGCAGCACGTCCGACCTGGTGTCCTCGGGCGTCGACAGCACAAGGATTTTCGCCCAGTCGACCTTGACCTCGCCGCGCCGGTTCGCGTGGCTGCGGACCGGGAAGCTGCGGGCCACGTCGACCCGCCAGCTCTCCTTGTCGGAGGCCAGCGCGGTCGGCGGCATCCCCTCGGCCAACACGAATGACGAAGTCCACCAGTCGAGTTCGGCGTGATAGTACGAGTCGTCGCGACGAATCTCCTCGGTGATTTGCGACGCCTCCACCAGCAGCGGCCGCGCGTTGTCGGGGAGCACGTCCAGGCTGACCAGGTTGTCGTCGAAGGTGCCGCGCAATGTGGGTTCGAACGCGTCCCAATACGTGGGGCGCCCCAACGGAAGCCGGTCGGTGCGGCGCTGCAGGATCGCCTCGGCGCGGCGGCGCTGTTCCTCGCTGACGTACTCCAGCGGGCTGAAGGTGACCGAGGCCAGCTGGTCGGGGTCATCCGGGTCGGGAAGCCGCTCGACCTTCGGTTCCCAGCCCGCCGCGGTCATGGCGACGCAGAGGTGGTTCAGGACGGCGCCGCAACTCAGGATCACTTCTCGGCCGGAAACGTCGGTGGCGGGTATCGCCCGGTGACGGTCCACGAACAGGCGCAGGGCGCCGTCCTCGGCCACCCAGCGCCAGGGCTGGCTGTTGTGCACCGAGGGGGCGCGGCAGGCGAGCAGGACTGCCCGCTGGAGCACGTTGACGTCCGGCGCCTTGCCCATCATGCTCAGACTGCAGACGCTTTCGCTTCCACGTAGCCGACCACGTCGGCCAGCGTCCGCAGCGACCCATAGTCCGATTCCGGGATGTCGACACCGAATCGCTTGTGGATACCACGCAGAAAGCTCAGCCAGTCCATGGAATCCAGGTCGACCTGGTCGCGCAGCAGGACGTCGTCGCAAATGTCATCGGGGTCCACTTCGGGGGCGATGGTGGTCAGCACCGACAGCACCACGGCACGAGTGTCTTCATTGGTCATTGCGCATCACTTTTCTAGGAGGTCGGGCTGCTGGAGCAGCTCGTTGATCGCGGCGAGGAACAGCGCGCCCCGGTGCCCGTCGCTGGCGCGGTGGTCGGCGGCGAGCGTGGCCTGCACGGTGGTGACGACCCGGATCCCGCCGTCGATGACGCAGACCCGCTCGGCCGGCTGGCCGAAACCCACGATCGCGACCTGCGGCGGGTAGATGACGCCGAAGACCGCGTCGACGCCCTGGTCGCCGAGGTTGGTGACCGTGATGGTCGGGTCCGACATCTCCGAACTGCGCAGCGAGAAGGACCGCGCCCGCGCCACCAGATCGGTGAGGTCGCTCATCAGTTCGTCCAGCTTCTTCTCTGGGACGTCGTGGATGGCCGGCGCGACAAGCCCGCCGCCGCGCAGCGATATCCCGACGCCGACGTGAACTCCGGACGCGGGCTCGAACCCGTCTTCCCGCCAGAATCCGTTCAACTCGCCGAACCGCTGCGCGGCGACGCCGACGGCCTTCAGCAGCAAGACGGCCGGCAGCACCCGCTCGTCGATGGAGCGTTGCGCGTTTCTCGCGGTCAACCAGGACAGCGACTTTTCCAGCATGATTTCTTCGGCGAGGTAGTAATGCGGGATCTCCCGCTTCGATCGGCTCATCGCCGCGGCGATCGACTTGCGCATCTGTGCCGCGCGGTCGGCCGCCGCCGGCTTGCCGGCCGGCTTGGCCGCGACCGGCTTGGCCGCGGCGGCGTGCTCGACGTCGTTGATGGTGACCGCGCCCTGCGGTCCGGTGCCGGTCACCGCGTCGATATCGACGTGCAGCGACTGAGCCAATCGCCGCGCGGCCGGCGACACCCAGCGGCGGCGTCCGGGGACGGTCGGGGGGGCGCTGGGTGCGGGCGGCACCGTCGGCGGCGCGGTCGCCGGCTTGGCGGCCTCCTTAGCCGACGGCCGGGGCCGCGGTCGCTTCTCCGCCTGCTCGCCGGGGCCCACCAGGGTGGCCAATGTCGTTCCCACCTGGACGGTTTCACCGACGGGCACGACGAGCTCGTCGACGATGCCCTCCTGCCAGCATTCGACTTCGACCGCGGCCTTGGTGGTCTCGACGATCGCCACGATCTGCCCGCGAGTCACCTTGTCCCCGGGCTTGACCAGCCACTCGTTCAGGGTGCCTTCATCCATGTCGGACCCGAGCGAGGGCATCTTGAATTCGATCACGGCCGTTCCCCGAACAGGCCCTGCACCGCGGCGACGATCTTGGCGGGTTGGGGTAGGGCGGCCTCTTCCAGGTGCTTGGCGTAGGGCATGGGCACTTCCGTGCTGCACACCCGCGCCACCGGTGCATCCAGGTCGTAGAAGGCGCCCTCCATCACCCGCGCGGTGACTTCCGCGGCCAGGCTGCCAGTGCGCCACGCCTCGTCGACCACCACCGCGCGATGCGTCTTGCGGACGGACTCCAGGATGGTGGTCTCGTCGAGCGGGCGCAGGACGCGCAGATCGATTACCTCGCAGTCGATTCCGGCCAGGGACAGCTCGTTGGCGGCGTCCAGCGCCTTCGGCAGGGAGCCGCCGTAGGTGATCACCGTGACGTCGGCGCCGCCGCGGCGGACCGCCGCCCGCGCGATGTCGGTCGGGACGAGGACGTCGACGTCGGTCGAGGTGTTGTAGAGCTGCACGTGCTCGAAGATCACCACCGGGTCGGGGTCGGCCAGGGCGGGCGCCAGCATGCCGTAGGCGTCCTCGACGGTAGCCGGGGCCACCACCTTGATGCCCGGGATGTGGGCGTACCAGGGCTCGAGGCTGTGCGAGTGCTGGGCGGCGAGCTGGCGGCCGGCACCCGTGGCCATGCGGACCACGATCGGCACGGAGAATTGCCCGCCGGACATATGGCGCAGGGCCGCAGCGGTATTGACGATCTGGTCGAGCGCCAGCAGGCTGAAGTTCACCGTCATGACTTCCACGATCGGGCGTAACCCACCCAGCGCCGCCCCGATCCCGATTCCGACGAAGCCCAATTCCGACAGCGGCGTGTCCCGCACGCGGTCGGGCCCGAACTCCTCCAGCAGGCCCTTGGACGCCGCGTACGTTCCCCCGTAACGCCCGACGTCCTCGCCCATCAGCACGACACGGGGGTCGTCGCGCAGGGCGTCGCGCAGGGCGTCGTGCACGGCGGTGCGGTAGCTGGTCTTCATCGCGCCGACTCCGGGGTCAGCACGTCACGCTCGAGATCCGCCACGTCCTCCCACGTTCCGGCCTCGGCGAACGCCACCGCGGCCTCGATCTCGGCGGCGGCCGCATCCTCGATCTCCCGCACGTCGGCGTCCGACAGCGTGCCGTCGCCCACGCACTTCGCGGTGAACGCCTGGATCGGGTCGCGTTCACGCCACCGTTCGACCTCGGCCCTGTCCCGATACAGCTCGGGATCGAACATCGAGTGCGCGCGGAACCGGTAGGTGCGGAATTCGATGAAGAACGGGCCCCCGGTGTCGCGGACGTGATCGACACCCTGCTGCGCGGCGGCATGGCACGCCTCGACGTCCATCCCGTCGGCGGCCAGCGTCGGAACCCGGTACGCGGCCGCCTTGACGGTCAGATCGGTCTGCGACTGGGCGCGATCCAGCGCGGTTCCCATCGCGTAAAGGTTGTTCTCGCAACAGAACAGGACCGGCAGGTTCCACAGCGCCGCCATGTTCAGCGACTCGTGGAACGCGCCCTCGGCCACCGCGCCGTCGCCGAAGTAGCAGGCGGTCACCCGCTTCTGGCGCAGCTGGGCGTCGGCCAGCGCGATGCCCACCGCGAGCGGCAGGCCGCCGGCGACGATCGCGTTGCCCCCGTAGAACCGCTTGGCCGCATCGAACAGGTGCATCGACCCGCCCCGGCCGCGCGAGCAGCCCTCCTGCTTGCCGAACATCTCGGCCATGATCGACGTCATCGGGATCCCGCGCAGCAACGCGTGCGCGTGCTCGCGATAGGTGGCGACCACGGCGTCGTCGTCGGCCAGCGCGCGCAGCGACCCGGCGGCCACCGCTTCCTCACCGACGTAGAGGTGCAGGAACCCGCGAATCTTGGCCGCGCTGTACAGTTCCGCGCATTTCTCCTCCATGCGCCGCACCCGGATCATGTCCGACAACAGCTCATGGGCCAGCTTGACGGCGGTCATCGGGCGCCGCTCCTTTCACCGCTTCGCGCTGCATTGTCGCCGGCGCGGGTCATGACGGCACTCCCTCGGCGTGGACCGGGTGTTGCTCGATGGTGGAGGTGTCACCTTCGGGCAAGCCTAGTTCGCGGGCCTTCAGCAGGCGCCGCATTATTTTGCCGCTGCTCGTGTGCGGCAACGAATCGACGAACACGATCTCCTTGGGCGCCACCGTGGCCCCGAGCCGCTTGCGCGCGTGGCCCAGCAGTTCCAGCCGCAGGTCTTCGTCGCCCACCACGCCATTCTTCAGCGTGACGAACGCTTTGACCATTTCGCCGACCGTCGGATCGGGTATGCCGATGACGGCCGCCTCTGCGACCGCCGGGTGATCGGTCAGCGCGCTTTCCACCTCGAATGGGCCGATCA
The DNA here is from genome assembly GCF_025263485.1 of Mycobacterium sp. SMC-2. Lineage (NCBI taxonomy): Bacteria > Bacillati > Actinomycetota > Actinomycetes > Mycobacteriales > Mycobacteriaceae > Mycobacterium > Mycobacterium sp. SMC-2. Next base: position 2,091,081 of record NZ_CP079863.1, read on the forward strand.
GATGCCCCGCGGACTTGATCACGTCGTCCTTGCGGCCGACGAACCAGAAGTAACCGTCGGCGTCTTTCTTCGCCAGATCTCCGGACAGGTAGAGGCCGCCCGCGAACGAATTCCGGTATCGCTCTTCGGCATTCAGGTAGCCACGGAACATCGACGGCCAGCCGGGCCGCAGCGCGAGCTCGCCCTCGACGCCGGGTTCGTCGATGACCTCGACCGGCCCGTCGTCGTCGCGGCGCACGATGAACGCCTCCACCCCGGGCAGCGGGCGGCCCATCGAGCCCGGCTTGATGTCGAACGCGGGCGTGTTGGCGATCATGATGCCGCCCGTCTCGGTCTGCCACCAGTTGTCGTGGATCGGCAAGCCCAGGACGCGTTTCCCCCACCAGACCGCTTCCGGGTTGAGCGGTTCGCCCACGCTGGCGATGAAACGCAGCCGCGGAAAGTGGTATTGCGCGGGCAGTTCCGGTCCCGCCTTGATGAGCATCCGGATGGCGGTCGGCGCGGTGTACCACACCGAGACGCCCTGGTCCTGCAGGATGCGGTACCACCGTTCGGCGTCGAATTCCGCTTCGTCGACGATGGAGGTGACCCCGTGCAGCAGCGGGCCGATGATGCCGTAGGACGTGCCCGTCACCCAGCCGGGATCGGCTGTGCACCAATAGGTGTCGTCGGGATGGAGGTCAAGCGCGTACAAGCCGGTGACGTAGTGCATCGCGACGGCGCCGTGCACGTGCATGGCGCCTTTGGGCGTACCCGTTGTCCCGCTGGTGAAGTGCAGCAGAGCCGGGTCGTCGGCGGTGGTGGGCTCGATCGGCGAGTTCTCGTCGGCCGCGTTCACCCATTGCCAGAAACTGAGGGTGTCCGGCGGCGGGTCGGCGGCTTGGTCGCCGTCGACGATGAACACATGCCGCACCGACGGCAGCCGGTCCCGGATCTTGGCGACCTTGCGCTGATAGATCGCCCTCGTGGTGACCAGGACGTCGGCTTGTCCGATGTTGACCCTGGTGGCGATCGGCTCGGGCCCGAAGGCCGAGAACAGGGGGGAGACGACGCTGCCGTTGCGCAGCGCGCCAAGCATCGCGATGTAGAGCTCGGGGGTGCGGCCCATGAGGGTGAACACGCGATGGCCCTTGTTGATCCCCAGGGAGCGCAGCGCGCTGGAGAACCGCCTGGAGAGCCGGCCGAGCTCGGCGTAGCTGAGGTCGTGGGTGATGCCCGCGCCATCCGGGGGGGTATCGGTGACGAAGCGCAGGGCCGTGCGCATCGCGGCCGGGCCCACCGCGTGCCGGTCCACGGCGGCGTAGGCGATGTTGCACCTGCCGGGGCCCATGCCTTCGCACAGATCGGGTACATCGGACCAGTGGAACTGGGCGCGTTCGTGCTCGTAGTCCGTCAGGTTGGGCCGAACGGAAAGGTCGGCGGCCGTTTTGCGGATGACATCCATAGGGGGGTCCTCGGTTTGCGGGGTCGCCTCCATCGTTTGCCGCGCGGCATCGCGGCAAAAGAGAAAAAGGTCATCAGTCCGGCCGGTGGCGCCGCGGGTCCAATGACCCGACGCTGGGGACCAAGGACCCTGGCGCGCGCTGCCCGCATGCCCGAGGGTCCAGGTAGGAAAGGAGACCGACGAGCAATGACCCCAACCATGGTCGACTCCAAAGTGCTCACCAGGGCGGTCGAACTCGCCTGCCGCGCCCCCTCGCTGCACAACACCCAGCCGTGGCGATGGGTGGCCGGCGGCCCGACCGTCGATCTGTTTGCCGACCCACAGCGGACGGTGCCCTCGGCCGATGGCTCGGGCCGCGAGTCGATCATCAGCTGCGGCGCGGTGCTCGACCACTTCCGGGTCGCGATGGCGGCCGAGGGGTGGGGCATCGGCGTGGACGAGTTCCCCAACCCCAACAACCTCGACCACCTGGCCTCGATCGACTTCGTCCCCGCCGACTACGTCGCCACGGCCCGGCGCGATCGCGCGGCGGCGATCCTGCGTCGCAGGACCGACCGGCGACCGTTCGGCGCACCGAGGGACTGGGCGGCGTTCGAGCCGGTGCTGCGCAGCGCGTTCGACCCCGACCTGGTCACCCTCGACGTACTGGCCGACGACGCGCGGCCGCGGCTGGTTCAGGCCGCCCGCCTCAACGAGGCATTGCGCCGCTACGACGACGTCTACCACCACGAATTGCGTTGGTGGACGGCGCCGGGCAGGCACGACGACGGCATACCCGAAGCCGCGCTGGCCAGGGGGGCACAGGCCGGCACCGTCGACGTGAACCGGCGCTTCCCCGACGGTCAAGCCAAGACGGGCGCCCCGGGCCTGAAGGATCAAGCGGAGATCCTTGTCCTGTCCACACCGGCCGACACCCGCGCCGACGCGTTCCGGTGCGGCCAGGCGCTTTCCGCGATCCTGCTGGAGTGCACCATGGCCGGCCTGGCGACCTGCCCCGTGACACACGTGACCGAGTTGCAGGCCAGTCGCGACATGGTCCGCGAGCTCATACCCGATGCCGAAGCGGTGCCCCAGGTTCTGATCCGGGTCGGCACCACATCCGCGGGCAAGGGCGCTTTCGAGCCCACGCCGCGCCGGCCCGTACGCGACGTCTTGGAGATGCGCCGCTAGGGCGGTTCGGTTGCGCCTCAACAACTTCGAAGGGAGATGGCAATGATCGCCAAAGTCGGGGACTGGCTCGTCATCAAGAGCGGCACGGTCGGGCGCCCGGGCCTGCGCGGTTTGGTCACCGAAGTGCGTTCGCCCGATGGTCAACCGCCCTACCGGGTCCGGTGGCTGGACACCGGGGAGGAGGCGACCGTGTACCCGGGTCCCGACGCGATAGTCGTCACGGCCGCGGAGCAGAAGGCCGCCGATGAGCGGGCACGGTCGCGGGTCTCCGCGGTGCAAGCCGCCATACGGGGCCACGCCCGAGGCGAGTAAGCAGCCAAATGCCCCCTACCACAGACGGATGCCCGTCGTTGACCGACTCCGACGTCGACGAGCTCGCGTTCGCGTTCCTGCACTCGCCGTATGCCGGCGACACCTATCTCGACTGGCGGCTGGACCAGCGCCTCGACGGCTTTCTCCGCCACCGCGGCCTGGTCCGCCTCACCGAGGACGGCGACGCCTACGGCCTCATCCTGAACCGCGTCATGGCCTATATCGGCGAGCTGCGCAAGGTGACTCGACGAACGGCCCGCAAGCCTGGGACTTCGGTCCCTACCGCCGATCACGGCTGACTGGTCGGATGGAGTCACGGTCAATCACCAGATCTGAGGAGATTCCATGACTACCCTTCCCGCCCGGCGGCCCAGGTCGCTCTTCCCCGAGTTCGCAGACCTGTTCGCCGGCTTCCCCACCCTGTCCGGACTTCGTCCCGTTTTCGACACCCGCGTGATGCGGCTCGAGGACGAGATGAAGGACGGCCGTTACGTGGTGCGCGCGGAGATCCCCGGCGTCGACCCCGAGAAGGACCTCGACGTCACCGTGCGCGACGGACAGCTCACCATCAAGGCCGAGCGTAGCGAGAAGAAAGACTTCGACGGACGCTCGGAATTCTCCTACGGCTCGTTCGTTCGGACCGTGTCGTTGCCGGCGGGGGCCGACGAGGACAACGTCGAAGCCAACTACGACAAAGGCATCCTCACTGTGTCGGTGGCGGTTTCGGAGGCGAAGCCGGCCGGGCGGCGCGTCCAGGTCCAGTCCAACGGGAAGTGACCGCGGCGCGTGATGACCAGAGCAGCTGACGCTACCCGGCGCTCGCCGCGGCGTGTGTTCCGCGACCGCGGCGAAGCCGGCCGGGTGCTGGCGAACCTCCTCGGCGCCTACCGCGACCGGCACGACGTGATCGTGCTGGGCCTGGCGCGGGGCGGCATCCCCGTCGCGTGGGAGGTGGCGGCGGCGCTGCACGCGCCGTTGGATGCCTTCGTCGTGCGCAAGCTCGGCGCCCCCGGCCATGAGGAGTTCGCCGTGGGGGCTCTGGCGAGCGGGGGACGCGTCGTGGTCAACGACGACGTCGTGCGCGGTCTGCGCATCACCCCGCAGGAACTGCGCGCGGTCGCGGAGCGGGAAGGCCGGGAACTGATTCGGCGCGAGGCGGCCTATCGCGACGGACGTCCACCCGTGGACGTGGCCGGCAAGACGGTCATCCTGGTCGACGACGGACTGGCAACCGGCGCAAGCATGTTCGCGGCGGTGCAGGCACTGCGCGAAGCGGAGCCCGCCCACATCGTCATCGCCGTGCCGGCGGCCCCCGAGTCCACCTGCCGGGAATTCGCCGGGCTTGTCGACGATGTCGTCTGCGCGAGCATGCCCACCCCGTTCCTCGCGGTCGGCGAGTCGTTCTGGGACTTCCGCCAGGTCACCGACGAAGAGGTTCGCCGGCTGCTCGCGAGGCCGACGACCGGCGTCCCGACGAGGGCCGCGGCCCCCACGCCCGCCGAGGTGATCGGCCGGGTGGCCATCGACGCGCCGGCGGGTGTTCCGCCTCGTGAGACGCTGGAGCGGTTGATCGGTGATGCGCGCATCGTGCTGATCGGCGAAAGCTCGCATGGCACACACGAGTTCTACGAGGCCCGGGCCGAGATCACGAAGTGGCTGATCGAGGAGAAGGGTTTCTGTGCCGTGGCGGCGGAGGCGGACTGGCCCGACGCCTACCGGGTGAATCGCTACGTTCGCGGCATCGGGAGCGACACGAGCGCCGACGAGGCGTTGAGCGGATTCGAGCGCTTTCCCGCCTGGATGTGGCGCAACACCGTCGTCCGTGACTTCGTCGAGTGGCTGCGCGCCCGAAACCGGCTGCACGAGACCAACGGCCAGCGCCAAGCCGGCTTCTACGGCCTGGATCTCTACAGCCTGCACCGGTCGATGCAGGAAGTGATCGCCTACCTCGACAAGATCGACCCCAAGGCGGCGGCGCGGGCGCGGGAGCGCTATTCCTGCTTCGACCACACCTCGGCGGACGACGGTCAGGCGTACGGCTTCTCGGCGGCCTTCGGCGCCGGCCCATCGTGCGAGAAGGAAGCGATCGATCAACTGGTCGACATGCAGCGCAATGCACTCGCCTACGCGCGCAGGGACGGCCTGCTCGCCGAGGACGAGCTGTTCTACGCTCACCAGAACGCCCAGACGGTGCACAACGCCGAGGTGTACTACCGGGCGATGTTCAGCGGGCGGGTCACCTCGTGGAACCTGCGGGACAAGCACATGGCACAAACGCTCGAGGCGCTGCTGAAGCATCTGGACCGCCACCAGGACGTGCCGTCGGCGCGAATTGTGGTGTGGGCGCACAACTCCCACGTCGGCGACGCGCGCGCCACCGAAGTGTGGGCCGACGGGCAACTCACGCTCGGTCAACTGGTCCGCCAGCGGCACGGCGACCAAGCGTGTCTGCTCGGCTTCAGCACCTACGCGGGCACCGTCACCGCCGCCAGCGACTGGGGTGGCATCGCCGAACGAAAGGTCGTCCGCCCGGCGCTCAACGGGAGCATCGAAGAACTGCTGCACGAGACCGGCAGGGCGGCGTTCATGGTGTCGGCGCACCTCAGCCCGGCCGCGGCGGGGCCGCTGAGCGCGGTTCGGCTGGGCCGCGCCATCGGCGTGATCTACCGGCCCGAGACCGAACGGCAGAGCCACTACTTCCATGTCCGGCCGGCCGATCAGTTCGACGCGATGATCCACATCGACAGGACCCGGGCGCTGGAACCGCTCGAGGTCACCAGCTTGTGGATCGCCGGCGAGACGCCGGAAACCTACCCGAGCGGCCTCTGAGGGGCGCGGAGCCAACCAAGATGGAGACGCCGCCCGATCGGGCCCTGAGCCGAACGCGAATCGTCACGCTGACCATGAACCCCGCGCTCGACATCACCACGAGCGTCGGCGTGGTGCGGCCGACCGATAAGTTGCGCTGCTCGGCGACGCGCTACGACCCGGGCGGCGGCGGCATCAACGTCGCCCGGATCGCGAAGGTCCTCGGCAGTTCGGTGCTCGCGGTGTTTCCCGCCGGCGGGTCGCACGGTGGGCTCGTCACGAGTCTGCTCAGCGAGGCCGAAGTGCCGTTCCGGCAGATACCGATCGCCGCCCAGACGCGGGAGAGCTTCACCGTCAACGAGACCAGCACCGGCCAGCAATACCGGTTCGTCCTGCCCGGGCCGGAGCTGACCGTGCCAGAGCAGGAGCAATGCCTCGATCAACTGCGGGTGGCGGCCCAATCGGCCGAAATCGTTGTGGCCAGCGGCAGTCTGCCACCCGGTGTGCCGGCCGACTTCTATCAGCGGGTTGCCGACATGTGCCGGCAGCTGGGCGTGAAGCTCATCCTGGACACCTCCGGCGGCGGCTTGCAGCACGTCTCCTCGGGGGTGTTCCTGCTCAAGGCAAGCGTGCGAGAACTGAGAGAATGCGTCGGTCGGCGACTCGCCACCCAGGCCGAGCAATTGGCGGCCGCCCACCAGCTGATCGACAGCGGCCGCGCTGAAGTCGTGGTGGTGTCCCTGGGTCCTTATGGCGCGCTGGTCGCGACGCGCCATGCGGGCCAGCGGTTTTCGGCGGTTCCGATGCCGGGCGGCAGCGGCGTCGGGGCCGGCGACGCGATGGTTGCCGCGATCACGGTGGGCATCACTCACGGCTGGCCGCTCGCCAAATCCGTTCGTCTCGGAATCGCGGCGGGTGCGGCGATGTTGATGACGCCCGGTACGGCGGTCTGCGAGCGCGCCGACGTCGAGCGGCTGTTCGAGCTGGTCGCCGAACCGGTGGAGGTGGGGACGACCGACTTCGCGGTTGAGGCCTAACGGCCCGTGCATCGCCGGCGTCGGAGCAATAGCCTGAGAATGATCGGAACTATCAGGAGCTGAGATGAACCAGCTGGACGCCAAGGCAGTAGTCGCGGGCGTCAACGGCTCTCGAGCCGCGGTGAACGCCGCGAAGTGGGCGGTCGATGAGGCGCTGGGCCGGCAGCTGCCGCTCCGCCTGGTGTATGTCATCCCGCGCCGGGAGGGGCGCAGCGGCTTCGCGCCCACCCCCGAATGGGAGGTCGAGCGCGGCGAAACCGCGCTGGCCGAAGCGAAGTGCGCCGTCCAGAACGAGCGCAAGCCGGTCGAGATCGAGACGGCGATCCTCTCGGGGGATCCCGCGCAGGCGTTGGTCGACCAATCGGAGGGCGCGGCCCTGGTCTGCGTCGGCACCGCCAGGCGGGGGCGGGCCTCCGATGGACTGTTGGGCCCGACCGCGGCCGGCCTGGTGGCGGGGTCGCACTGTCCGGTCGCGGTCATCCGCACCAATACCGACGGATCGCCGACGGAACTCGGGGTGATCGCCGTCGTGCTCAACGATGAGCCCGACAACGACGAGGTGGTGCACCAGGCCATGGAGGAAGGGCGGCGCCGCCACGCCACCGTGCGGCAGATCGATCGGCGGCTCAACAGCTGGATTCGCCGCTACCCGGATGTCCACGTCCAGACCGTCGCGGCGGGGACCGGCGCGAAGCCAAGCGTAAACCCCGGTGGCGCAATCGAACTGGCGGTGGTGGGCGGTACCGACGCCGTCGAGATGGCCGGGCTGGCCACCCCGAATTGCCATCCGATCGTCGGCTATCCCGACTGCTCGGTGCTCGTGGTGCGCCACTGACGACGATGACAGCGCCGGCCAGAACCAAATCGATCGTTGCCGGTATCGATGGTTCCAAAGCGGCGATACGCGCGGCGCTGTGGGCGGTCGACGAGGCGGTGAGTCGTGACGTCCCGCTGCGTCTGCTCTACGCGACCGAACTCGCGGACGGTCGAGAAACCGCGGAGCTGGCGGTCCGCCAGGCGGTGACGGCGATCCGGGCCGCCGGCCGTCCGCTGACCGTCGAGACCGAGGTTGTCCACGGGCCCGCGGTCGCGTCGCTGGTCCGCTCGTCGGCATCGGCGGCCATGGTCTGCGTCGGAGCCGTCGGGCTGCGCCACTTTCAACCGGGCCGGGTCGGCTCCACCGCCGCGGCCCTGGCCATCTCGGCGCGCTGCCCGGTGGCGATCATCCGCGGCCGCGACGACCCCCGGCGGCAACCTGCGGGAAAGACGCTCGTCGAGATTGCCGGATCGCTGGACCCGGCGCTGCTGGGCGCCGCCATCGAAGAGGCCCTGTTGCGCGGCGCCGCCCTCCAGGCGGTCGTCTCGCGGCGAACCGGGCCGGCCGAACGCGGGGATGCCGAGGCCGACCGCCGGGCGCTCGCCGACCTCGATCGCCGGCTGACCCAGTGGAAGCGGCGCCACCCGCAGCTGCGGGTCGAATCGGTGGCGATACACGTCGGCCTGCTCGAATACCTGGCCGGCCCGCGCGGGCGGGTGAGCTTGGTGATCGTCGGCGCTCACAATCGTGCCCACGTGGCCGAACTGGTCGGACCGGTCGGCAGTTCGGTGATGCAGGACGCCGACTGTTCGCTGTTGATCGTGAATCGGCGGCATTTGTGAGCTTGGGTGATGACCAATCTGTGATATGCAGGTCCTAGGACCAGCGAAAGGGTTCTCAATGGTCAAGGTTTTTTTGGTCGATGACCATGAAGTCGTCCGGCGCGGACTGGCCGACCTCCTGGCGTCGGATCCGGAGCTGGAAATCGTCGGCGAGGCGGGTTCGGTCTCCGAAGCGAAAGCGCGGATCCCGGCGCTGCGGCCCGACGTCGCCGTGCTCGACGTGCGGCTACCGGACGGCAACGGGATCGAGCTGTGCCGCGACCTGGTGTCCGATCATCCCGACTTGCGCTGCCTGATGCTGACGTCGTTCACCTCGGACGAAGCGATGCTGGAGGCGATTCTGGCCGGCGCGAGCGGCTACGTGGTCAAGGACATCAAGGGCATGGAGCTGGCGCACGCCATCAAGGAGGTGGGCGCCGGCAAGTCCCTGCTGGACAATCGGGCGGCGGCCGCGCTGATGGCGAAGCTCCGCGGCGCGGCGGAGCGCGAAGACCCACTGTCCGGGCTCACCGAACAGGAGCGAACGCTCCTGGGGCTGCTCAGCGAGGGCCTGACCAACAGGCAAATCGCCGCCCGGATGTTCCTCGCCGAGAAGACGGTGAAGAACTACGTGTCCCGGTTGCTGGCCAAGCTCGGCATGGAGCGCCGCACTCAGGCGGCGGTTTTCGCGTCGAAGCTGGATCAGCACGCCGGCCATTCCCAGCCACCGGCGGCAACGCCGCCGGAGTAGCGGCGCCGAAACGCCGAACTTCCCCCGCTCATCCCGCCCGATTCGACTACGCTGGCCGTAGGCAACTGGTGCGGGGCGCCGCTACCTGTGGCGCAGCTTGCCGTATGGCTGTCGTGTCGTGGAGGGATCGGTTCGGGTGGCCAGCGACGAAAGCGGCTCGGCATTTGCCGGGCTAGGTCAGCGTGGGCTTGTCAGCAGGATGCACGAGCAACTCGACGAGTTGCTGGCCGCACGCGATCAGATGGAGCAACTGCTCCGGGTGATCGTCGAGATCGGGGCGGGCCTCGACCTCGACGAGACGCTGCACCGGATCATCGACGCGGCCAGGAAGTTGACCTCGGCCCCCTACGGCGCGCTCGCCATCCGCGATTCCGAGGGCAACCTGGTCTCCTTCGTCCACCAGGGAATGGACCCCGAGACGGTGTCCCGCATCGGGCACCTGCCGTTCGGCAAGGGGCTGCTGAGCCTGTCGCTGCTGGACACGCCGGCTGTGCGGATGGAGGACCTGACCACCCATCCGGCCGCGGTCGGCTTCCCCGAACACCATCCACCGATGCGCGCCTTTCTCGCGGTGCCTATCACCATCCGGGGCACCGTGTACGGCAACATCTACCTCACCCACGTCGATCCGCAGCGGGTGTTCTCCGAATCCGACGAGGTGGCCGCGCGCGCCCTGGCTTTCGCCGCCGCGGTCGCCATCGACAACGCGCAGGTGTTCGAACGCGAGCGGACGGCCGCGAAGTGGATGGAGGCCACCCGCGAGATCACGACCGCGCTGCTGTCCAGCGCCGAGCCGCACCGACGCCCGCTGCAGTTGATCGCCGAACGCGCCCGCGCCCTGACCGAGGCCGAGCAGGCGATCGTCCTGGTGCCCGCCGACCCCGACCTGCCCGATGCGGAGGTCGACACGCTGGTGGTCTCGGCGGCGGTGGGGGTGCACGCCGCCGAGGTGGTCGGCCAACAGGTCCCGGTGGACGGTTCGAGCACCGGCAAAGTGTTCCGCTCCGGTGAGCCGTTGATCACCGAGGCGCTGCGGTACCCGATTCAGGCGTTCACCGATGTCGGGCAGCGCCCGGCGATCCTCATGCCGCTGCGCGCACACGACGAGGTCGTCGGCGTGATCGCCATCGCCCGCGGCACCCACGCGCCGCCCTTCGACGACAGCTACCTCGATCTGGTCAGCGATTTCGCCACGCACGCCGCGATAGCGCTCGTGCTCGCGTCGGCGCGCGACGACTCGCGTCAGCTGACTATCCTGGCCGAGCGCGAACGCATCGCGCACGACCTGCACGACCACGTCATCCAGCGGCTCTTCGCCGCGGGCATGGATTTGCAGGGCACGCTGGCGCGGGCGCGCTCCCCGGAGGTGATCGAGCGGCTCAACCGCACGCTCGACGACCTGCAAACCATCATCGAGGAAATCCGCACGACGATCTTCCAGCTGAAATCGCCGCCGGGCAAGAACGGCGACTTCCGGCATCGCATCCAGCAGGTGGTGGCCGACCTGACCGAGGATCGTGGCATCGTCACGACCATGCGCATGCACGGACCGATGACGGCCGTCGGCGGTGAGCTAGCCGACCACGCCGAAGCGGTGGTCGCCGAAGCCGTCAGCAACGCCCTGCGCCATTCGGGAGCGTCACGGCTCACCGTCGAAATCACCGTCGCCGACATGTTCGTCCTCGACATCATCGACGACGGCTCCGGCATACCGGCGGGCAATACGCGCCACAGCGGGCTGGCGAACATGAAGCGGCGCGCCGAACAACTGGGCGGTACGTGCGAAATCACCGGCCCGCCCGAGGGCGGTACCCGGGTGCATTGGGTCGCACCGCTGATCGACCGGTAGCCATCGCCCGCACGGGACCAACGCCGACCGACCCGGGTCTAACGGCCCTGCCCAATCGCGCCGTCCTGCAATAACGTGAGGCATCGTGAGTGATCCATCGGTGAAGGTCGCCGCCACGGCTCGGCTGCTCGACGGACGGCTGGTGTCGTTGCGTCCCCTGACCGGCGCCGACGCCGAGGCCGTTTCGGCGCTTCATGAACATCTCTCCGACCATGACCGATACTTTCGGTTCTTTACCCTGCAGCTGTCGCCGCTGCGCGAGCTCGTCGCCAAGCTGACCGAGCCCGCGGACGGTGTGTACGCCCTCGGCGCCTTCGACGCCGACCGGCTGATCGGCGTGGCGCACTGCGTCGTCGTCGACGACCCCACGGTGGCCGAGGTCGCGGTCGTGGTTGCCCACCAGGATCATTCGATGGGCGTGGGCACGGCCCTGCTCAAGCACCTGGCGCCCATCGCCCGGGCTCACGGAATCGGGCGGTTCGTAGCCGACGTCCTCGGCGAGAATCACCTGATGCTCACGGTCTTCTTCGATCTCGGCTGGCCTTGCCGGCCAACCGATTACGGGTCGATTCGGCACCTCGAGATCGAGCTGCCCAAATTGGATGAGGCGCCGGCATAGAGGAGGAAAAATGACGGAGAACGCCAAGAAGTATGGAGTGCTGGTGTGTGTCGACGGGTCGGCCGCATCCGACGCCGCCGTCGCTTGGGCGACGCGTGAGGCCATAATGCATGGTCTGCCCGTCACGCTGATCCACGCGGTTCCGCCCGTGGTCGTCGGCTGGCCGGTGGGCCAACTGTACGCCGAGATGCCCGAGTGGCAGCACGAGAGCGCGCGAACCGTCATCGACCAGGCCCGCAAGACGTTCGCCGCCACCGTCGGCGACTCCGAACCACCCGAAATACACACGGAGACGGTGTATTCGGCGATCGTACCGGCACTGACCACGGCCTCCAAGGACGCCTGGATGATCGTCGCCGGAAGCCAGGGGCTCGGTGCGCTGGGCCGCCTGCTGCTCGGCTCGGTGACCACCGGACTCGTGCACTACGCCCACTGCCCGGTCGCGGTCATTCACACCGGCGTAGGGGCGGCACCGGAGTCCGGCGCCCCGGTGGTGCTGGGCGTCGACGGATCCCCCGCGTCGGAAGCGGCGACCGCCCTGGCCTTCGACGAAGCCTCGCGCAGGGGAGTGGGGCTGGTGGCGGTGCACGTATGGAGCGACGTGGGGGTGTTCCCCATCCTCGGCATGGACTGGCATTACCGCGAGAAGGAAGCGCAAGAAATCCTCGCCGAACGCCTCGCCGGCTGGCAAGAGCGCTATCCCGACGTGCACATCGAGCGGAAACTGTTCTGCGACAAGCCGTCCGAGTGGCTGCTGAAAGAATCCGAGCACGCCCAGCTGGTGGTGGTCGGTAGCCGGGGCCGCGGCGGATTCCCCGGGATGTTGCTCGGCTCGGTGAGTTCGGCGGTGGCGCAGTCGGCGCGAGTTCCCGTGGTGGTTGTTCGTTGAGGATGAAAAGCCAGGGTAGCTAGTCCCGAACGACGAGCACCGAGCAGCCCGTGTGGCCGCCCGGGTGCGGGGTGATCGGCCCGACCATGCGGGCGACCTTGTCGGCGTCCCCGCTGCCCACCACCGCGAGCTGGACGGGCTCCTGTGTGTGCATGAGGAATTCGGCCGCCCCGCGCCGTGCCGCGGCGGGTTGCACGTGTACTTCGCGATACTGCGACACCCAGGGGCCGAGCCGGCGATCCAGCTGGCGGTAGGGGATCTCACCGAGGCCCCATCGCCAGACTCCCATCGCCAGGATCGGTGCATCACGAAGGCGCGCCTCGCGGAAGCCATGCTCGAGCACGGCGTCGTTGCCCGCCGATTCGTCGACGGCGACGGCGACGAATCCGCCGGCCGGCGCGGGGGTGCTGCGGATGACGGCCACTGGGCAGTGCGCCTTCCGCGCCACGGTGTCCGCGGTCGAGCCCAGGACCTTGCGGGCCACCCAGCCCGTGCCCACGGAGCCCACGCATACCATTGCGGCGTCCCGGGATTCGTCGATCAGCGCACTCTCGGAGGAACCGCGCACGATGTCGCATTCGACTTTGACCGGCTGACCGGTGGCCTCGAGCGCGGCATCGGCGGCGCGCAACGACGTCTGGGCGTATTCGACGTCCAGGCTGTCGTCACCGGCCGCGTCCGCACCCCGCTGCGGGATGGCGTGGATCAGCCGGAGCGGGATGTTGCGGCTGACGGCCTCGGCGGCGGCCCATTTGGCCGCATTGATCGCGGCGTCCGAGCCGTCGATACCCACCACGATCCGCTGCGACGACTGCGGACTGTTCATCGACTCCTCCTGCTGACTGACCGCCGGGGACCCCGACCCGGCACTGGCCACGTTATGGGGATACGGCTTGGCTCAGCAGGGCCCTTGGGCCCCCGTTCGCGGACATTCGTCACCTCGCCTCAGTCGACCTCGACTTTATTCCCGGGCAGCAGATGGTGCACACGGCCGCGGCACTCCACCGTGACCGATGCGCTGTTGCCGGCCTCGGAGGTCAGCTCGCCCGCCCGCCCGCTGACCCGAAGGTGTAGCCGTTGGCCGCGGTAGACGAACGGAAACTCGATCGGGTCCAGCGCTTTCGGCCATAGCGGGCTCAGGATCAGCCGGTCGTCGCGGGTCTCCAGTCCGGTGAAACACCGTTGCAGCAGATCGATGCTGCCGGCCATCGCGGCCAGGTGTATCCCTTCCGATGTGGTGCCGCCCTGGATGTCGACGACGTCGGAGGCCAGTACCCGCACAAAGTACTTCATGGCGTGGTGCCGGTGGGCGCGGGTGAGGACCCACGAATGCACGAGCGCGCTGAGCGTCGATCCCTCCGAGGTGCGCGCCAGGTAGTAGTCCACCGTTTCGGGGATTCGCTCCGGCGTGAAGCGGTAGCCGAGCCGGCCGAACAACGACAGCAACTCGTCCGACGACAGCAAGTAGAACAGCATCAGCACGTCGGCCTGCTTGGACGCCTTGTAATTGTTCACGCTGTCGTTCTCGGCCTCGAGGATGCGGTCGAGCCGCTGGATGTTTCCGTAGCGCTGCCGGTAGTCGTCCCAATCCAGCTCCGCCAGTTGCGAATAGCCTTCGAACTGACTGATCACGTTGTCGTGGAAGGGGACGAACATTCGCCGCGTCACATGATCCCACCGGCCGAGCTCGTCGCTGGTGAGGTCGATCTTGCCGACGAGGTCGAGGCGATCCCGCAGCGGGAGCAAGTCCAACGCGTCCATAGCCCGCATGATCGCCCAGACCGCCATGACATTGGTGTACGCGTTGTTGTCTATCCCGTCGTACTCCTTGCCCGGGTAGCCCGAATGGAACTCGTCGGGGCCGATGATCCCCTTGATCGTGTAGCGGCCGCGACTTTCGTCAAAGGTGGCAAGCCCTACCCAGAACCGCGCGATCTCGACCAGCATCTCGGCGCCGTAGTCGACCAGGAACCGCCTGTCACCGGTCACCTGATAGTGCTGCCAGGTGTTGTAGGCGATGGCGAGACCGACGTGATGTGCCCGGGCGCTGGCATCGGGGTTCCAGCGGCCGGACGCGGGGTTCAGATGCAGCTCCTGGCTCACCTCGCGCCCGTCGCTGCCCGATTGCCAGGGATACATCGCGCCCAGATAACCGGCTCTGCGGGCCGCCCGGCGGGCCTCGGGGAGCCGCCGGTAGCGGTAGAGCAGCAGCGACCGTGCCACATTGGGCATGCGCACGCTGAGCACCGGGGAAACGAAAAGCGAGTCCCAGAAGACATGCCCGCGGTAGGCCTCACCGTGCAGCCCCCTGGCTGGCACCCCGGCGTCGAGTTCGGCGGTGTGCGGTGAAATCGTCTGCAGCAGGTGCACCAGGTGCAATCGCAGGAGGCGAAGCGCGTCGGTGCCGCCGGCGAGGCCGATGGCGCATTGTTCCCACAACAGGTCCCAGGCCCGGGCGTGCTGACGATGCAGCTCGGCATACCGGCCGGCGGCGTCGAGGTGCAGCTGCGCGGTGCTCGCCGGTTCCGATATCGCGTCGTCCCTGCCGGTGAAGATGGTCGCGATCTTCTCGCAGGTGACCGATTGCCCGGCGGCCAGCGCCACCTGGATGTCGTGTCCGCCGCGATCGCCTTCGCGCACGAATTTGTACTGCGCAGCGGCCCGCGCGTCGTCGCACCACACCGTGCTGCGCGCAGCCACCGCGACCGCGATGCGCGACTGCGAGGTCTCGGTGCGCAATATCACCGATTCGTCCGCTTCCTCGATCGCCGATGACGTGAGGTGTGTGCTCGACAGCGATCGGTAGCGCTCGACCATGGTGTTGCGCACGCCGCCGTCCAGCAGCGAGCGGAACTCCACGGTGCCCGACCAGTTCTCCGCGACGATCGTGGTCTGCATGGCGAGCAGGTGCGGCTGGTGCATGGATGCGAACCGCTGCTGGGTCACCGTCGTGGTCTGGCCCGCACCGTCGCGGAACCGCAAGCTGCGGGTCAACGTCGCATGCCGCAGGTCGAATGTCTGTCGGTAGAACAGCAACTCGGCGTTGTCGATGTGAAACCACGGCCCGCCGTTGATCCGAAACGTCAGCGACAACCAGTTGGGGAGGTTGACCAGGCTTTCGTTCTCGATCGTCCGGCCGGCGATGCGATCGGTCAGCGTGTTGTAGACGCCGGCCGCATACGTCCCCGGGTAATGGGCCTCGCTCGCAGTTGCCTCCGGAGCGCAGCCCCGGGTGGCGACGTAGCCGGTGCCGACGGTGCACAGCGTCTCGCGCAGCCGCTCGTACGCGGGGTCATAGCCCTCATACACCAGTTCCCACGCGTCGTTGGGTTCGACCGCCGCTTCGTGCAGATCGTCCGCGAGCCGGCGGACGAAATCGCACACCGCCGGTGGATTGGCCAGGCTGAACAGCGCGGCGGAGGGCCGGTCCCCGTCCTCGTCGTGCCGCACCGCAATTCCCACTCCGTCGAAGTGGACCGCGTCGAAGGCGTCTTCGTCGGAGATGTCGTCGCCGACGTAGATCGGAAACACGGTATCGCCGCCGGCCCCCGCGATGTGTTCGAGGATCCAGGTGAGCGTCCTGCCCTTGTCCCAATCGAGGCGGGGACGAAGCTCGATGACCCTGCGGCCCATCGTGATCCGCAGGTATTGGGATCGTCCGAGTTTGCGTACCGTCGCGATCACCCGATCGACCTGTGCCGGGTCGACGTTGCGGTAGTGAATCGAGACCCCGAACCGCTTGTGCTCCACGCGGATTCCGGGGACATCGTGGAGCAGCGCGGTCAATCGGTCGGCCGCGTGCGCCAGCACGCCGGTGGCACCGATGGCGGCGGCGTTCTCGTGGTGGGTCCCGTCCGGTGCGAGAAGCTCGAAGCCGTGGCCGGCCGCGTACCAGATCCCGTCGACCCGCAGCCGTTCCCGAAGGTCGGCCAAGTCGCGGCCGCTTATCACCGCGACGGTGCACTCGGCGGCCAGCGCCTGCAACGCTTCCAGAGCGCCCTGAACCGGCCTGGCGGACTCCGGCTGGGCGACGATCTCGGACAGCGTGCCGTCGAAGTCCAGGAACACCGCCGGTCGGCGGCTCGCCACCAGTTCCTTCAACTGGCTGTAGACGCCCATCGCGTCGGCGATGGCCGACAGCGGCGCGCCGCCGCGGTGCACCGAGATCTCGGCGAAGTCGGCGACGACGGTGTCGGCCCCGTGCGCCAGCAATTCGTCGGTTCCGCCGTTGCGCTCGAGGCCGATGACGAGGCCGAAGCCACCGTCCCGGCCGACCGCGAGGCCGCCTTCGTCGCAGTCGACAAGGACGCAACGGACCGGGCGCACCCCCAGGCGCGTCACCGCCATGGTCAGCGCCGCCTCGCCCCGCCCGGCGGTGTCGGCCGCGCAGACCGCAACGTCGACCAGTTGGTCGATTCCCGCGGACCGCAATAGGGGCGCGCAGTCGCGGGCAACCGAATAGACGGCGGTGGCGACGCCGACCTCACGCAGCCGCCGCAGCAGCGCGGCGGTTGAATCGCGGGCCTCGACCACACCTGGGGCCCGCTGCGCAACGACACAGTCGAGGCCGAAAATCACCGCGTCGTGGTAGCGCCGGTCGACGGTGACGGGCCATTCAGTCACCATTGGGACGATGCCACAGCGCGGGCGCCCGTCAAGGTCCCCCGGCGGCGCCGGGGCCTCATGACCATGGGGTTGGTGACTAAAGCCTCATGATCGACGGTCGGTCGCGCCATAGCGTTTTGGGAGATGGAGGGAGAAGAAATGTCCGCACTTGCAAACCGCCATGGCATCGTCGTGGGAATCGACGGATCGCCGGCCTCGAACGCCGCCGTGTGTTGGGCGGCCCGGGACGCGGCGATGCGACACGTCCCGCTGACGGTGGTCCACATGGTGAACGCGATGGTGCCGATGTATCCGGCCCTTCCCCTGTCGACCGGCGTGGCGGTGTGGCAGGAAGAGCGGGGCCGGGAGGTCCTCGAGCAGGCGGTCAAGGTCGCCGAGGACGCCGTCACCACGGACCGCAAGATCGACGTCCGAAGCGAGCTGAGGTGTGCGCCCCCGGTGCCCACTCTGGTCGAGATGTCCAAAGAGGCCGAGATGGTCGTCGTCGGCAGCACTGGGCGCGGCGGGTTGGCCAGGCTGCTGCTGGGTTCGGTGAGCAGCGGAGTGGTCCGCAGCGCGCGCTGCCCGGTCGCGGTCATCCGCGACGAGGATCCGCTCATGGAGCATCCGCAGCAAGCCCCGGTCCTCGTGGGCGTCGACGGCTCACCGGCCTCGGATGTTGCGGTGGCCGTTGCCTTCGATGAAGCGTCGCGTCGCGGTGTCGAGCTGACGGCGTTGCACGCATGGAGTGACGTCGACGTCTTCGAACTGCCCGGCGTGGATTGGTCGGCGGTGAAGGCGGAAGCCGAGCGGAGTCTGGCCGAACAGCTGGCCGGCTGGCAGGAGCGCTATCCCGATGTCACCGTGCGGCGCGTGGTCGTTGCCGACCGCCCTGCCCGGCAGCTCATCGAACAGTCGGAGTCCGCCCAACTGGTCGTCGTGGGCAGTCACGGCCGCGGCGGCCTGTCCGGTGTGTTGCTCGGTTCGGTCAGTAACGCCGTCGTGCACTCGGTCCGCATGCCCGTCATCGTGGCCCGGCCATCGTAGAGCCGCGCCGCGCCATGCCCGCAGCGACAGCCACCGGAGAAGCGACGAAGACCGCCGTGCCCTACCTCGAAATGCACGAAACCCACACCGGCGTCGTCGTTTTGGCCGGGGATCGGGCGTACAAGGCGAAGAAGCCCGTGCTCACCGACTTCCTCGACTTTCGCGCCCCCGAGCAGCGGGAACGCGCGTGTCGCCGGGAGGTCGAGCTGAACAGCCGGCTGTCGCCGGACAGCTACCTCGGGGTGGCGCAGCTGTCCGACCCGGCCGGCGGCCCGCCCGAGCCGGTCATCGTCATGCGGCGCTACAGCGACCAGAACCGGTTGGCGTCCATGGTGTTTCGCGATTCCGACGAGTCGGTTCGGGGTGCACTGGACGCCATCGCCGGGCTGTTGGCCGACTTTCACCGCGACGCCAAGCGGAGCCCCGCCATCAGCGCCCAGGGTGGGGCCGCGGCGGTCGAACGCCGCTGGCGCGAAAACCTGTCGGAACTGCGGCGCTACGCCGACGCGTCCACGCCCGGGGTCACTGCGGAAGCCGTGTCGCGGATCGAGCGCCTGGTCGCCCAGTACATCGCGGGCCGCGCGCCCCTGTTCGAGCGCCGCGTCGTACAGAAGTGCATCGTCGACGGGCACGGTGATCTGCTCGCCGACGACATCTTCTGGGTGGACGGGAAGCCGGCGTTGCTCGACTGCCTGGAGTTCGACGACGAACTCCGCTACGTGGACTGCATCGACGACGCCGCGTTTTTGGCCATGGATCTCGAGTTCCTCGGACGAAAAGACCTCGCCGGCCACTTCCTCGAGCGTTACGCCCAGCATTCGGGCGACACGGCGCCGTCGTCACTGTGCGACTTCTACATCGCCTATCGCGCCGTGGTGAGGGCGAAGGTGGACTGCGTTCGCCTGTCGCAGGGCAAACACGCCGCGGCCCAGGACGCGCGCCGCCACCTCGCCATCGCGACCGGACACCTGGAAAGCGGCGCGGTCCGACTGGCGCTCGTCGGTGGCAACCCGGGCACGGGCAAGTCGACCCTCGCCCGTGCGCTCGCCGGACGCGTTGGGGCGCAGGTCATCTCGACCGACGACGTGCGCCGCGAGCTGCGCGACGCGGGCACCATCGGCGGGGATTCCGGCGTGCTCGACGCGGGTCTGTACAGCGTCGACAACGTGGCGGCGGTCTACGAGTCGGTCCTGCACCGGGCGCGCCCGCTGCTCAGCGCCGGGCAGTCGGTGATCCTGGACGGCACCTGGCGGGACCCGGACGCGCGCACGCAGGCCCGCCGCCTCGCCGCGGAAACGCATTCGGCCTTCGTCGAACTCATGTGCTCGGTGACCATCGACGCGGCCGGCTGGCGAATCGCGACCAGGCCCGCCGGCAATTCGGAGGTGACCCCGGAGATCGCCGCCGTGTTGGCCGCCCAGCGCTCCGGCTGGGACAGCGCACACCTCATCGACACCTCGGCAAGGCCCGAGGAGGCAGCGCGCGAGGCTCACGACGTATGGCAGCACCAACGCTTGGCTGAGAAGGAGTAAGGCATGTCAACGGAAACCGTCGTCAACGCGTATGTCAGCGACATATCGGCGTTGCGGCTCAGTGACTCCGAGGAGGCCGGCGGCAAGGGTGCCAACATGGGGGAGTTGGTCGCCGCCGGGCTCCCGGTCCCGCCCGGGTTCGTGTTGCTGCGCAGCAGCTATCGGGCCGCGATGCGGGCGGGCGGGGTCGACGCCGAACTCGCCGCGCTGCACCGCGAAGCCCTGACGAAGGTCGACAGCAGCGCCCGGCTGTCCGAGCTGTGCCAGCGCATGCGCCAGCTGGTCACCGGGGCAGGCGTCAGCGAGGACGTTCGCGACCAACTGCTCGCGTCCTACCGCGCGCTCGGCTCGAACATCGTTGTGGCCGTGCGCTCGTCGGCGACGGGCGAGGACGGCCGCGACGCCTCGTTCGCGGGAATGAACCAGACGCTGACGAACGTGACCGGCGAGGACGCCCTCGTCGACGCAGTCACGCAGTGCTGGGCCTCGCTGTTCAGCCCGCGCGTGGTCACCTATCGAGCCAGCCGGGGTTTCACCGCCGATCCGGCCATGGCGGTGGTCGTCCAGCAGATGATCGCCTCCGAGCAGTCCGGGGTCGCGTTCACCACCGACCCCAGCACGGGGGACCCGGGGCACATCGTCATCGAGGCCGCGCTCGGACTGGGTGAGGTCGTGGTGTCCGGCAAGGTCCAGCCGGACACCTACGTCGTGGACAAGAAGACGCTCGACGTGATCGACGTCAAGGTGGGCTACCAGGCGTTCAAGATCGTCCGCGGCCCCGACGGGCGCGACCTCGTCGTGGACCTGGAACCCGAACTGGCGCAGGCTCGCGTGCTGGACGACGCGGCGCTGCGCCGGATCGCCGAACTGGCGATCGCGGTGGAGAACCACCACGGCTGCCCCCAGGACATCGAATGGGCGATCGCCGGGGGGAAGGCCTGGCTGGTGCAGGCCCGGCCCATCACGACGCTGCACCCGGAAGCATCCGCCGAGTCGACCGGCGTGCTGGTGCGCGGGCTGCCCGCGGCGCCCGGCTCCGCCGCCGGACGGGTGCGCGTGCTGCACAGCCCGGAGGAGGGTAACCGGTTGCAGGACAACGAGATTCTGGTTGCCCCAATGACCAATCCGGACTGGCTTCCGGCCATCCGCCGCGCGGCCGCGCTGGTGACCGAGACGGGCGGGATGACCTGCCACGCGGCGATCGTCGCGCGTGAGCTGAACGTGCCCTGCGTGGTGGGCGCCCGGGACGCGACGACCATTCTGCGCGACGGGCAGACGGTGACCGTCGACGGTGGGCACGGCACCGTCACCGCCGGCGAGCAGGCCCCGCGGGTGCGGGCGACGACCGTCGAGCAGCCACCGGCTGCAGCCGGCGGCGGGGAAGTGACCGGCACCAAGATCTATGTCAACCTGGCCATCCCCGACACCGCCGAAACGGTCGCCGCTTCGGACGTCGACGGCGTGGGCCTGCTGCGTGCGGAATTCCTGCTGACGCAGGCGCTTTCGGGCCGGCACCCGCGAGACCTCATCGCCCACGGCGAGCAGGCCGGCCTCGTCGACGCCATGGTGGCGTCCATCGGCCGCATCGCCTCGGCCTTCGGCACCCGGCCGGTCATCTACCGCGCCACCGATTTCCGCAGCAACGAATTCCGCGGCTTGCGCGGAGGCGAAGCCTACGAACCGGTCGAACACAACCCGATGATCGGCTACCGCGGGTGCTACCGCTACGTCAAGGACCCGGATCTGTTCGCCCTCGAACTCGAGGCGCTGGCCCGGGTGCGCGAGCGTAACCCCAACCTGCACCTGATGATTCCCTTCGTGCGGACCCGGTGGGAACTCGAAGCGTGCCTGTCGTTGGTGGACGCCAGCCCGCTAGGCGCCCAACGCGGCCTGCATCGCTGGGTGATGGCCGAGGTGCCGTCGGTCACGTATTGGCTGCCCGAGTACATCGGCATGGGCATCGACGGGGTTTCCATCGGCAGCAACGACCTCACGCAGCTGGTGCTCGGGGTGGACCGCGATTCGGACATCTGCGCCGAGTTGTTCGACGAATCCGACGGCGCGGTGCTGGATGCGATCGGCCGCGTCGTGGCGACAGCGCGCAAACACGGCATCACCTCGTCGCTGTGCGGTCAGGCCCCGTCGACCAATCCAAGCTTCGCCGAGCATCTGGTGCGCATGGGCATCACCTCCGTGTCGGTCAACCCGGACGCGGCGGCGGCCGCCCGCCGGGTGATCGCCTCCGCCGAGCGCCGGTTGTTGCTGGAATCCGCGCATGCGCGGACGCATTCCGGGGAGCGCTGAACGAGATGGCTGACATTACCGTGCGGGCGCCGGATGCCGAAGTCATCCGTGACGCGGTGATGTTGGCAAGCCGGGCGCCCTCACTGCACAACAGCCAGCCCTGGCGGTGGATCGTCGAACATGCGGGCCTGCAGCTGTGGGCGGATCCCTGCCGGTTGGTGCCCGCCACCGACCACACCGGCCGGGAGCTGTTGTTGAGCTGCGGGGCGGTCCTGGATCACCTCCGGGTCGCCATGGCGGCCGCCGGCTGGGAGTGCGCCACCGAGCGCCTTCCCGATCCGTCGCTGCCGAATCACCTGGCGACACTGCGGTTCCATGCCCTGGATGCGGTGTCGGAGCAGCATCGGCGGCGTGCGGCGGCGATCGGCCGCCGCCGCACCGACCGGCTGCCGTTCGGCGCGCCGGCCGGCTGGCCGGCCTTGCACTCGGCGCTGCGGTGCGCGGTGATGCCGTTCAACGTCCTGCTGGATGTGGTGCCCGACGACGACCGCCCACGCCTGGCGGAGGAGTCGGCGCTCATCGAGTCGCTGCGTCGATACGACACCACGTATCTGTCCGAGTTGCGCTGGTGGACATCGCCATTCGAGTCGGACGAGACCCACGTCCCGCAAACATCTCTGGTGTCCTCGTCCGAGGCCGCCCGCGTGGACGTCTCCCGGCGGTTTCCCCCAGTCGGGGGTGGCCACCGCCGCACCGCCGTCGACCACGACTGCTCGAAGATCGTCGTGCTGTCCACCCGGCACGGTGATGCACCGCTGGATGTGCTGCGCTGCGGCGAGGCCCTGTCGGCAGTGCTGCTCGAGTGCACCATGGCCGGCGCGGCCACCTGCACGCTGACCCACATGACCGAGATCGAACAGAGTCGCCGGATCGTCACGAGCATCGTCGGAACGACCGGGGCGCCGCAGCTGCTGATCCGGGTCGGGAGTGCACCGCCCGGCGGCCAACACGTCGAAGCCACGTCTCGGCGCCTGGTCACCGAGGTCCTCGAGTTTCGCGAATAGCGATTGGAGGTCGCTGCGATGGTCCGGCGTTGGCTGGTGATGGAGACCGCCGGGGACGGCACCCCGGTCCCGTTCGTCGCGCGGGTGGCTGGCGCGGGGCGGCATCTACCCGAAACCCACCTGAGCACAGCGGAATTGATGGCGACGACGCGCCACCGCACCCACATCGACCTGGAGCGGCTGACCGGGATCCGTGAGCGCCGCGTCTCGGTGGGTGACGAGGATTCCTACTCCCTGGCCACCTCGGCCGCGCGCAATGCCCTGGCCACCGGGGGGCAGGACGCGGCCTCGCTCGACGTGGTGATCAGTTGCAGCATCACCAAATTCCGCGGCGGCCTCACCCAATGGCTGGAACCGACGATGAGCGGGGCCGTGGCCCGGGCCATCGGCGCGCACCGCGCCATGACCTTCGACGTGTCCAACGCGTGCGCCGGGATGCTGACCGGAGTGACCATCGTGAACAACTGGATCCGCCAGGGCGCCATCGAGCGCGGGCTGGTCGTGAGCGGTGAATACATCTCCCAGCTCGGCCAGAACGCCGCCCGCCACATCCGCAGCATCATGAGCAAGGAACTGGCCTCGCTGACCCTCGGCGATGCGGGCGCGGCGCTCCTGCTGGAGCGCGCCCCGGCCGGGTCCGCGGGCATCAGCCTCGCCGGCTTCACCACCGTCGCCGACTACAGCAGGCTCTGCCTCGCCTACCCGCAGGGCCACGATCCCGGCGCGCGGATGTTCACCGACGCCCGCGGGATCCATCGCGCCGCGATCGCCGACACGCCGCTGCTGCTGCACGAAGTTCTCGAGGCCGCAGGGATTTCGATCCACGACATCGACCACGTGATCACCCACCAGACGTCCGCGCGCGCCATCCGCAAGGGGATGGCCCGCGTGTCGGAGTCCTTCGGCGACCTGCCCCGCCACGACGCGGTCATCACCGTGGACCGCTACGGCAACACGGCGTCGACGACCCACACGGTCGCACTGGTCGAGGAGCTGGAGGCCGGCCACATCGCGCCGGGAGAAACCGTCGCCTTGATCGCGCTGGCGTCGGGACTGGAAATAGGCGTGGTCTTGTTGACCTTGGACGAGGATTTGGTGGGCCGCTATGGGCACCGTGATTGACCAAGTGGACGTCGCGGCGCCGCGCTGGCGGCACAGGCACAGCGCGCTGCACCTCGCCGTGAATGCGGCCAAGAGCTGCCTGCAGCGGGCCGGCTGCGACGCGGCCGACCTGGATCTGATCGTCAATGCGGGGATTTACCGGGACCGCAACATGGGTGAGCCGGCGCTGGCGGCGCTGATCCAGGACGACATCGGCGCCAATCCCGAGGATCCGCACCCGGGCGGTCACGGCACCTTCTCCTTCGACGTCGCCAACGGCACCTGCGGCGTGTTGACCGCCCTGCAGATCGTCGACGGCTTCCTGCGGGCGCGCAGCATCCGCCGCGCGCTCATCCTGGCCAGCGACGCCGACCCCGGCCATGGCCTGAGCGAGCACTTCCCGTTTTCGGCGTCCGGGGCGGCCGTGTTGTGCGGATGGTCCGACGACGACTACGGGCTCGGTCGCGTGTCGTGGGTGAACACCGACGGTGCGGACGCCGAGGCACTCACGGCGACAGTGGGTTTCGCCGACTCGCGCAACGTCCTGCGCTTCACCGAGTCGGCCGATCTGGACGACCGGCTGGCCGCGGCCGCCGCCGATGCGGCGCGGGCCTGCGTGGATGCCCACGGTCTCGTGCCGTCGGACGTCGACATGGTCATCGCCGCCCCCGCGCGTGCTGGCTTCAGTTCCGCGCTCGGCGATCGCCTCAAAGTGCCTGCGGCGCAGATCATCGTCGCCGACGACGAACGGATGCACACCGCCGCGCTCGCGGCCGCGTTCGGAGGGCAGGTCGGCCGGCTTCGCCCGGGCGCGCGGGCTTTACTGGTGGCCGCCGGGGCGGGCGTCACGGCGGGCGCCGCGCTGTACTGCCAGCCTCCCGGGAAAGAGGAACGACCATGGAGCAATTGACGCCCCTGGACGCCGGATTCCTGGAGGTCGAAGACTCCGATCCACACGTGAGCCTCGCGGTGGGCGGGGTGTCGATCGTGGAGGGTCCGGCCCCGGCGTATGAGGAGTTCGTCGCTTCGTTCGCCAAGCGGGTCGAGATGATCCCACGCTGCAGGCAAGTCCTGCGGACCCATCCGTTCGATTTGCGGCCGTCGGAATGGGTGGACGACCCGCACTTCGACCTGGCGCGCCACGTGCACCGCATCGCGCTGCCGCAGCCGGGCGGCGACCCCGAGCTGTTCGAGTTGATCGCCACGTTGATGGAGCGCCGGCTCGATCGCGAACGCCCGCTGTGGGAGTGCTGGATCATCGAGGGGCTCAGCGAGGGCCGGTGGGCGGTGCTGACCAAGGTTCACCACTGCATCGCCGACGGCATCGCGACGGCGCAGCTGCTGGCGAAGTTCAGCGACGACGCCGACGGCGACAGCTTCGCCGCCGATGTCGGCGCCGCCAAGTTGCCGGTCCCGCAGGCGGTTCGATCCAAAGTGAGCCTCAACCCGCTGAGCTGGGCGAGCGACATCGCTCGCCGCGCGTTCGGTGCGGTGACCGCGGCCGAACACGCCGCCATCGGTGCGGCCGAGCTGGCGGCCGCGTTGCTGCACCCGGCCCCCGAATCGTCGCTGCACGGGCCGGTCACCACGATGCGGCGGTACAGCGTGGCCCGCGCCCGGTTGAGAGACATGCACAAGGTCGCCAGGGCGTTCGGGGTCACGCTGAACGACGTTGCGCTGGCCGCGATCACCAACAGTTACCGCGGCGTCTTGCTGGCGCGGGGGGAGCAGCCGGGCCGGGACTCGCTGCGCACGCTCGTTCCCGTTTCCGTCCGCGCGGTGGACCACTTCAATGTCGCGGGCAACCGGGTCTCGGCGATGCTGCCGTTGCTCCCCGTCGACGAGGCGGACCCGGTGCGGCAGCTGAAGCTGGTGCACGACCGGCTCACCCGCGCCAAGGCCAGCGGGCAGAGCGAGGGCGCCAGCGCGGTGGTCGTAGCGGCAAAACGCACCCCGTTTGCCCTGTCCGCGTGGACGATTCGCTTGCTTTCACGGTTGCCCCAACGAGCGGTGGTCGGGTTGGCGACCAACGTTCCCGGCCCGCGGAGCCGGCAGCGCCTGATGGGCCGTCGGGTGCTGGAGCTGCTGCCGATCCCGCCGATCGCGCTTCAAGTGCGCACCGGCGTCGCGATGCTCAGCTACGCCGACAATTTCGTCTTCGGCATCACCGCCGACTACGACACCGCCCCCGATATCGACGCGCTCGCCCTCGGCATCGAGGCGGGCATGGCGCAACTGATTGCGGCGGCCCGTACCCGGCGCCGCAAGACGTCATGACTCTGCGGCTTGGGCGACCCGCCGATTCGCGGTCAACAGCAAATGGTCGAACTTCGATTGGGCATCGAGACGTAGGCCGGCGGCCCGGAAGTCCTCGGCGATCTGTTCGGCAAGCGGTCGCAGCTTGATATTCGCTTGCTGGGAAAGCCATTTGAGCACTTCGAAGGCCGCGCTCTCGCTGATGCCGTAAACCAGCATCAGCATGCCCTTGACCTGTTCGATGCCGGCCCGGTTCTCGCTGATCTCGGCCAGCTTGGCGCTGACGACCTCCTCCTGGTCCGGGGCCGGGGAGACGTCGATGTAGAACCCGTGCGTTCCCACGACGTCGCCGTCGTCGTCGAAGAGCCGGTCGCTCACCACGACGACGTGGTGCAGCTTGCCGGCGGTGTCGACGATCCGATGGCGGGTGCTGAACGCCTCGCGGGTGTTCACGATCTGATCGATGGTGGCCGCGACCTGCCCGCGGTCGTCCGGGTGCTTGTGCGAGAGCACCAGGTCGGTGGTGGGTGTGACGCTGCCCGGCTCATATCCGTGCATGCGCTGCACCTGTTCCGACCACTCCCAGCGCTGATCGGCGAAGTAGAACCGGAACCAGCCGGCCGGTTGCTCGGCACCGCCGGCCAGGGCCTGTTCGACGCTGGCGGATTGACCGTCCAGTTCCCACTTCATGTCGCGTCTGAATCCTTGCCGTTGAGCCGGGGGGCGGCGGCCTGCTGCACACGGACCCGAGCCCGCCGCCCCACCGGGCGATCAGGCGTTGATGACCTCGCGCTGCGAGGCGTCCATCGGCATCACCGCCGGCCGGGCGGCCGTGCCGAGCACGTGCTGGGTAAGGCGGTCGAGGTCACGGAAGGGGTCGCTACGCATCAGCATGGTGGTCACCTCTCACTGGAAATCTAGGCTGTGGTCTGGCTAGTACCTATGTCTAATGACATAGATTTGATATAACATAGTCGACACTATCCCGCAAGTGTGTTAAATACATTATCTAAGCCCGCTAGCTTCGAGGAGACGCGCGATGACCGACCAACGCGGCGAGTTCGGCGCCCCGGCGCCCGATCACGGCGTGTACGGCATCTCGGTGGCCGCCGAACTGTCCGGCATCGCGGTGCAGTCGCTGCGCCTGTACGAACGTTATGGGCTCGTCACGCCGGCGCGAAGCGATGGCGGGACCCGCCGCTACAGCGCGCAAGACCTGGCCCGGCTCAAGCGCATCAGCGAGCTGGTCGACGCCGGCATCAACCTGGCCGGCGTGGCCCGCATCCTCGAACTCGAGGACCACAACGCGACGCTCTCGGCGGCCAACACCGATCTGCGGTCCACCAACCGGACCCTACGCAAGGCCGCCAAATCCGCGAGGTCCTCGCGGCGGGCCGCCGAACTCTGCGACGAGGACGCCTGAGGGTTCCTGCGGTCCTCCGATTGCGCTCAGCCACATCGGGTACCCAGGTCGGTGTGCCTTTGAGTTGAAGGAGACGCAATGGGAGAGGTGGCGGAGGCCAAGGCCCAGGTGGTCGATGGCGCACGGCGGGAAGCGGACGTATACCGCGGCGACGAGCCCCGGCCGCTGGGCGGCTACCTGGCGGTGCTGGTGATCTACAGCGTCGTGGTGGCCGTCGCGACCGCGGCCGCACTGCTGCGCGGGCGCACGCTACCGGAGCGTTGGCGCATCCAGGACCTGGTCACGGTCACCCTGGGCACCCACAAGCTCTCGCGGACCCTGGCCAAGGACGCCGTGACGAGCCCGCTGCGCGCGCCGTTCACCCGCTTCGCGGGCAGTGGCGGACCGGCGGAGGTGATGGAGGAGGTGCGCGACGAAAGCCCGTTGCGCCACAGCCTGGGCGAGCTGCTGACCTGCCCGTTCTGCCTGGACATGTGGGTGGCGACCGGCTTTGCGATCGGCCTGGTGTTCGCGCCGCGATTCACTCGCCTGATCGCGGGTGTCTTCACCGTGTTGGCCGGCGCCGATTTCCTCCAGCTCGCCTACGCGATGGCGCAGCGATCGGCCGAGGGCTGAGACGCCCTCAGCCGGTCTTCGGCATCGGGATGCCCTCGCTGGCCGCGAACTGCGAGTCCTCCTCGGACGCGAGTCCGATGGAGACCACCGACCGGGCGAACAGCGCTTCGGTCAGGTAGGCCACCGCCCACCGGTTGACGCCACGCGGGATCGCGTACAGGTGGTGATGTCGGTCTGCACGCGCCGTCGGCGCAGGATGCGGGCTCACCGACGTCGCGAAATCGCTGATCGACAGCGAGCGTCCGCTCAAGCGCCGGCACGGCTGACGGCCGCGTTTCGGCGGCCGCCAGACGGGTATGTGCCTCGCACATGAAAGCTGTCACCTGGCATGGCAAGCGCGACGTGCGGGTGCAATCGGTGCCCGACCCGAAGATCGAGAAGCCCACCGACGCCATCATCGAAGTCACGTCGACCAATATCTGCGGGTCGGACCTGCACCTCTACGAGATTCTCGGGGCTTTCATGAAGCCCGGGGACATCCTCGGGCACGAACCCATGGGGATCGTGCGTGAGGTCGGCGGCGAAACGGGCGATTTGCGGGTCGGGGACCGGGTCGTCATCCCTTTCCAAATCTCCTGCGGCAGTTGCTACATGTGCGACCACCAGCTCTACACCCAATGCGAGACCACCCAGGTGCGCGAGCAGGGCATGGGCGCGGCACTGTTCGGCTACTCGGAGCTCTACGGCGAAATCCCCGGCGGCCAAGCCGAACTGCTGCGCGTCCCTCAGGCGCAGTTCACCCACATCAAAGTCCCTGTGGGGCCGCCGGATTCGCGGTTCGTCTATCTGTCCGACGTGCTGCCCACGGCCTGGCAGGCGGTGGCGTACGCCGACATCCCGGACGGCGGCGCGGTCACCGTCCTGGGCCTGGGTCCCATCGGTGACATGGCCGCGCGGATCGCCGATCACCTCGGGTATCGGGTGATCGCCGTCGACCTGGTGCCCGAACGCCTGGCACGCGCCGCACAACGCGGCATCCACACCGTCGACCTGGGACGGCTCGACTCCTCGCTGGGGGACGCGATCCGGGACCTGACCGACGGCCGGGGCTCCAACTCCGTCATCGACGCGGTGGGCATGGAAGCGCACGGTTCCCCGGCGGCCAAGCTAGCGCAGCAGGCCACCGGACTGCTGCCGGACGTGTTCGCCAAGCGGCTCATGCAAACCGCCGGCGTGGACCGGCTCAGCGCCCTGTATTCGGCCATCGACATCGTGCGCCGCGGCGGAACCATTTCGCTGATCGGCGTCTACGGCGGGATGGCCGACCCGCTGCCGATGCTCACCCTCTTCGACAAGCAGGTCACCGTGCGGATGGGCCAGGCGAACGTGAAGAGGTGGGTGGACGACATCATGCCGCTGCTGACCGACGACGACCCCCTGGGCGTGGATACGTTCGCCTCCCACGTACTGCCCCTCGACCAGGCCCCGCACGCCTACGAGATCTTCCAGAAGAAGCAGGACGGCGCGGTGAAGATCATCTTGAAGCCTTAGGCCGCGAAAGTGCAACGGGCGACGCGTTTCTCGAGAGCAGGCGTCGGCGGTTGCACCCTCGCGGCATCCCCGGCCGCGGGCGCGGTTTGACCGCCGCGTCGGTCGGGTATCAACTGCGCCATGACATCCGCAGAAGCCCCCGTTCCCACGCCCACCGGAGAGGTGTGGCCGGGCCGCGCCTATCCGCTCGGCGCCACCTACGACGGGGCGGGCACCAACTTCGCCGTGTTCAGCGAGGTGGCCGAGCGGGTGGAGCTCTGCCTGTTCGACGCCGACGGCAAGGAGAGCCGGGTCACGCTGCCCGAGGTCGACGGGTTCGTCTGGCACGCCTACATCCCCAGCATCGAACCCGGCCAGCGTTACGGCTACCGCGTGCACGGCCCATACGACCCGGCGAACGGACTGCGGTGCAACCCGAACAAGCTGCTGGTGGACCCCTATTCGAAGGCCATCGACGGCAATTTTGAGTGGGACCAGGCGCTGTTCAGCTACAACTTCGGCGACCCGGACAGCCGCAACGACGACGACTCCGCCGCCTTCATGCCCAAGTCGGTGGTGATCAACCCCTACTTCGACTGGGGCAACGACCGGCCGCCGGACCACCAGTACGCCGACACCGTCATCTACGAGGCGCACGTCAAGGGCCTGACCCAAACCCACCCCGACATCCCCGAGCAGCTGCGCGGCACCTACGCGGCCGTCGCTCACCCGGTGATCATCGAGCACCTCAAGAGCATCGGCGTCACCGCCATCGAACTGATGCCGGTGCACCACTTCGCCAACGACTCCACCCTGGTGGACAAGGGGCTCTCGAATTACTGGGGTTACAACACGATCGGGTTCTTCGCGCCCGACTTCAAGTACTCCAGCGCCACGTCTCCCGGTGGGCAGGTGCAGGAGTTCAAGGCGATGGTCCGCACGCTGCACGAGGCCGGCATCGAGGTCATCCTCGACGTCGTCTACAACCACACCGCCGAGGGCAACCACATGGGTCCGACGCTCTCCATGCGCGGGATCGACAACGCCGCCTACTACCGGCTGGTCGACGACGACAAGCGCTACTACATGGACTACACCGGCACCGGCAACAGCCTCAACGTCGGGCACCCGCACGCGCTGCAGCTGATCATGGACTCGCTGCGCTACTGGGTGCTCGAGATGCACGTCGACGGCTTCCGCTTCGACCTGGCCGCGACGCTGGCCCGCGAGTTCTACGACGTGGACCGGCTGGCGACGTTTTTCGAACTGGTGCAACAGGATCCGACGATCAGCCAGGTCAAGCTGATCGCCGAGCCGTGGGACGTCGGGCCGGGCGGCTACCAGGTCGGCAACTTCCCGCCGCAGTGGACCGAGTGGAACGGCAAGTACCGCGACACCGTCCGCGACTTCTGGCGCGGCGAGCCGGCCACCCTCGACGAGTTCGCCTACCGCCTGTCCGGGTCCGCCGACCTCTACGAGCACACCGCGCGCCGACCGGTCGCCTCGATCAACTTCGTCATCGCGCACGACGGGTTCACGCTGCGCGACCTGGTGTCCTACAACGAGAAACACAACGAGGCCAACGGCGAGGACAACAACGACGGCGAAAGCCACAACCGGTCGTGGAACTGCGGCGCCGAGGGGCCGACCGACGACCCGGACGTCAACGCGCTGCGCGCCCGCCAGCAGCGCAACTTTCTCACCACGCTCCTGCTGTCGCAGGGTGTGCCGATGATCTGCCACGGCGACGAGCTGGGCCGCACGCAGAACGGCAACAACAACGGCTACTGCCAGGACAACGAGCTCACCTGGATCGACTGGGCAACAGCGGACAGCGGCCTGCTGGAGTTCACCCGCGTCGTGTCGGCGCTGCGCGCCGATCACCCGGTGTTCCGCAGGCGCCGGTTCTTCTCCGGCAAGCCGCTGGGCCGCCGCGGCCAGGACGGGCTGCCCGACATCGCCTGGTTCACCCCCGAGGGCGCCGAGATGACGGAGGAGGACTGGGGCGCGGGATTCGCGAAGTCCGTCGCGGTGTTCCTCAACGGACACGGCATCCCCGACCGCGATGCGCGCGGCCAGCGGGTGCTCGACGACTCGTTCCTGCTGTGCTTCAACGCCCACTACGAGCCGATCGAATTCACCTTGCCACCAAAGGAATTCAGCGCGGCTTGGCAACTGGTGGTCTTCACCGGGCCCGAGGAGGAGACGCCTGCCGACGAGGTGCCCGGTGGAGGCACGCTCACCGTGGACGCGCACACCGCCGTGGTGCTGCAGGCCCCGGACGCGGCCTGACGGGCCCGGATGATCGTCTGACGGCTCTGCCGAGCTGCCGGCATTGGTGACCTTTCGCCCGGAGGTTGATTACCTTTTCCCCCAGACATCGGCGGGCCGTTCGCGCACAATTTCGGTTGCGCCGCCGCGGGGGAAAGAAGGGACAGCCGATGGAGAGCCCGAGCCCCGAAGCGTGCCTGAACGACGTGGCTTGGTGCAGACGGATCGCCTTGCTGGTGGTGTTTGCCCTTGCCGCCATGACGTGGGTGGGCTGGGCGACTGGCATCGACCGGCTGACCCGGATCGATCCGGCCTGGCCGCAGATGATGCCGTGGACTGCGTTGTGGCTGGTAGCCCTAGGTGCGGCGATCCAGCTCCAGTCGGGTCGCCCATCGCGGGGGAGGGTGTGGGCCGGGCGAGGCGCGGCCCTGGCGGTGGGTGCCCTTGCCGGCGTCACCCTGGTGGAGTATGCCGCCGGTGGGCCGTCATCTGGCCTGGACCTGGTGTGGTTCGGCGACGCGGTGCGCACGTCGCAGCAGACCTGGCCGGGGCGTCCCAGCCCGCAGACGGCGTTGTCGGTCCTGCCCCTGGCGGCCGCCGCCGCGCTGATCCGAGTGGATCGGCGGACCTGCGTCGTGTGGCCCGCGTGCACGGCGGCCGGCGGCGCCATCCCGTTCGTCACGGTCGGCGCCTACTTGTTCGGCGCCCTGGCGCTGGTCGGCTTCTCGCCTTCCACCGGCCAGGCGCTCATGACGGCCGTGGCCCTGCTGCTGCTCGCCGCCGCGACGTCGCTGGCGCGCCCCGACCGGTCTCCGGTCGCCTGGCTGCTCGCCAGACCCGACCGGAAGTCACTGCTTCGGTTGGCGGCCATCCTCGCCGGCTTTCCGATCGTCGTAGCCCTGGCGAGGCCGTTGTTCCTGCGGCTCGAGCTGGGCCAGCACGCGGAATGGACCTTCTCGATACTGCTTGGCACCGCCATAGTCGGGGCGATCACGTTCTTCTTCATCCAGCGCGAGCACAGACTGCTGATCGAGAAGGAGCTGGTCAGCAAGCAACGCGCCGACGCCGAGGCGCGCTATCGCATCCTCGCCGACAACGCGGTGGACATCGTCGTGCACCTGCGCGACGGCGAGATTGCGTGGGTCTCGCCGTCCGTGAAGGCCGCGTTGGGACGACCCCCGCAGGGCTGGAGCGGCTCGGATTTCGACCGCCACATCCATCCGCGGGACATCGAGACGGTCAACGCCGCGCTGCGCAGGGTCGCCGCCGGCGAATCGGTCATGCAACGGTTCCGGGTCCGCTCCGCCGACGGCACCTACCACTGGGTCGAGGGCCACGGAAAACCGTACGTCGACGCCGAGGGGAACGTCGACGGCCTGATCGCCGCGGTGCGCATCGTCGACGACCAGGTGAAGGCGGAGCAACGACTGGAACGGCTGGCCCGGTACGACACCCTGACCGGCCTGGTCAACCGGGCTGAGGCCCTCGACCGGCTCGCCTGCGCGCTGGAGCAACCGCAACGCGCCGGAACATACGTCGGCGTATTGTTCTGCGACGTCGACCATTTCAAGGAAATCAACGACACCTGGGGACACGGCGCCGGCGATCTCGTACTCACGAGCCTGGCGGCACGAATCCAGGAAAGCGTTCGCCGGGGCGACACCGTGGGCCGGACGGGAGGCGACGAGATACTCGTCCTGCTGCCCGGCGTCCACAGCGCCGGCGAGCTCGCCCACATCGCCGAGAAGATCCGCTGTCGTGCCGCCGAACCGATTCAGGTTTCCGGCCAGACGTTCTCCGCGACCCTGAGCATCGGGGCCACGCTTGCCCTTCCCGGCGACTCGGTGGACACGATCACGGCCCGCGCGGACGCGGCCATGTACCAGGCCAAGTTGGGGGCCCGGAACACCGTCGTCCGCAATTGAGTAGCCGAGCTATCGCCATCCGCCGGGTGATATCCGGTAGGTTCTTGCCGACGGCAGCTCGTTACAAGAGAGGGCGAATATGTCAAGGACAGTGGTGGTGGGCGCCTCGAGCGGGCTCGGTCGCTGCATCGGTGTCGGCCTGGCCCAGCGCGGCGACCAGGTCGCGCTGCTGGCCCGCCGCCGCGAACGCATCGAAGCGGCGGCCAAGGAGGCCGGCCCGGGCGCGACCGCCATCGAATGCGACGTCACCGACGAGGCATCGTGCCGGTCGGCGATCGCCGCCGCCGCCGACGCCCTGGGCGGCATCGACAATATCGTCTACACCCCAGCCGTCGGGCCACTGGTCCGCATGGTCGACACCGACGCCGCCACCTGGCGGCGCATCTTCGACACCAACGTCATCGGCGCGGCGCTGGTGACCGCCGCTGCGGTGCCGCACCTGACGGCCGCCGCGGGCAAGGCGGTCTACCTGTCGTCGGACGCGGGCACGTTCGGGCCGCCGTGGCCGGGCCTGGGCGCGTACGGCGTCAGCAAGGCGGCCCTGGAGCGAATGGTCGACGCGTGGCGGGCCGAACACCCCGACATCGGTTTCACCACTCTCATCGTCGGGGAGTGCCCGGGTGGCGAGGGCGACGCGGCGACGGGCATGAACGTCGGCTGGGACATGGACCTCGCCATGAAGGCCGTCCCGTTGTGGGCGTCGAACGGCTGCATGCCCGGCAAGCTGATGCCGGTCGAGGACCTCATCGACGTGGTGCACACGATCCTGCGCACGAACGCCGCCACCTCGATGCCGGTGGTGGTGGCCAGGGGCGCGCCCGCCAGCACCGCCGTGTTCGCGGATTCCGCGCCGTCGCCCTAGCGGCGATCGCGAGCGCGGCGAAGCCGGGCGAAGCGGGTCGCCGCCGTCGCCCTAGCGGCCCAGCTTCTCGCGGATCAGGTCGGTCAGGAAACGCCCGGCCGAGGCCGGCCGGAAGGCGCGGGCCGCCCCGGTCAGCGCCTCGCGGGCGTCCGGGGGCAGGTCGATGTCGGCGGCCGCGACGTTGAACTCGAGCTGCTCGACGCTGGACGCGCCGGGGATGGCGACGACGCCCGGATAGCTAATCAGCCAGGCCAGCGCCACCTGCGCCGGCTTAGCGCCTACGGTGGTCGCGACGTCGCGCAGCGTCTGCAACAGGGGCTCGGCGCGGCGCAGGTTCTCGGTGCCGAACAGCGAGTTCAGCGCGCGAACGCCGCCGGGACGGTTGTCCAGGCCGTATTTGCCACCCAGCAGCCCCTGCTCGAGCGGGCTGTAGGCGATCACGACGCGGTTCTCCCGCTCGGCGAAGGGCACCAGGTCCTCCAGGGCGCCGGCGTGCGCCAGCGAGAAGTGCACCTGATTGCTGACGACCGGCCGCCCGAGCGCGGCGTCGGCCTTGCGCCACCGCTCGAGCGAGTAGTTGGAGACGCCGACCGCGCCGATCTTGCCGCTGTCGAGTAGGTCGCGCATGCCGCGCATGATCACCGTGTCCGGAACCAGCGG
Source organism: Mycobacterium sp. SMC-2 (assembly GCF_025263485.1). Classification (NCBI taxonomy): domain Bacteria; kingdom Bacillati; phylum Actinomycetota; class Actinomycetes; order Mycobacteriales; family Mycobacteriaceae; genus Mycobacterium; species Mycobacterium sp. SMC-2. The sequence goes on from NZ_CP079863.1 coordinate 2,126,673, forward strand.
GTTGGACTGGTGGATTTGGTAGAGCGGGATGCGGTCCAGGCCCAGCCGCCGCGCGCTGGCGCGCTCCCGCTGCTTGATCACGGCAGGGAAGGGCGCGACCGGCATGATCTTGCTGGCCACGGCGACGTCGGCGCGCTCGTCGCCGAGCGCCTCGCCGAGAATCCGCTCGCTCCTTCCGAATCCGTACACCTCGGCGGTGTCGAACAGCGTGACCCCCAGGGCGCGGGCGCGGCGCACGATGTCGCGCGCGGCGCCGGAGGCGTAGCCCTCGCCGTAGCCCCACTCGCGCGAACCGAACTGCCAGGTGCCCAGGCCGATCCGGCTTACCCGTCCCACCCCGTCGACGTCGAGATACTTCATGGGCACACCCTAGCCAGGGAGCTTGCCCAGCACGTAGCCGGCGATGCCCAGCCCGGCCGACCGCGGTTGGCCGCCGTCCGTCGTGCCGCTGCAGGAGACCATCAGGTCGACGATGACGTTGGCCTTGGCCGCGATCACCCGGGCCGAGCGGATCTGCAGCCCCCTGGGCGTGAGGTCCAGCGTGGTGATGCCGTTGCCGGCGTCGGCGGGTTCGCCGACCGAAAATCGGAGCGAATCCCCGTTGGGCTTCGTCAGGGTCACGGTCGAGCCGCCGCAGTCGCGCCATCCCGACAACAACTCCGCCAGCTTTGCCTGGGCCGTCGCCGGGTCGCGTAAGGCCACGACCCCCTGGATCACCTGGGTGGACTTGAGGAAGCTGCGCGAGTCGTGGAACTCCGCCGCGTAGTACCCGGCGATGCCGTCACCGGTGTAGGCGTCCGGCGTGTCAGGGGCGACGCTGTTCCAGCATTCCGGCCGGTCGATGGCGCCCTCCGCGGTGGAGCGGCCCGGATGGTCCCACGTCTGGCCTGCCTCGATGTTTTGGTCGGACGTGATGTTCTTCAGGGCGTCGGCGCCCGGCAGCAGCGCCGCCAGGGCGTCCGGCGCGACCGGCCCCGGGCGCGCCGGCGGCGCCGCGGCCGTGCTGGGGGCGGGCGCGGCGGTCTGCGTGGATGGGCCGGCGCCCAGGGTGGCCCACGCCACCAGGGCGGCCACGCCGACGGCGATGAACGCATACGACAGCGCCAGCCCCGCCCGGGCGCGGTCCCGGCCGAGCTCGCCGGTGCGACGGATCTGCGCCAGCCCGGCGTGCCCCAGGATCGCCCCGACGGGCGCGAACACGAATGCGAATACCAGCGACAGCGTCGCGAGCACGTTGACGGGCCGTCGGTAGGGCGGTTCGGCCGGCGGAGCGAAGACCGGCGGTTCCACCGGGGGCGGGGCGGGCGGGACCCGGCCGAGTGGGTCGTAGGTGTAGGGGTTCTGCCAATACGGGTCCTGCGGGTCGGTCACGCCAGCACCTCCTCACCGGCCGAACCTGCCCGCAATGTAGCCGACGACCCGGTGGCGCGTCACAGGCGCGGCTTGGCCACGCTGACCACGTAGGGCGCGTCGGCCAAGGTCAGGTACACCCGGTGCGGCCCGACCGCCATGCCCGACAAGGGCGCCGACTGGATCGCCGGCGGCAATCCCGCCCGGTAGCCGATGACGCGGATCACCGGGATCGTCCCCGCCGGGAAGCCGGTGAAGCTCGCCGTCTCGAGCACCACCACCTCCCGGTCGGTGGCGGCGTAGATCCTGGTGTCGTCGGTGCCCAGTTCGCGGATCGGCGACGGCAACCGCGTGCTGGCCAGCACCGTCAAGCCGTCACCGCCGCGCCGCGAGTCCACGGCGTACAGGGTGGCGTCGTCGTGGCCGGCCACATAGCTTCGTGTCACCGCCGCGCCGTCACCCGCCGAGACCGCGACGTTCATGCGCAGCGATCCGCGCTGTTCGGCCGGGGACGAAGTCCCTTGGTAATGGCGGATTCCGGACGGCGCGTAGGCATGGTATTCGATCTGGCGGCCGCGGTTGGCGCCGTCGATGCTGTCCGCGGGATCGCCGGTGATCGGGGCGGTGGCGAGCTTCCGCAAACCGTACTGATCCACCGGCGTCACCGACTTGCCGTCCGCCGACAGGGCGAGCAGCGTCCGCCGGCCGGCGTCTTCGGACAGATACGCCGGGGCGGGTCCGGCGTCGAAATCGCCCACCTCGCGCAGGCTTTGCAGGTCGACCTCGGCGACCCTCCCGCGCTCGGGCTGCGGCACGAAGACGATCCGGTCGTCCTTCTGGCTGATCTGCAGGTTGCGTCCGACCGACATGGGCGCCGACAGCCGCGTCGTGGCGTCGCCCGGGCGGTCGCCGGCTCTAACCGCGGCCAGCCGGCGATCGCCGGTGAGCGCGACGAGGGCGTGCGTCCGATACGACCACACCGGATCGCGCAAGGACGCGGCGACCGACCACACCACGACGTCTGGCGCGGTTTCCAGCGACGCTCCCGGCGCCGCACACCCGGCCGTCACGACGAGCGCGCCGAGGAGCGCCGCGCGGCTGCGGATACCGTTGGCCACAAGCGTTCTCCCTTGTTCGCGCCTGGTGGGGAACTACCCACTCGTGGACGGCCGTACCCGTTTGGTGGCGGATTTCGTCGGGTAGCCGACGGGGAGCGCGCAACAGCCCGCGCGCGAAACCAGAGATCGGAAGGACATCATGGCTGAAAGCGCCATCGAGTCGCCCACCGATGTGGTCGACTTTCTCGTCAGTCAGCACCAGCAGATCAAGTCGTTGTTCGCCGAGGCGCTGGCGGCGTCCGGGAAGGACCGCGAGAAAGCCTTCGTCGAGCTCCGGCGACTGCTGGCCGTCCACGAGACGGCCGAAGAGGAGATCGTGCACCCGCGGGCCAAGCGGAAGCTTGCCGACGGCGCCGCGGTGGTCGAGGAGCGACTGCACGAAGAGCACGAGGCCAAGACCGTCCTGCAGAAGCTGGAGAAGCTCGACGTGGACAGCGCGGAGTTCACCCGCCTGTTGACCGAACTCCGCGACGCGGTCGTCGAGCACGCCGAGCACGAGGAGCGCGACGAGTTCTCCAAGCTGGGCCAGGAATTGAGCGGCGATGAGCTCGAACGGATGGGTCGCGCCGCCAAACTCGCCGAGGCGATCGCGCCGACCCGACCGCACGCCGGCGTCGAGTCGCAGGCGGCCAACCTGGCGGCCGGACCGTTCGCGGCGATGCTGGACCGGGCCCGCGACGCCATCGTCGGCAAGGGCTAACACCAACGGGGTGCCCCCACTCGAGGGGGAGAGGGGGCACCCCGGCCGGCCGCGCAGGTAAGGGAACGCGATGACCGCAACCAGGGCACCCGGTGCCACCCGTTACCTGCCGCAGGAGCGGGGGCTGGATTCGCTTCGAGCCGCGGCCGAATGTTGCCGCGGCTGCCCGCTTTTCGCCGACGCCACCCAAACCGTCTTCGGTCGCGGCGATCCGGGCGCGCCGATCATGCTGGTCGGTGAGCAACCGGGGGACCAGGAGGACCGCGCCGGTGAGCCGTTCGTCGGGCCGGCCGGGCGACTGCTTACCCGGGCCCTCGAAGAGGCCGGCATCGACCCGGCGTCAACGTATGTGACGAACGCGGTCAAGCACTTCAAGTTCAGCCGCAAGAGCGGCAAGCGACGCATCCACGAAAAGCCCGGCCGTACGGAGGTGGTCGCCTGCCGTCCCTGGCTGGTCGCCGAGATCGAGGCGGTCCGCCCGCACGTCATCGTGTGTCTCGGTGCGACCGCCGCGCAATCCCTTCTGGGAGCGGCGTTTCGGGTATCGGCCCAGCGTGGCGAACAAGTGCGGCTGCCGCCGTCCCTCGTCGACGTGGAGCCCGAGCCCATCGTGGTGGCCACGGTGCACCCGTCGGCGGTGTTGCGCGACCGCAGCGCCGGCCGTCACGAGGCCTACCGGATTTTCGTCGACGACCTGCGCGGTGTTCGCCGAGTCGCCGCCGAGCGCTGACCGGTCTCGGTCATCCCTTCTTGTGCGGCATGAACTCCTGCGCCTTGGTTTTGATGCCGACCTTGATGAAGCCGGCGCGGTCCTCGTCGCCCGAGAGGACCGCGGCGGTGGACGCCTTGAACTGATCCCAGGTGGCGTGCGGCGGGATGGGCGGCATGTCGGGGTCGGTGAAGACGTCGAGCACGGTGGGTCGGTCGGCCGACAGCGCGTTGCGCCACGCCCCATCGAGTTGGTCGGGGTCCTTGATGGCCATCGCGTTCAGGCCCAGGCTGGCCGCGAACGCGGCGAAGTCGACATCGGGAAGTGCCTGCGACTCATGGAATTTCGGCGCGCCCGCCATGGCGCGCATTTCCCAGGTGACCTGGTTGAGGTCGTCGTTGTGCAGGATCGCGACGATCAACCGGGGGTCTTCCCACTCCTGCCAGTACCGCTTGATCGTGATGAGTTCGGCCATGCCGTTCATCTGCATCGCGCCGTCACCGACAAACGCGATGACGGGCCGGCGCGGGTTGCCGAATTTGGCGCCGATCGCGTACGGCACACCGGGCCCCATCGTGGCGAGCGTGCCGGACAGCGAACCCCGCATGCTGCCGCGGAAGCGCAGGTTGCGGGCGTACCAGTTGGCCGCCGACCCGGAGTCGGCCGTCACGATGGCGTCGTCCGGCAATTGCGGGGAGAGTTCGGAGTACAGCCGCATCGGGTTGATGGGATCGGCGCTGACGTTTGCTTCCATGTCCATGGTCTCCCACCAGCGGGCCACGTTCTTCTCGATGGTCTCCCGCCACGACCGGTCCTCCTTGCGGCGCAGGTGCGGAATCAGGGCCCGCAGCGCGGTCTTCGCGTCGGCGACCAGGTTGACCTCGTACGGGTAGCGCATCCCGATGAGCCGGCCGTCCACATCGATCTGCACCGCGCGGGCCTGCCCGAATTCGGGCAGGAACTGCGTGTACGGGAAGCTGGACCCGACCGTGAGCAGCGTGTCGCAGTCCCGCATCAGCTCGTAGCTCGGCCGCGTCCCGAGCAGGCCGATAGAGCCGGTGACCCAAGGCAATTCGTCGGAGAGGACGTCCTTGCCCAACAGTGCCTTGGCCGCGCCGGCGCCCAACAGGTCGGCGACCTCGGCCAGCTCCGCGTGGGCCCCACGGGCGCCGGTGCCCACCAGCATGGCGACCTTCTTGCCCGCGTTGAGGACCTCGGCGGCGCGCGCGATGGCCGCGTCGTCGGGCGCGATCTCAGGGTACTCGATGCCCAGGCTGGAGGGCACCATCTTGAAGGCGTGCTCGGGCGGCGAGTAGGGCAGCTCCTGCACGTCGCTGGGGATGATCAACGCCGTCGGTGCCCGCTGGGTCATCGCGATGCGGATCGCGCGGTCCAGCACGTTCGGCAATTGCTCAGGGACGGTGACCATTTGGACGTAGTCGCTGGCGACGTCCTTGAACAGGTTCAGCAGGTCGACTTCCTGCTGGTAGTTGCCGCCCATGGCGGTGCGGTTGGTCTGCCCGACGATGGCCACCACCGGAACGTGGTCCAGTTTGGCGTCATAGAGGCCGTTGAGCAGATGGATCGCCCCCGGCCCCGACGTGGCCGCGCAGACCCCGACCCGGCCGGTGAATTTCGCGTAGCCGACCGCCTCGAAGGCGCTCATCTCCTCGTGGCGCGACTGAATGAATTTCGGCTTGTTGTCGGCGCGGCCCCACGCGGCGAGCAGCCCGTTGATGCCGTCACCGGGGTAGGCGAACACGTGCTCGACACCCCATGCCCGCAATCGCTCCAGTAGGTAGTCGGAGACCTCTTGCTTGGCCATTGATGTTCCTCTCTCGAAAGACGGTTTGCGACGGTGTTCGCTAAGTACGCCGGCCGGCGCAGGAGCCACGGTGAGGCGTGGTTTGCTGCGATGGCCCGCGGCCGTCTGTTTCGACCGCAACTTGGCGCGCAGGGGCCGCCAGGGCACTTCCCACAAGTCGTGGCATACCCGCGATCGCCGCTGTTATTCGCCGATTTTTGCGGGACGGCCGCGGTTTGTCCGAGGGATTTTCGCTCCGCGTCGGCGGTCAGGCGCTCTTGGGCAGCGCAGCTGGCCCGGACACGCTGTAGCCTTTCGTCACCCGACGGATCAGCATGCGGGTGGCCTTGTCCAAGATTTCCTGCGCCACGTCGGGGTGGCGGGCGCGTTCCGCGCGCCGCGTCGCCGCGGCGATCGTCAGCCCCTGTTCGTACCCGGTGACGACGCGGGGATCGACGTAGGAGCCGCGGGCCACCGCCGGGGTGTTGCCCAGCTCGCCGGCGACCTCCTTCATCACGGCGGACTCGACGCGCTTGGCCACCCGCTGCGAGACCGGCGGATCGGCGTCGGCGAACGCCGTGGCCGCCAGCACCGTCCCGTGCCAGGTACGCAGATCCTTGACGGTGTATTCGTCCCCGACCAACTCCTTGAATCGGGCGTTGAGGTCGTCGGACCGCACGTCGATCCAGCCGGACGCGGTGCGGCACACCAGCAGTCGTTCGGTGCGGTTGGGCCGGCGCATCAGCGCGCGCACCGCCCGGACCACTTCGGGGTCCTCGATTTCCACCGTGCGCCGCACGCCGCTCTTGGCGGGGAAGTCGAACGCGACCGCGTCGCTGCGGACCTGCACGTGTTCACACAGCAGGGTGGCCAGCCCGTAGGACTCGTTCTCCTCCGCATACTGCTCGCTGCCGGCGCGGAAGTAGCCGCGATCCAGCAGCCGCAACGCCACTGCGAGGACCCGCTTTCGCGTTAAACCGCTGCGCGCCAGGTCTTTAGCGATGACGGCCCGCCACTGTGGTAACCGGGTGGACAGTTCCAGGACGCGGTCGAATTTCTCCTCGGCGCGCTCCTGCTGCCATGCGGCGTGGTAGAGGTACTGGCGGCGGCCGGCGGCGTCGACGCCGACGGCCTGAATGTGCCCGTTGGGGTGCGGCGAGATCCACACGTTCTTCCAGGCGGGCGGGATGACGAGATCCTTGATCCGCTGCAGGGTTTCGGGGTCGGAGAGCGGTTCGCCGTCGGGCCGGTAATACGCGAAGCCCTTACCCCGGCGCTTGCGCGCGATCCCCGGCTTGCTCAGCACACTGCGACGCAGCCGCATCTTTCCCTCCAGTCACATTCGCTGACTGGACAATTACCCGCCGTCAGAGCCGTTCACACGTAAGGGAAACGACCCGCCACAGCGTCGTGGCGGGTCGCTTCCGTGCCGGGATCAACCGGCCATGAACTCCTGGTAGGCCGATTCCAGAACCGGCGGCAGGGCCTTGACGTTGCATTGCCGCTCGGTGTCGCCGATCGGTGCCAGGATGCCGCGCAGGTCGTAGTACTCCTGGGGGTGTGCCGTGAAGTAGCCCCGCAGGTTCGCCTCGGCCTCCGGCCGCGGCTGGCCATAGGCGGCCGTGACCACCTGGTTGGCGCCCGGGTGTGCCGCCAGGTACTGCTCCGCCGAGCCTCGCACGGACGAAACGGTGGCGTTCACGCCGCCGGGGCTGCAGTCGGGCGCTGCGGCCGCGGACGGCGCGCCGATAACACCCATGGTGATTCCGCCAAGCAGGCAGCCGGCACTGATGGCGGCCAGACGCCGACGCGCGACAATACTGCCGAATTTCATGTTCATTGTGTCCTTCGAAATTGCGAATTGGTTCTTCGACTGAGGTTCCCGATCCTCGAAAACCAAAGTAGCGGAACTAAAAAGTAGCTGTGTTCGCCCGCGATGCGTGCGAAGGCCGCGAACCCACCGATACGGCCACGGAACGCGACCGTTCACTAAGCGAACGATCAAATCCGTTCTTTGATGTTGAGAATTCTTACGGAGAACAAGGTGATTCTTAAGGAATTCTGATCAAGATCGTGACGGAATCGTGACCTGAAGCCGGTGCCACCGCGGGACTTTCACCGCCCGCGAATGGAGCCTTGGATCAGCTGGAGCGCTTCGGTGACCGAATCGGCCAAGGGCAGCCCGGGGCCCGTGACCAAGCGGGTCAGCCGGCGCAGCGCGACACCGCCGACCACGCTGCAGTGCAGTCCGGCGAGCCGGCACTCGTCCTGGACGACCAGCAGCACTCGAAGGCCCGCGCTGCCCAGGTAATTCACGCGGCTCAGGTCCAGGATCGGCGGGGCCCGCAACCGCACGAAACGGCGAATCGCCCGGGCGACCGGCGTTGGACGCATCGATCTCGCCCTTGACGCGGAGCACGGTCGCCAGGCCGTACGCCCACACGTCCAATTGCGCTCCAGCGCAATGGATTTCATAACAATGGAGTCGGCGTTCGGCGGTCGCTCAGACCCGGGAGAAATCCAGGCTGTGCAGCGACGCGAGGGCGCCTTCCCCGCCGTTGCCGCTCGCCGGTGGCAGCGACTGTAGCCAGGTCTCGACGTCGGGACCGACGACCACCGCCCGTTCGGGGGCCAACAGCGCTCCCGCGGCGAGCGCGGGAACCGCGGGCTGCACCGTGCGCATCGGGCGCCTATCACCCTGCCGCGCGAGCACTCTCGTGGCCAGCTCGGGTAGCCGGATGGTGTCCGGGCCGGTGATGCTGCGCGGCGCAGGGCTCTGTCCCAGGGCCGTCTCGACGAGTACGTCGGCGACGGTATCCGCGGCGATGGGCTGAATCAGCCAGTCCTCGACGATCACCTCGTCCCCGTGACAAGTCACCGGCCCCGAGGGGCCGGTGGCGGATTCATACCACGGTGTCGACTTGACGACCGTGGTCGGGACCGGGCCGTCGAGCAGGATCTCCTTCGCCGCCCGTTTGCCCTCGACGTAGGCAAGCCCGTCGAACACCGGATCGTCGATGCCCGCCATCATCGACACCACCAGGCGCTGGACTCCCTGCGCGGAGCAGACCCCCATCACGTTGCGGGAGGCGGTGGCCAACGCCTGCGTGACGCTGGGTTGACCGTCGTCCGGCACGGGGTTGGAAACGTCGATCGCGACGTCGACTCCCTTGAGCGCCCGGTACAGGCTTTCGCCGTCGAGCAGGTCGACGCCGTGCGCGCGGGACACCTCGACGACCGCGACGTCACGCGCCCTGAGCCTGGCGACGACGCGAGATCCGGCTGTGCCCGTCGCGCCGATCACGGCGATGGTGGTCAGCTGCCTCACCCCCTTCGTCGGTCGCTGAACTACCCGGTGAATCGCGATTCAAACGGGCCGATCCGGTGACAATCCCCTTCCCGTGATCGCACGCACACCGCGGAAGCGTTTGACGGGTCTGCCCGCGGGAACGCCGTAGGGACGAGTTGCACATAACCAAAGGGAGGTCTTTCCATGGGGGATGACAAGAGCGGACCGCAGGAAGCCGTCACGGGCGCCGTCGAGGGCGTGAAGGGCAAGATCAAGGAGGTCGGCGGGGCCGTCATCGGTCGCAACGACCTGGTCGAGGAGGGTCAGGCCCAGCAGGACAAGGCCGACGCTCAGCGCGACGCGGGCAAGAAAGAGGCCGAAGCCGAGTCCGCGCGGGCCGGCGCCGAGGCCGCCGAACAGCGCCAGAAGGAAAACCAGTAAGTCGTAGGTGAAGGGGTCCGGTCCCGCCGTGGGGCCGGACCCCTTTTACGTCGGCGCTGCCGGCTTGGTTTCAAACAGCCCGGCCGGGGCCTGATTCACGCGCGTTCGAGGTCGACGACCAGCGGGCGATGGTCGGAGATTCCCATCCGTTCGGCCTTGGCGGCACCGCCGCGCAGGCGGCGATCGTCGGTCAAGATGTGATCCAGTTGGCGGTCCGGCGCGTCCGCCGGAAACGTCTGGGCGGCGGCCAGCGCCCGCATGCCCGACCAGCGACGCACGGTCTTGGGCGTCATGTTGAGGTCCCCGGTCAGCAGCCGCGGGCCCGGGAAGCCGCGCAGGTCGCGCACGAGTCGGCGTAGCTGGCGCCGATTCCAGCCGGGTACGAAGGACAGGTGCGTGTTGGCCACCGTCAGCCCGCCCATCGGGGTGTGCAGCTGCGCGATGACCGCCGCCCGTGGCTCTTCGTCGACGACCATCATCCGGTCGGGGCCCGGCAGGTACATGGGAAAGCGCATGGGAATGCGGGGCAGCCGTACCACCTGCCAGCTGGCCACCGGGTAGCGCGACAGCAAGGCGATGCCGTAGGCGGCGGTCCCGGGTTGCTCGTGGCCCGTGGCGGCCATCCACGTCGCCCCGGGGGTGCCGGAGATCGCGGCCACGAACCGGTGCTCCACCGCTCCCATCGCTTCGGCCGCCACCGCGGTGAGGTCGGCGCGATCGGACCGCGGCTGATCACAGTCGACCTCCTGCAAACTCAGCACGTCGGGGTCGAGGCGGCGCACGCAGTCCCGCAGCCGCTGAAGCTGGACCCCGTCGCCGACGGTGCGGCCATGCAGGATGTTGAAGGTCGCCACGCGCATAGGGTTCCTCCTACCCGCTTTCCCGCTCGCGCAGTCATGGGCGCGCCGTCGGGGGCGGCCGCGGGTCACCAGATCCCACAGCGAGAAGGCGCAGCGGGAGACGGGGTCCTCAGCGCTGGCGGCCCGCGAGGCGGCCGAGCTCGGCGAGATCGCGCTCGGCGTGGCTTTGCCGGATGTAGATGCTCAGGTCGGCGACGCGCTGGGCGTGCCGCCCATCCTGGCAGAGCGGGCCCGGTCCCAGCGCGCGACCGGTGCGCGTGATGGCTTCGTCCACCGCGTGTTCCACCACCGTGCGGACGCGGCGGGCCAGCAGTTGAGCGGTGCCCGTCCGGTCGAAAGGGTCGGAGTCGACCTGGGTCGCCGCGGCGGCCAGCATCGCGTCGCCGGCGGCCAGGGCGGCGTCCACGGCGCCGAGGTGCGCCAACGAATAGGCATCAGCGGATTCGCTCGCGGCGCAACGGTATAGGGGATCGGCGACCCTGCGCGCGCCGCCGAGCCAGCAGGCGGCCACCCCGATGGCGCCGTGCCAGAACCCGGGCCGGTTCAGGTAGTCGCCGGGATCGCCCACGGCGACGGCGTGGGTGTTGGTGAACTGCACGGGCCGGGTGTCGCTGCCGGCCATCCCGGCGTTCCACCAGGTGCTGGGCAGCGGTTTGACGCCCGCGTCCGTCACCTGCACGGCGAACAGGCCCTGTGTTCCGTCTTCGAGCCGGGCGGTCGCCAGGGCGTGGGTGCAGAACCCGGCGCCCGAGCACCACACCTTCGTGCCCGTCAGGGTGAACGCACCGTCGGTATCGGTGGCGGTGAGCACCGCATCCGGGGATTCGGCGGCCCAAACGCCCCACAGCTGACCTGATTCCGGTGGTTTACCGCCCAATTCGTGAAGTATCGCGACGGCGTCGACGTGGGCCTCGGCGATCCTGGCGGCCACGATGTTCTCCTCGGCCAGCGACGCCAGGCGCTGCCAACGTTCGGCGGTGCGCCCGGAGGCGGGCAGTGGCAGCTCGAGGCGTCCGGAATCCAGCCAGTGCCTGACCAACCCCGCCGTCACGCGCAATCACCCGCCGCCGATCTCCCCGGTTGCCTGAGGCGCTCCGCGAACCCGTGTGCCGCCCGAGCCCGGGTTCGCGTGTCGCGGGCGAGGGCGGCGTCGTCGTAGGCGCGAAGCCAAGCGGTTGACATAGGTGAATATTTGCCCGAACGGCAGCAAGTTAAACGGTCTCAGTAACCCCGTCGCGCGGTTCGCGCAGGTTGCACCGGCCGCCGGCGGGGTATGACGTATGCACCATGGCTCCCGCCGAAACCCACGTCGACGCGCCCGCGTCCAGCCCGCAGCTGCGGGAGGCGTTGCGCGGTGCGGCATCGGCGCTCAAGCAGAACGGCCCTCGTTTCGCGCTGGCCGGCAGCTACGCATTGTGGGCCTACGGCGCGCCCGAACCCACGCATGACGTGGACCTGGTGGTCGCGGAGTCCGACGTCGACCACGCCGTGGCCACGCTGCGCGATGCCGGCTTCGGCGTCGAACGGCCGCCGGAGGATTGGCTGTTCAAGGCGCGCACCGGCGATACGGTCATCGATGTGCTGCACCGCCTCAACGGTGTGCGGGTGGAATCGGCCACCCTGGACTGCGCCGAGCAGCACGACGTGCTGGCCATCAGGATGCCCGTGCTGCCCCCCACGATGGTGTTGATCCAGCAGCTGCGTGCCCTGGGCGAGCACCACTGCGACTTCGCCAAGCTGTTGCCGGCCGCACGCGCCGTCCGCGAACAGCTCGACTGGGAGCGGGTCAGGCAGTGCACCGCCGACAACGACTACGCGGTCGCCTTCCTGGTGTTGGCCGACCGGCTCGGCCTCACGGCTCAGTGATTCCGCAGCTTGGCGACCAGCTTGTCCTTCGTCAGGCTTGAATATCCGGACATGCCAAGCTCTTTCGCGCGCTTCCTCAGTTGCGGCACGGTCCAGTCCTGGTAGGACCCGGACTTGCCGCCCTTGCGCCCGACCGAGGACTTGCCCCGCGCCGCGGCCGCATTGGAGATCCGGGCCGCCTTTTCCTTGGAGTCGCCCTGCTTGCGCAGGTCCCGGTACAACTTCTCGTTCTTGATCGACGAGTTCGGCATGGTTCATCCTCCTGTCCACGGTGAGACACCACAGGATGCCCGCACCAGTCCCGGTGAAAACCCATTTCCACGACGCCGTCGACGGCTATCCGCGACCGGGTGGGTTACCTAGCATTGATGCGGGTAGCCGGGAGGGGTGAGTGCTGCGGCCAGCAACAACGGGGACCTGCGCGGCGTGGTGGCGATCGGCGCCTCCGCGGGGGGAGTGGAAGCGCTGTCGAGGCTGGCGGCGGGGCTGTCGCTTGACCTGCCCTACGCCTACCTGATCACCCTGCACCTTCCCCCCGGCGCGCCGAGTGCCCTGGCCCGCATCGTCGACCGCAGCGGCCCGCTGCCGGCCGCCGCGGCGGAAGACGGCGAGAAGCTGGAACCGGCGCGCGTCTACGTTGCCCGCCCCGATCGCCACCTGCTCGTCGCCGACCACCGGGTGATGCTGTCCCAGGGGCCGACCGAGAACGGACACCGCCCCGCGATCAACGCGTTGTTCCGCTCGGCCGCTGTGGCATTCGGCCCGTTCGCGATCGGTGTCCTGCTCTCGGGGGTGCTCGACGACGGCGTGCTGGGCTTGGCGGCGATCCGCTCACGCGGCGGCGCCACCATCGGCCAATCCCCGGACGACGCGATGTTCCCAGCGCTGCCGATGAACGCGCGCGACGCCGGCGTGCTGGATCGGCAGGCCGCGGCGGCCGACATCGGTGCGGTGCTCGAAGAGCTGTCGAACCGGAAGATCAAGGAACCCGACATGGAACGCGACGCCGCGATGGACCTCGAGAACACAATCGCGATGATGTCGCGGTTCGCGACCGATTTCGACTCCGAACAACTGGGCACGCCGTCGGGGTACACGTGTCCGGACTGCAACGGCTCCCTGGTTTCGATCAGCGAGGGTAACTTTCGCTGCCGGGTGGGTCACGCCTGGACGCCCGACGCGTTGCTCGGCGCGCGGGACGACGAAGTCGAGTACGCGCTGTGGGTCGCGCTGCGCAGCCTGCAGGAGAAGACCCGATTGGCGCGACAATTGGCGGAGAAGGCGGGCCCGGGTTCCCTCCAGCGCCGCTACACCGACCTCGCCGAAGAAACTGAGCGGGCGCTGAAGGTGCTCGGCGACCGGCTGTCGGACAGGGTCCCTGACGGGAGTGATCCCGGTGATTGAGCCGGGACGGGCTGTCCGCGTCGACGCGGAAGCGCAGCGGGACGTACCGATCCTGGTGGCGGACGGGGTGCTGGACAGCTCGACGTATCGAGGCCTGCGCGACATCGTGATCAAAACCGCGCTCGACGAGCCCCGCGCGGTGATCGTCGACGTCGACCGGCTGGCGGTGCCGACGGCCTCGGCCTGGACGGTGTTCACCAGCGCGCGCTGGCACGTCAGCGTATGGCCGGACGTCCCGGTCCTGCTCGTGTGCTCGGACCCGCGCGTGCGCGGTGCCATCGTCGCGGGCGGCGTGGCCCGGTACGTGCCCGTCCACCCGAGCCGTGAGTCGGCGCTGCGCGCCGCCCATAGCCGGTCGATGCAGGTTCGGCGGCGGGCGCGCAGCGCGCTGCCGCGCTCGCGCGGCGGCCTCGGCTTGGCCCGCGCCCTCGTCACCGATTGGCTCACCGAGTGGGACAGCCGTCCGGTGATTCCCGTCGCGGCCACGGTGGCTACCGTCTTCGTCGAAAACGTCCTGGAGCACACCGAAAGCGCGCCGGTCCTGATCATCGAGAGTTTTGGCGACGACGTCACCGTCGCGGTGGAGGACGGCAGCGACCAATTGCCGGGCCGGCACGAGGACGCCGAGCGCGGTGCCGAAAACGTGTCCGGTCTGGCCATCGTTTCCGCGCTGTGCCGAGCGTGGGGCGCCACCCCGACCTCAACGGGAAAGACCGTCTGGGCACTGGTCGGTCGCGAGAATCGGTTCTGACGGCTGCGAGTAATGTTCAAGTCCTTCAGCCACGGTCAACCCTGATGGGACTTGGATGGAAGGCACGAGCGACGAGGCTTTCGAGGCCCTGCTGCGCTACATGCGGGATTCTCGCGGCTTCGACTTCACCGGTTACAAGCGCACGTCGCTGATGCGCCGTGTCCGGCACCGGATGGACCAGGCCGGCTTTAGCTCCTTCGAGGAGTACCTCGACTTCCTGCAGGCCAGCTCGGACGAATTCGCCGCGCTCTTCAACACCATCCTGATCAACGTCACCGCCTTCTTCCGCGATCCGGAGGCCTGGGGGTACGTCGGTTCCGAAGTCATCCCCCGGATGCTGGCGGAGCGCGGTCCGGACGATCCGATCCGCGTGTGGAGCGCGGGATGCGCCTCCGGCGAGGAGGCCTACACGCTGGCCATGCTGCTGGCCGAGGCACTGGGGCCCGGCGCGTTCCGGCAACGGGTCAAGATCTACGCCACCGACATCGACGAGGACGCGCTCACCGAGGCACGGGCCGCACTTTATGACGCCAAGGCCGTCGAGTCGGTGCCGGCCGAGCTGCTGTCCCGCTATTTCGAAAAGGGCAACGGCCGCTACGTGTTCAACAAGGACCTGCGTCGCGCGGTGATCTTCGGCCGCAACGATCTGGTCAAGGATGCGCCGATCTCCCGGGTCGACCTGCTGGTGTGCCGCAACACCCTGATGTACCTCAACGCCGAGACGCAACGGAACGTGTTGGGCCGCCTGCATTTTGCGTTGGCACCGCAGGGCACCCTGTTCCTCGGGCACGCCGAGATGCTGCTCAGCCACGGGGACCGGTTCACCCCGCTCAATCTCAAACACCGAATCTTCCGCAAGGCGCTCGGAAGCCACGCCGGCCTGGAGCGCTACGACCCGGGCGGGGCGTTCTACGAACGCAACGTCGACCTGACGGGCCTGACCACGGTGCGCGACTTGGCATTTCGCGCCAGCCCGGTGGCCCAGATCGTGGTCACCGGCGAGGACACCGTCGCGATGATCAATCAGCAGGCCGAGACACTGTTCGGGCTCTCGGCCCGCGACATCGGTCGGCTGCTGCGCGACCTCGAAGTGTCCTACCGCCCGGTGGAGCTGCGTGCCTACCTGGAGCAGGCCAAGGTGGAGCGGCGCTCGGCGCGGATCCAGGACGTCCAGTGGCAGCGACCGGGCGCCGAGACGGTGTGGTTCGAGATCCACGTCAATCCGCTCGTCGACGCCGAGAATGGCCTGCTCGGTGTGTCGATCGTGTTCTTCGACGTCAGCGCGACGCGGGCCCTGCTGGACAAGGTGGTCCAGACCAACCGCCAGCTGGAAGCGGCGTACGAGGAGCTGCAGTCCACGAACGAGGAACTTGAGACCACCAACGAGGAATTGCAGTCGACCGTGGAGGAACTCGAGACCACCAACGAGGAATTGCAGTCCACCAACGAGGAACTCGAGACGATGAACGAGGAACTGCAGTCCACCAACGACGAGCTGCACACCATCAACGACATGTTGCGGGAACGCAGCCTCGAGCTGGACGAGGCGAAGAACTTCCTGGATTCGCTGATCGATTCCGTCGACATGGGAATGGTCGTGCTGGATCGCGAGATGAAGGTGATCCTGTGGAACCGCGGTTGCGAAGAGCTCTGGGGGCTGCGGTCCGACGAGACGATAGGCAGCAGGCTGACCAGTTTGGACATCGGCCTGCCGCTGGACAGCGTACGACCGTTGATCGGCAACGCGCTCGTGGAGGCGAACAGCTCCGGTGAGACGGAAGTGGACGCGGTCAACCGGCGCGGGCGGCCGACCCGGGTACGCGTCAGGTGCACGTCGTTTCGTTCGGCCGAGGGATCGGCCGGGGGTGCGCTGTTGCTGATGGAGACGGTGGGCTAGCTGTACTGACCACGGACGTTGGTGACGGCGTGGCGTGGTGACATGACGAAGACCTCCGAGTGAAGTGCGAGCTGTCAAGGAACGCACTGCTCACAATCGGAGGTCTTCGTGTCCCACCGTAATGCTCCATTGTCTGAAACCGGTCGGCTGCGGCTGGCCCGGTGTGTTGTTGATGATGGCTGGCCGCTGCGGCGGGCCGCCGAGCGGTTCCAGGTGTCGGCGACCACCGCGGCGCGCTGGGCCGGGCGGTACCGCGCCGCCGGGGCGCCGGCAATGGTTGATCGCAGTTCACGCCCGCATCACAGCCCTCGCCGCACACCCACGCGCACCGAGCGCCGCATCATTAAAGTTCGGGTGATCCGCAGGTGGGGACCCGCTCGAATCGGTTACCTACTCGGCATCCATCCCTCCACGGTGCATCGCGTGCTCACCCGTTACGGGATGGCCAGACTCCGTTGGCTAGACCGCCCCACCGGTCGGGTGATCCGCCGCATCGACTCGGCTAGGTGCGGCGAGCTAGTGCATGTCGATGTCAAAAAACTGGGCAAGATCCCCGCCGGCGGTGGTTGGCGGATGCTGGGCCGATCGCTGGGCAAACGCAATTCTCAAGCTCATCGATCGATTCGGATGACCGCGCGCCACCCCGCGATCGGGTACCACTTCCTACACACCGCCATTGATGGCCACTCGCGCCTGGCCTACACCGAGCTGCTGGCTGACGAACGCAAAGACACTGCGGCAGCGTTTTGGATCCGCGCTGATGCCTGGTTCACCGCGCACGGCATCACGGTACGGAAAGTATTGACCGACAACGGGTCCTGCTATCGATCCCAGGCCTTCACCGACGCACTCGGAGCTATCGAGCATCGCCGCACCCGCCCCTATCGGCCGCAAACCAACGGCAAAGTGGAGAGATTTCACCGCACGCTAGCCGACGAATGGGCCTACGCCCAGCTCTACACCAGCGACGCCGAACGCTGCCACGCCTTCACTGCCTGGCTCCACACCTACAATCACCACCGCGGCCACACCGCACTCGGCGGCCAACCACCCGCCAGCCGCGTACCTAACCTCTCAGGTCAGTACAGCTAGCCGGTCAGCGCCCCGACCGCGCCGCCGCTTCCTTTGCGGCCTGGTGAGCCAACTGCGCGCGGCGCCGCGATTCCGCGGCCCTGCGTCGCGCCGTCGCCACCGTCTCGGTGGTGGCGCCGGATCCGGCGGAAAGCTCCGTGCGCCTGCGGCTGAGTTCGGCGGCGCGCAGTCCGGCCAGTTCCGAGCGGTATGCCGCGCCGTTAGTGGCCTCTTCGCGCAGCAGTAGCGGGAGCGCCGGCGCGGGCGCGGGGGCGTCACCGGCGCCCCTTCCAGGGTTTTGCGCCAACGGCGCCGGGCAACCTGCGCTGTCTTCGCGCGGTTGCGGCTCGGGCGGTGGGGCGCCCTCGACGATGCCGGCCAGCGCGCGGCCGATCTCGCGGATCGGCAACACCAGATCGGCCCCGGCGCGCGCCGCCGCCACCGGCATCGACGCATACAGGGCGGTGTCCGGGCGCTGCGCGATCACCACGGCGCCGGCCCGCTTCATCGCCGCGGTGCCGGCCGCCCCGTCCCGCCCCGAGCCCGACAAGACCGCCGCAACGCTGCGCGGCCCATACGATTCGGCGACCGACCGCAGCAGCACGTCGAAACGGTACGCCCCGATGTCGTGCAGAGGGCGCAGGCGGCAGCGGCCTTCCGGCGTCAGTTCCAGATGCATTCCCGGAGGGCAGACGACCACCTCGCCGCGGGCGAGGGGCTGCCCGTCGCGCACCCAACCGACGCGCCGCCCGGTCTGCCGGCGAAGGATGGCCGGCAGCACGCTGTCGTGGTCGCCGAGGTGTTGCTGCACGACGATGGCCGCCGGAAACCCGGTCGGCAGGTCACCCAAGACCGTCGAGAGGGCGTCCAGACCGCCCGCCGACGCCAGCAGGACCACCAGCTCGACGGCGGGTCCATGCCCGCTGCTCGCCACCCCGTAAGTCTTCCAAATCGGCGGCCGCCGCACAGCCCCGTCGGCGATCTGTTCCGATCGGGGCAGCGCCCGGGCTATCCAGAATGCGAAATGGGGGCCCGCAGGTGAAACCGCCCGGATGGCTCGTTTCGCCCATCGTCTGGCCGGGTACGTCCCCACGCCAAGTGGCCACGGAAGGGGTTCGAAGTGCAGATCGCCATCGTCAGCGGCGACGACGTCGTCGGCGACGACCCACAGCAGCTGTGCGCGGCGCTCGCCGCCCGGGGACACGAGGTCACCGGGTTCGTCCGGCGGAGGGGCCACCGATCTGTGGAAACCAGCACCGGTGCGCACCGCACGCTGGCGGTGTCGGTGGGCCCCCGCTCGGCAAAGTCGGCCTCGGACGTGCTGCCGTACGTCGGCGACTGGGCGGGCGCGCTCGCGCACGAGTGGGCGGCCGAGCCGCCCGATGTCGTGCACGCGTACGGCTGGCTCGGCGGCCTGGCCGCCCAACTCGCCGCGCGGCGGTACGACGTGCCGACCGTCCAGAGTTTCCTCGGGCTGGCCGCCACGTGTGGACCCACGGCCGCCGGGGGGCAGGAGAGCGAACGGCTTCGGATCGAACCGCTACTGGCGCGCAGCGCGACGTGGGTGACCGGTGAGAGCGCCGACGACGTCGATGCGCTGAGCCGGTTGCGCCATAGCCGGTCCCGGGTGTCCGCCCTGACGAGCGGTGTCGACGCCGAGCGGTACAACTCCAGCGGCCCGGCGCCGGCCCGCACCGACCTGCATCGCGTCCTGTGCTTGGCGCCGACCCCCCTGCCGTGCAACGGCTTCGACGTCGTCATCAAGGCGCTGCCCAGGGTTCCGGCCACGGAGTTGGTGGTTGCGGAGACCGCAGCCCGCAATCGGGAGCACGACGAGGCACGGGCCCGGCTGCAAGGTCTCGCCACTCGGTTGGGGGTAGCGGACCGGGTGCATTTCGCGGGCACCGTCGCAGACGACGCATTGCCGATGCTGCTGCGGTCCGCGGACGTGGTCGCGTGCACGCCGCGGCAGCCACCGCGCGCGACAACGGTGCTACAGGCGATGGCCAGCGGTGTGGTGGTGGTGGCGTTCGGCGTCGGGGTCCTCAAGGACGCCGTCGTGGACGGTGTCACCGGGCTGGTGGTGTCGCCGGAGACCCCTACCGGATTGTCGGCTACCTTGAGAAGCCTTCTTGCCCAGAGCTTTCAGTGCGAGAGCATGGGCGCGGCGGGTCGCAGCCGCGCACTGTCGCGTTATGCCTGGGACCGTGTTGCCCTTGACTGCTTGAACATTTATCAACGGGCGGGTGCCCCATCCGGCCTCCCGCAAGGCTTGCAGTCGTCGGGCGTCCGGTGATGCAATGGGGCGAGCGCGTAAAGCCCCGGGGGGACGCCGACTATGACTGCGGTGACGAGCATTATCGATAACGCCGGCTCCCATAAGGTCGCCGGTGCGGTCGGTCAATTGCCCGAGGCGGGCCAAGCCGACCCCGACCGGGCCTCGGCGATTCGGCACGAGCAGTTCCGCACCGTCGACGCGCAGGCCGCGCGACAGTTTTTCGCCGGCGCGTACAGCCCCGGTTGGCGCATCGCCGGACTCACGAGCCGCTCGGCCGTATCCCATCGGCGCTGTGAGGCGGGAGCGTTGATGGTCGACGACGTGATGATTCAGGGACGCGTCGGCCTGGAGATCCCGGCGTCCGACGGCGTGGCCGTGGTGATACAACCGCGCTCGGGGTCGACGAGCGTTGCCGGTGGACCCCCGGTGACCGCGGACTTTCCGGTGCTGGTCGCCCGCGGCATGTCGTGCGTGCTGCAGTGCAACGGCGCGCGGTTCGACGTGGTGAGCATCGCCGCCGACGCGCTGCACAAGGTCGCGGTGGATTGGCATGCGCCATTGCCGCAGCAGGTTCACTTCCTGGATTGGCGCCCACGCTCGCGCGAGGCTGTGCGGGCGTGGCACCGGACGCTGGATTACGTGGCCTCGACCCTGGCGGGCCCGGAGGCCGCCAGCCAGCCGCTCATCGTGGCGGGGCTGGCTCCGCTGCTGGCCGGCGCGCTGCTGGAGTGTTACCCGTCCAACGTCACCGAGCAGGACGCGGCGAGCGGGCCCGCGTTACCCGAAACTCTGAAGGACGCAATGTCTTTCATACATCGGCACGCCGCGGGGGACATCAGCATCAATGACGTCGCGGCCGCCGTGCACCTCACGCCCAGGGCGGTGCAATACCTTTTCCGACGTCAACTCGGCAGCACGCCAACGGAATACATTCGCCGCGTGCGCCTCAACCGTGCCCATCACGAGCTGCTGACCGGGGCGCCGTCCAACACCACCGTCACCGAAATCGCCCAGCGATGGGGCTTCGCGCACACCGGCCGGTTCGCGGTGGTGTACCGGCAGACGTACGGCCAGAGCCCACACACCACACTTCGGCACGTGACCCCGGGGGCGTGACGACGAGACGCCGCTGAGCCGCAGGTCAGGCCGCTGCGCTCACCTTCGCGCGACGGGGTAGGGCAAAACACACCGAATATCTTTTTTTCGCACGCCGATTCGTAGGTTAACCGCCTGGTTGAGCGCCGATTGCGGCCCGGCGGTGGGCTGTGCGACCCCGCCTGGGCGCACCGGCGGCGCCCGCAGCGGGTAGGCTTTGGTCAGGTTGAGTCCCCAGCTGCCGTTATCAACGGGCGCCATTCGGACACCGTCGTCGCTCGCCCCGCTCCCCACACAATCCCTGAAGGGCGCACTCAACATGACTGCTTCACCCGATTTCGGACAACCGCGCAGCCGCTACCAAATCGATTGCGCCGGAGCGCAAATCCATGTTCACGCGCGCAGCGCAGCCACCGTCTTACGCATCGACGGCGAGGTCGACGCATCCAACACCGAGCTGATAACGGAGGCCATTCGTCGCTTTTCGCGACTGCGGGCCCCGTTGATCCTCGACCTCGCCGGCCTGGATTTCCTTGCCGGCTCGGGCCTTCGGGCGCTGGTGGACCTCAACGCGGAGCATCGGCGAGCCCGGCTACGGTGCTGCGTGGTCGTCGGACCGGCGCTGCGTCGGCTCACCCGGGTGGTGCCCGATCACGGCCTGCCCATCGCCGAATCGGTCGCCGCCGCCCTTGCGCACATCGAAGGCGCCGCGGAGACCCGCCGGCGGCTGGTTTCGGGTCCGGCCCGGCAGCACGAACCGCAGCGCGACGCATCGGCGCGCGTTCGCGAACTCGCCTCCTAGCGGCTCAGCCGGCGCATCAACTGCTCGGCGGCGTACCGGCCACTGGCCACCGCGCCGTGCACCGTGGCCGGGTCGTTGACGCCGACCGCTTCGCCGGCCAGGTAGAGCCGGTCCCCGATCGGCTCCTGCAGCCTGCGCCGGTCATCGAGGCCGGACCCGGAGGCGTGAAAAGAGTAGGCGCCGCGGGCGTACGGGTCGGCGCTCCAGTTCGATGTCTTGACCTCGACCGGCGAGGCGTCGCCGAACAGGCGGCGCGCGATGGGCAGTGCGCTGGCCACCAGGTCCCGCGGTGCGGAGGACTCCACGGCGCGGCCGCGGCCACCGGCGTTGAACGCCAACACGATTGGCCCTGCCGCTGCGGGCATGGTGAACCATTGGGCCCACCGCCCGGTCTCGGCGGCGAGGTACTGATAGAACGCGTTGTCCGCCGCCCAGCCGCGCCGGTCGAACCGGAAGAAACTCTTGGACAGCACCCCGAAGCCCAGGGCGTCGACCGCGTGGCTGTGGCGGTCGGGTAGGGGCGGATCGAAGGTTATGGCACCGGCTTTCAGCACACCGAGGGGAACGGTGACGATCGCGGCGGGTCCCTGGAACGACCGATCCGTTGCCCAGACGACGACGGAGTCGTCGCGCCGGGCGATCGCGGTCACCGGCGTGTTCAATTCGATCCGAAGCCCGCCGGCCAGCAGCTTCGGCAGGGCGTCGTAGCCGTTGGTGATGAGAACCTGGTCGCCGCCGGTGTAGTCGCCCTCGTCAAACGTGATGGCGGACAGCTGATTTGCGTCGGCGGCGAATTCGTCCTCGATCTCGGTGGTGAGGTAGAACGCCAGTTCGGCGCGGTCGGAGGCGGACAGGCCTTCGGCGTCGGCCGCGGCGTTGACGGCGGCCCCCAGGCTGCCGCCGTCGACTTGGTAACGCGCCCGCTCGACGAACGCGCGCCATGGGGTCGGGTCGTAGTCCAGCGGCGCGAGTTCGGGTGCGACCACCAGTTCGGCCCAGCCGTAATAGTCGGTGGTGACCAGCTGAGCGTGCGCTTGCCGCGCCAGCCCCGTCAGCGGGTTGTCCGCGGTGCCGTAAATCCACGACGCGCCCAGCTCCAGCGGTGGGCCCCAGTCCCGGTCGGTGTGGACTCGGCCGCCGATGCGGTTGCGCGCCTCGATGACCCGCACCGGCCATCCCGCGTCGGTGAGGCTGCGGGCGGCGGACAGGCCGGCCATTCCGGCGCCGACGACGAGAACCGACCGGGTGTCCGGGCGCGGCGGGGGCTTTGGCGCTGGACGCTGCGGGGCGCAGGCGGCCATCAGCCCGCCGCCGACCACACCCGTGGTTGCCGCGATGAATTCCCGACGGGACATCGGGTGCACGGCTGTCAGCGTCTCACACAAGAAACCTTCGCCGGATTTACCGGATCTGAGCGGGCCTTGGGAATACACTTGCGCCAGTCCTTAACTGCGGCGACGGGGCTGCGTTCGAGGGGGGAGCGGCGATGAGTGCTCGAAGACCGGCTCGCGCAGCCGACCCGTACCCCGACGTGTTGCCGCCCAGCCAGACCGTGGCCGTCCGTGCGACGGACGGCACCCGGCTGCACGCCGAGGTGTTCGGCCCGCCCGACGGGTATCCGATCGTCCTGACGCACGGCATCACGTGCACCATCCGGGCCTGGGCCTACCAGATCGCGGACCTGGCCAACGACTACCGCGTGATCGCCTTCGACCATCGCGGCCATGGGCGCAGCGGAATGCCCGGGCGTGATGGTTACAGCCTTAAACACCTTGCCTCCGACCTGAATTCGGTGCTGGATGCGACGTTGGCGCCGCACGAGCGCGCCGTGCTGGCCGGCCACTCGATGGGCGGCATCACGATCGCCGCATGGTCGGCGCGGTACCGGCACATGGTGCGCCGCCGCGCCGACGCCGTCGCGCTGATCAACACCACCACCGGGGATCTGGTCCGCAAGGTGCAGCTGCTGTCGGTGCCGCACGGGCTGTCACCGGCCCGCGTACTGGCGGCCCGCGCCCTGATCAACACCTTCGGCGGATTCCCGATCCCGAACGCCGCCCGCATCCCGAGCCGCTATTTCGTTGCGATGCTGGCGGTCGGCAGGGACGCCGACCCCGGCATCGCCAGGATCGTCCACCAACTCTTCGAACAGACGTCACCGGCCGGGCGCGCCGGTTGCGCCAGGATGCTGGTCGCCGCGCTGGGGTCGCGCTACCTGGAGTTGGACGGTTTGACGGTGCCGACGCTGGTCATCGGCGGCGAACGCGACCGGCTGACCCCGATCAGCCAGGCCCGCAGGATCGCGGGCACCGCGCCCAACGTCGTCGGCCTGGTCGAACTGCCCGGCGGGCACTGCTCGATGCTGGAACACCCGCGCGAGGTGAACCGCCACCTGCGGGCACTCGCCGAATCGGCGATCCGGGACGTGCGGATCAGTTCATAGCAGGGCGGTAATCTCGGCGGCCGCCCGCTGTCCGGACCGAACGGCGCCGTCGAGGAACCCCGTCCATTCGTCCGCCGTCTCGGTGCCTGCCCAGTGAATGGGGCCGACCGGCTCGCGCAGCCACGGCCCGAATCGTGTCCACGATCCCGGCGGCACCGCGGCCGTGGGACCGCCGGGTGCGAATCGTTCTGCGCCCCAACGATGGTCGACATAGTCGAGCGGCTTGAGCGCGTCGTCGCCGAACAGCGTCGCGAAACAGCGCAACGTGTCGTGGCGACGCTGCTCGGGGGAGAGCGAGTCGAACGCGCGCGCGTCGACGAAGCCCATCAGGACGCCCGGCCCGTCGGCGTGCGGACTGACGTCGAAGGTGATGAACACCGGTCCCGTGTCGGACAGCGCCTGGCCGGAGAAGCCGTTGGCCCGCCAGAACGGCGTGGAATAAGCCGCGTACGCCTTGCTGAGGCGGCCCTGCGGCCAATGCTGGGCGAGTTGGTGGTACTCGGTGGGCAGCGGGGGAGCGAACTCGATGGTTGCACGATGGGCGGGCGGGACCGCGACGACGACGAATCCGGCCTCGGCCTGGCCGACGTCGGTGGTGACCGTCACCCCCGCGCCGTGCCGGTCGATGCGGCGGACCGGCGCGCCCAGCACCACACGGGTGCCCAGTTCGGCGGCCGCAGCCTCGGCGATCTGCTGGGTGCCGCCCGGGAAATGGTCCTGCTGCGCACCGTTTTCGACGTCCAGCAGCCGGTCCAGGCCGCCGGCGGCGTGCGTGTAGCGGGCGGCGTGCAGCATCGACACGTCGTCGGGTTCGCACCCCCAGGTCACCCGGGACACGATCGCCAGCAGGTCGCGCGACGAGGCGCTGGCGCGCACCGAGCGCAACCAGCCGCCGAGCGACACGTCGTCGAGCTCGCGCGCCCGGCGCGCGTTCCACGGGGCCTGCAGCGGGACGCCGCGGGCGATCCGGTCGAATTGCCAACGCAACCGGGCGATGTCGAGGAGGCCGGTCAGCGAGAGTTTGGGAATGGTGCCGCGGTAGGAATGCGTCCAGCCACGCCAGTGGATGACGTTCTTGCCGTCGTGGTGGGTCGGCGTGGTCGGGACGTCGAGTTCGGCCGCCAGCGCCAGGACGGCGTCCTGGGTCGGGCCGACGAAAGTGCCGCCCAGATCGGCGGGCAACCCCGCCACGCTGCCGGTGAACGACCGACCGCCGACGCGGTCGCGGCCCTCGAAGACCACCACGTCGTGGCCCTGGCGGGCCAGTTCGCGCGCCGCGGCAAGCCCCGCAAAGCCTGCGCCGACCACGACGACGTCGACGATCCACGGCGGATTTGGCACGGGCACCAGTCAACCGTATTTCCGGGGTTTCGTACGGCGAATGCCGACACCCGCGAACGTCGAGCTGTCGCGCGAGATGGCCCGAAAATCTCGGAACTCCTCGACGTTCGCGGGCTGCCTAGGGGGCGACCGTCAGCCAGTCTTTGAACCCGGACGGGTCGTGTCGGCCCAGCGCGCCGTGCTCGTAGAGGCCCCAGCCCTCCACCGGCTCGCGGTCGCCGTCGCGGCACATCGCCCGGCCGACGTGGTCGATGACGCCGAAGCCGGACCGCGCCACGATCGCCGGGTCGGTCATGTCGTAGGTCACGCGCTCGACGAACTTCTCGCCCTTCCACATGCCGTGCAGCCAGTCCGAGTCGCCGCCGTAGCCGCCGCCGACGTGGATGGGCACCGGCAGCTTGGACTCCACGTCGAAGTGCACCGGGGTCCCGTCGGAGGCCGTCGCGTCGATCGTCGCGCCGGTGGGGATGCGGGTGCCGGAGCGGTAGTGGATCTTGACCCGTGGCCAGCCCAGCTGCTCGACGCGGCCGTCGCGCCAGACCCGGGTGCAGTCGTTGAGCGAGCGGAAGCCGTTGGGCTCCTCCTGGATGATCAGCACGATGGCGAAGTCGTCGAACGCCATGGGCACGTACAGCCACCACATCCCCTCGAACGGTGGGTCGGCGGGCCGCCCCGCCGGCTCGGGTTCGCCGATCGGCCTGATGCCCCAGGACCGGTCGCGGCTGCCGAGCCAAGTCGCGGGGTCGACGGCGATCTCCT
The DNA here is from genome assembly GCF_025263485.1 of Mycobacterium sp. SMC-2. Taxonomy (NCBI): domain Bacteria; kingdom Bacillati; phylum Actinomycetota; class Actinomycetes; order Mycobacteriales; family Mycobacteriaceae; genus Mycobacterium; species Mycobacterium sp. SMC-2. Next base: position 2,152,651 of record NZ_CP079863.1, read on the forward strand.
CGCCGTCGATGGCGATGCGGCCGCTCCAGCTGCCGAGCTGGGCGAACCGCTGCGCGTCCAGCGTTACCCGATTGCCGGAACGCAGGACGTGCGGCTGTTCCTGCACGACATCGAACAGTCCTTCCCAGGTGAGATCGGCTGCGATGCCTTCGGTTTCGTCGAGGACCAGCCGCAGTTTGTGCAGCGGCTCGACGACCTCGATCCGGTAGCCGTTGACGTTCTGGTTGAGCCGGTCGGAGTCGATGGCGTCACACAGGTGCACCGCGGTCTGGGTGTCCCCGCGCCGGACGAGGAAGAACGCGTCCTTGACGCCGAGGTTGGGGTAGTAGCCGATACCGCTGATGACGAAGATGTTCCCGGTGCGGTCGTGTGCGTTGAAGTAGGAGCGGTCGTAGAAGTTGCGGTCCGAGGAGCCCGGCCACGCGATCGGTTGCGGGATCTGATGTACCGGGAACTCGTCGAGCGGTCCGAGCATCACTGGTCCTCCCCGATAAGGCCCTCACCGATTAAACGTCGCATCAACCCGGCGTGGTAGAACAGCGACTCGACGTCGTCGGGTTTCTCGAGCTCGCCGAAGTGCACCCGGCGCGCGCCGGTGCGCATGAACACGCAGGCCCACATGACGCCCGAATAGACGTAGAACCAGCGCAGGTCGCCCACCTCCACGCCGGTCAGCCGCTGATAGGTGGCGCGGACGTCGTCCTCGCGCATCACCTCCGGCAGGCCCGGCAGGCCCGCCAGGCCGGTCAGTTCTTGAAACACCATGTGCGCGTAGATCATCCACGCCACGTCGAGCTCGCGCGGACCCAGCGTGACCATCTCCCAGTCCAGCACCGCCACCGGCGCGAAGTCGCGGTACAACACGTTGCCCACCCGGGCGTCGCCCCAGAGCAGCACGGGCTCACGCCCGGCCTGTTCGGCCGGCCAGTTGTCCTCCAGCCAGGTGAAGGTTCGCTCCAGCAGCGGGGAGCGGCCGATGTCCGGCACCGAGAAGTCGTACCAGGACCGCACCCAGTTGAAGTGCCGGCGCAGCGCGGTCTCACCGTCTTGCCCCTCGGTCAGGAAACCAAATGTCTTCTTCGCGTTGGGGATTGAATGCAACTTCGCGAGCACCCCGACGGTCGCGTCCTGTAGTTCGCGCTGACGCTCGGCTGGGGCGTCGGCGAACCAGTTGTTGCCGAACGTGTAGGGCATGACGTCGGGTGGCACCACACCGTCGACGTAGTCCATCACGAAGAAGGGTGTGCCCAGCACGTCACCGGTGGGCTCGAGCCAGCGCACCGGCGGGACGGGGACGTCGGTGAGTTCGCCGACCTTGCGGATGACTTCGAATTGGTGGTCAAGCCGGTAGGTGGGGAAGACCTGCACGTCTTCGGCGGCGGGCGCGACCCTGGTCACCAGCTTCTGTTCGGTCGGCTTCCCGTCCTGATGCCAGCGCGCGGTCAGGATGATCGTTTCCGACGACATCCCCGTCGAGTCGACGCCGCTTTCGACGGTCACCTGCGGCGCCGCCCCGGCCGGCAGGACGGTCGACAGCCATTTCGACATCACCGCGGGCAAAGTCGTGACGTCGCGGCTGGAGCGCTGAAGTCGGTCGACCTTGTCCAGCACGGGTTCGTTGGCCACGGGTGCCTCCATTCTTTGAGACTTCTTCGCGGCAATTACGATACGGTAGGTAGCGATATGAAAGCAGACCAGTCCGCCATTGACAAGGCCCCCGGCGCCGGCCGGCCGCGGGACCCGCGCATCGACTCGGCCATCCTATCGGCGACCGCGGAATTGCTTGTCCAAATGGGATATTCAAATCTCAGCCTGGCCGCGGTCGCCGAGCGGGCGGGAACGACGAAATCTGCGCTGTACCGCCGGTGGTCGAGCAAGGCCGAGTTGGTGCACGAGGCGGCCTTCCCGGTGGCGCCGACCGCGCTTCAGGCGCCGGCCGGGGACATCGCCGCCGACATCCGGATGATGATCGAGGCCACCCGCGACGTCTTCACCACCCCGGTCGTGCGCGCCGCCCTGCCCGGGCTGGTGGCCGACATGACCGCCGATCCCGCGCTGAACGCCCGGGTGATGTCCCGGTTCGAGGACCTGTTCGCGACCGTGCGGTTGCGGCTGAGTGACGCCGTCGACCGGGGCGAGGCGCATCCCGACGTGGACCCGGACCGGTTGATCGAGTTGATTGGGGGAGCCACGATGCTACGCATGCTGCTGCGCCCGGAGGACCAGCTTGACGATGCGTGGGTCGAGCAGACCACGGCCATCGTCGTGCACGGGGTGACGCGATGACGGGGCGGCTGGCGGGGCGCGCCGCGATCGTCACCGGTGGGAGCCGTGGGCTGGGCCGGGCGATCGCGCTGGCCCTCGCGGCGGAGGGTGCCGCCGTGGCGGTGGCCGGGCGCACCGAACAAGTATGGGATGAGCGGTTGCCGGGCACCATCGGCGAGACGGTCGCCGACATCGAGGCGGCCGGCGGGCGCGCGGTGGCGGTCCGGGCCGACCTGACCGACCGTGATGACATCGCCCGGTTGGTCGGTACGGCGCGAGATACCCTGGGGCCCATCACGATCCTGGTCAACAACGCGGCCTTCACCGCGCCCGGCCGGCCGCCGACGCCCGGCTCCGAGCCGCGCGTCAAGTCCGCCAAGCCGACGGACGGCGCGCTCAAGCCCGGATGGCCGGGCTTCGTCAGCATCCCGTTGGCCGCCTATCGCCGGCATTTCGAGATCGCGGTCTTCGCCGCCTACGAGCTGATGCAGTTGGTGTGCCCCGACATGATCGAAGCGGGCTGGGGGTCGATCATCAACATCACCTCGGTCGCGTCGCGAATCCCCGGCAACGGGCCGTACCCGGACCGCAGCGGCGGGGTGCTGCCCGGGTACGGCGGATCCAAGGCGGCACTCGAGCATCTGACCCAATGCGCCGCATACGATCTGGCCGATCACCACATCGCGGTGAATGCCCTGTCGCCGTCGAAACCGATCCTCACCCCGGGCCTGGCCTACTACGCACGCGGGTTCGACGAGACCGCCGCGGCCGACGAATTCGCCCGAGCGGCGGTCGAATTGACATTGGTCGATCCCGAGAAGGTCACGGGCCGCACCATCGGGCACCTGCAGGTGCTCGACGGCAGCTTCCGGCCCTTCCAGCTCGACTAGGCCGGCTTTGTCGCCGTGACCGCGTTGATGATCACGGCATGCAGCCGCTGCCATTTCGGTGAGCGGAATCCCGCCTGCAGCAGCAGACGTTCGGCGCGGTGCCGGGTGCGGGCCTTGCGGCGACGAGTCACCGCGAGGGTCGGTAACCGCCACATCGAAAACCGGTCGACCAGCACCAGGCGTCCGCCGGGCCGCAGCACGCGGGCGCATTCCATGAGGCCCACCAGCTGGTCGGACCAGTGATCGAATGACGTGGTGCTGAGGACCAGGTCGAAGGCGCGGTCGGCATAGTCGAGCTCTTCGGCCGCTCCGCGCTTGAAGCTCACTCTCGGGTCGCGTGCGAGAGTCGTTGCAACGGAGACCATCTGAGGGGCCGGGTCGATCCCGCAGAGGTGTTTGGCGTTCGGGTAGCGGCGAGCTAGCAGCTGCAACAGGTAGCCGGTGCCGCATCCGACGTCGAGCACATACTCGGGAGCGGTGACCGTCGCCACGGCCAGGTGTGCGGTGCGATCGGCGATTTCGTGGTGCAGCCGGCCGCGCCAGCCGCGGTCGTAGCCGGCCGCGCGTTCGTCGAACGCGGCGACATCCCGATGCGGCGGCACACGGTGAGTGTCTCACCGGGCGTCGCGGTTGGCGACAATCTCAGCACCCCGACTGGGATTCGCCGGGTGGGTCGGGGTCGCCGCGCAGGAGTTCGTCGGGGTGGTGGGCGCGGTTGACCTCGGGCGGCCCGACGCCATCCGTCCAGCCGAGCCGCCCGTCGCCGGTGACCTCGGTGCGCCTTTCGCCCCGACTGGCCGCCGCGTGGTCGCATCCGCATGCGAAAACAATCGTTGCCGACGACGACCGAGGAGGTCTCCCGGAGCGCGTCGCGGGCGGCGTCGATCGCGTCAAGAGCGGCGCCGATCCGCTCCCGTGCCTGTTCGGCGCTCATCCGAAAACCCACCACCCCATCGTATCGAACACTCGTTCGAAAGTAACCGCCCGAAACGCCCTCTGTGGATAAACCCCGGACTGTGGATAACCCACGGTCTGACGTGCCAGGATGAGGCATAGCCAACCGGTCGAGTGGTGTGCCAATGCTTGGTATGGACAAGGCCACGGGGCGGGCCGTCGCCCTGATCGTGCTGCTGCTCGTCGTCTCGGCCGCCCTGCGCGGTTACCTGCCGGCCTCCCACCCAGCGGCGCGGGGCGAGGCCACCGGCAGCCGGGCCGCCCTGGTCTTCGTGGTGGCGATCCTCGCGGCGACCGTCGCGCTGGTGGCGATCGCGGTCATCGCGCGGTTGCGGGACCCGCGCGCGGGGGCGCCGCAGGCCGGCCAGCTGTCCGAGATGCTCGGCACCGGCAGGGGCCGGCCGAGCTGGCGCGTGTTGCTGATCGGACTCGGGGTCATCGTCGCCTGGCTGCTGATCATGATGGTCGCGTCCCGCCTGCTGGCGCCGCACGGTGCCGGTCAGGCGCCGCCCTCGGCCGCGACCGGCGCTTCGCCTGCGGAACATGTCAACGCCCCGGCGCCCCGGGAGCCAGGTTCGCCGAACGGAAACATGCTCGGCATCCTGCTTGCCGCCACCGTGCCCATGATGTTGATCATCACCACGGGCGCGGTCGTCATGTCGCGGCGACGGTGGCGCGCACCCACGCCGGGCCCCGTCGCCGACGATCACGTCGAATCCCCGGCGCCGCCGACGCGTTCCGAATCACTGGCACGGGCGGCCGAACGCGGGCTGGCCGAGATGACCGACCTCAGCCGGGAACCCCGCGAGGCGATCATCGCCTGTTACGCGGCGATGGAACGCGAGCTCGCCAATGTGCCCGGCGCCGTCCCGCAGGACTTCGACACCCCCACTGAGGTGTTGGCCCGAGCGGTCCAACACCACGCGCTGCACGCCGACAACGCCGTGCGATTGGTGAACCTGTTCGCCGAGGCGCGATTCAGCCCGCACGTGATGAACGAGGGACACCGCGACGTGGCGGTGCGCGTTCTGCGGTTGGTCCTCGGCGAATTGGGCTCGCGGAGCCCGGTATGAAAAAAACCCTGGCCCTTGGCATCTGCCTCATCACCGCGATCGAGTTGCTCGCGCTGACACAGCAGGACCGCCGGTTCGTGTTGGCCGCCTCCGGTGCTGCCCTGGCTCTGGTGCTGCTCACCGTCCGTCGCGTGCTGGGGCGCGGAATGCGGCCCGAGACCGAAGCGGAGCCAGACGATCTCGGGGATTCGTTGCGCCGCTGGCTTTCCAACACCGAGACGACGATCCGGTGGTCGGAGTCCTCCCGCGTGGACTGGGACCGCCACCTGCGCCCGATGCTCGCGCGCAGATACGAAATGGCTACCGGTCAAAGACGATCCAAAGACCCGGTGGCGTATCAGACGAGCGGTCAGATGCTCTTCGGGACCGAACTGTGGCAATGGGTCAACCCGAACAACGTCGCGCGGACCGGCGACCGGCAACCCGGTCCCGGCCGCGGGGCGCTGGAAGAGATTCTGCGAAAGTTGGAACAGGTATGACGCTGCCGGCGGCAAGAACCACGGCGCACTGCGAGGCGGTGCTCGACGAGATCGAGCGCGTGGTGGTGGGGAAGCGTTCCGCGCTCACGCTCATCCTCACCGCGGTGCTCGCCCGCGGCCATGTCCTGATCGAGGACCTCCCCGGGCTGGGCAAGACGCTGATCGCCAGGTCGTTCGCCGCCGCGCTGGGGCTGCAATTCACCCGCGTGCAGTTCACCCCGGACCTGCTGCCCGCGGACCTGCTCGGCTCGACGATCTACGACATGCAATCGGGCCGCTTCGCCTTCCGGCCCGGACCCATCTTCACCAACCTGTTGCTCGCCGACGAGATCAACCGCACCCCGCCCAAGACGCAGGCGGCCCTGCTCGAGGCGATGGCCGAAGGCCAGGTCAGCATCGACGGCGAAACGCACCAGCTGCCAAAGCCGTTCGTCGTGCTCGCGACCGACAATCCGATCGAGTACGAGGGCACCTATCCGCTGCCGGAAGCGCAGCTCGATCGGTTCGCCATTCGCCTGGAACTGCGCTACCTCTCCGAACGCGACGAGACCGCGATGCTGCGCCGCCGCCTCGATCGGGGGTCGAACGAGCCGACGGTCAATCAGGTCGTGGATGCGCACGACCTGCTCGCGATGCGGGAATCGGTCGAACAGGTGACCGTGCACGAAGACGTGTTGCACTACGTGGTGTCGCTGGCCAACGCCACGCGGCATCATCCACAGGTGGCGGTGGGCGCCAGCCCGCGCGCCGAACTCGACCTGGTCCAACTCGCCCGCGCCCGAGCGCTTTTGCTCGGCCGCGATTATGTGATCCCCGAAGACGTCAAGGCGCTCGCCGTCCCGGTCGTCGCGCACCGGATCACCCTGCGCCCGGAAATGTGGGTGCGAAAAATCCAGGGCGCCGACGTCGTCGCGGAGCTGTTGCGCCGCCTGCCGGTGCCGCGCACCAGCGGCGGACCGGGGGGGGCCGAATGAGTGCGGCGTGACTAATCCCGCGGTCGAATTCCGCTGGCGCGCATCGGACTTGACGCTGGCCATCGCGACGTGTGCGGGGTTGGCGCTGGCGGCCGCGGTGATCGGCGCGCGGTGGCAGCTGATCGCCTTCGCGGCGCCGCTGCTCGGCGTGCTGAGCTCCATCAGCTGGCAACGGCCCGTGCCGACGATCCGCGTGCACGGCGACCCCGATTCGCAACGGTGCTTCGAAAACGACCGGGCGTTGCTGCGCATCTGGGCGAGACGGGACGGCCAGGCAACGGGGCATGACGCGGTCGAGGTCACCGTACCCGCCGTCGACGGGATGCAGCTCGAAATTCTCGACTCCGGTTCCCATCACGCCAAAACGGTTGCGGCAACTGCACAACGCTGGGGCCGGTACTTCATTCGGGCCCGGGTCGACGCGGTCGCGCGGGGCGGGCTGGTGTCGGGGACGGCCGTCGTCGACGCCGCGCAAGTCATCGTGTTTCCGCTGACGCCTCCGCAGTCGACGCCCATCCCGCGCACCGAGCTGCTCGACCGCCTGGGCGCCCACCTCACCCGGCATGTCGGGCCCGGCGTCGAATATGCCGACATCCGCACCTACGTGCCCGGCGACCAACTGCGCGCGGTGAACTGGCCGGTGAGCGCGCGGCGCGGCCAGCTGCACGTTACGCAGCGCCTGACCGACCGCGCCGCCGACGTGGTGGTGCTGATCGACACGTATCGGCAGCCGGCGGGGCCGGCTACCGAAGCCACCGAGCGCGTCGTACGCGGCGCCGCGCAAGTCGTGCAGACCGCGCTGCGGCACGGGGACCGTGCCGGGGTCGTCGCGCTGGGCGGCAACCGCCCGCGCTGGCTGGGTGCCGACATCGGGCAGCGCCAGTTCTATCGAGTCCTCGACACGGTGCTCGGCGCGGGCGATCGATTCGAAAACACCACGGGCACTTTGGCGCCGCGCGCGGCCGTCCCCGCGGGTGGCATCGTCATCGCGTTCTCCACACTGCTCGACACCGAATTCGCGCTCGCGCTGATCGATCTGCGCAGGCGTGGCCATGTTGTCATCGCCGTCGATGTCCTCGACAGCGCCCCGTTCGAGGTCGAGCAGGATCCGCTGGTGAACCGGATGTGGGCGCTGCAGCGCTCGGCCATGTATCGCGACATGGCCACCGTCGGCGTCGACATCGTGTCGTGGGATCCAGACAGCGGATTGGAGCAGTCCATGGGCGTGTTGCCGGACCGCCGCAGGCGGGTGCGGGGACGGCTCCGTGGCTAGCGAGGAGACGCCGGCACCGCCGCGGTTGTGGGCCCCGGTGTTCTCCATCGCGTTCGGCCTGCTGATGGTGGGCCTGGCCGCCGACGGCTCGCGGCCGGCGGTGGCCGCTTGGGGGGCGGCCCTGATCGCGGTGGCCGGGGGAACGGTATTTCGCCCCGCCGCAACGCTTGCCGTGTTGCTGTCGGTGGCCACCATCACGCTGTCCGACCCGCCGCTCGTGTTCGTCGCGCTGTCCGGGCTGTGCGCCGCGGCGTACCTGGTCTGCCGCCACGCGGTCGGCGCCTCGGCCGGTGTGGTGATGGGCAGCTGGCCGACCGCCGTTGGCGCGGTGAGCTTTACGTTCGCCGGGCTGGTCGCGACGTCGTTTCCGCTGCAGCTGCCGTGGTTGCCGCTGGCCGCGCCGCTGGCGGCGCTGGGCATTTACGTGCTGGCGCTGCGCCCGTTCCTGAGCTGATTTCAGTGCAGCAGTTGGGCGGCCTGATCGGCCAGGTCGAGCACCGGCTGCGGGAAGACGCCCAACAGCACGGTGACCGCTGCACACAACGCGATCGCCGCCTTGCTCAGGATCCCCGGCGCCACCACGTGTGGGGTGTCGTCGGTCGCCTCGGTGAAGAACATCGACACGATCACCCGCACGTAGAAGTACGCGGCGATCCCGCTGGCCACCACACCGATGATCACCAGTGGCACCGCGCCGCCCTGGGCCGCGGCCTTGAACACGGCGAGCTTGCTGACGAAACCGCTCGTCAGCGGGATGCCGGCGAAGGCCAGCAGGAACATCGAAAACATCACGCCCACAATGGGTGAGCGCTGCCCGAGCCCCGCCCAGTGCGACAGGGCGGCGTCTTCGACGCCGTCGGAATCGCGGATCAGGCCCACGATGGCGAACGCGCCGACGGTGCTGAAGCTGTAGGCGAGCAGGTAGAACAGCGTGGACGAAAGGCCCGCCTGGTTGTCGGCGATCACGCCGGTGAGGATGAACCCGACGTGGGCAACCGACGAGTAGGCCAGCATGCGTTTGACGTCGGTCTGGTTCACCGCGGTGATGGTGCCCACCGCCATGGTGAGAATGGAGATGGTCCACAGCACCGGCCGCCATTGATCGTGCAGCGGCGGCAGCGCCACGTAAACCACCCGCAGCAGCGCGCCGAAGGCCGCGACCTTGGTGGCCGCCGCCATGAACCCGGTGATTGGCGTGGGCGCCCCCTGGTAGACGTCCGGGATCCACGAATGGAACGGCACCGCACCCACTTTGAACAGCAGGCCGACCGACAGCAGCGCGACGCCCACCAGCGCGGTCGAGGTGTCGCCATGCGCCGCCAGCGCATCGCGGATGCCGGTCAGCAGCAGCGTGCCGGTTGCGCCGTACAGCAGCGCCACGCCGTACAGGAAGAACGCCGACGAGAACGCACCGAGCAGAAAGTACTTCATGGCCGCCTCTTGCGACAGCAGCCGCCGATGCCGGGCCAGGCCGCACATCAGGTACAGGGGCAGCGAAAGGACTTCGAGCGCAACGAACATCGTCAACAGGTCGTTGGACGCCGGGAACACCATCATGCCGCCGACGGACAGCATCGCCAGCGGGAACAGCTCGGTCTGCGCGGCCCCGGCCCGCTCCGCGTCGCGCTCGGCGTCGCTGCCGGGAACCGCGGACGCCTGCGGGGTGAAGGAATCCAGGCCGGCCGGACCGGCGGCTCCCACCCCCGCGGCGACCTTGCTGTCCGCCTTGGTCTGCGTGCGTTCGGCCATGAAGATGACCGCCAGCACTGCGACCAGCAGCACCGTGCCCTGCAGGTACAGCGTCGGTCGGTCGATAGCCATCGCGCCCAGCACCGTCGCGCGGCCGGAGGCCGAAACCGAGCGGCTCACCACGACCACCGCGACGAATGCCGCGACCAGGCCGGCCAGGGCGAGCGTCACCTGGGCGCCGTAGCGAACCCGCCTGGGCAGGAACGCTTCCGCGAGGACTCCCGCCACGGCGACGCCGAACACGATGAGTGTGGGGCACAGCAGGAAGTACTCGATGCTGGGGGTGGGGAGGGGCATTATCGCGGTCCTTCGGCTGTCCGGGGTACGCGGTTGACTGCCGGCACGCTCGGCGCGGGATCGTGCTGACCGATCGTGGTCATGGTGTTCTCGACCGCGGGGTTGATGATGTCCAGCACCGGCTTCGGATAGACCCCGAGAACCAGCAACAGCGCGATCAGCGGTGCCACCACGATCAATTCGCGCGCCCGCAGGTCGCCGATCTTCTCGTTGCCGGAGGCCACCGGCCCAGTCATCATGCGCTGGTAGAGCCACAGCATGTAGATGGCGGACAGCACCAGCGCGGTGACACCGAACGTGGCGGCCAGCCAATATCGGTTGAAAGTGCCCAGCAGCACCAGGAATTCGCTGATGAACGGCGCCAGGCCGGGCAGCGACAGCGTGGCCATGGCGGACACCAGGAATGTCCCCGCGAGGATGGGCGCCACCTTCTGCACCCCGCCGTAGTCGGCGATCGCGCGGCTGCCGTGCCGGGATATCAGGAAGCCGGCGATCAGGAACACCGCCGCCGTGGACAGGCCGTGGTTGAGCATGTACAGCGTCGACCCGCTCTGGCCCTGGCTCGTCATCACGAAGATGCCCAGGATGATGAATCCGAAGTGGGAGATGGAGGTGTAGGCGATCAGGCGCATGATGTCGGTCTGCCCGATGGCCACGATCGCGCCGTAGATCACCCCGATGACGGCCAGCACCACGATCAGGGGGCGGAAATACGTTGAGGCGTCGGGGAACAGCTGCAGGCAGTAGCGCAGCATGCCGAAGGTGCCGACCTTGTCCATCACCGCCATCATCAGCACCGCGGTCGCCGGGGTGGCCTCCACCGCGGCGTCGGGCAGCCAGCGGTGGAACGGCCACAGCGGCGCTTTGATGGCGAACGCGAACATGAAGCCCAGGAACAGCGCCTTGAACACCGCGGAGTCGGCGCCGTAGCGCCCGGAGGCGACCCCGGCCACGATCTCGCGGAAGTCGAAGGTACCCGAACCGTGCTGCGCGGTCACCACGTACAGCCCGATCACCGCGGCCAGCATGATCAGCCCGCCGAACAGGTTGTACAGCAAGAACTTCACCGCGGCGCGCGACTTGCCCGCACCACCGCCGAAGCCCCCGATCAAGAAGTACATCGGGATGAGCATGGCCTCGAAGAACACGTAGAACAGCAACACGTCGAGCGCGACCACCGAGATCAGCACCATCGACTCGATGGCCAGCGTCAGGGCGACGTAGGCGTGCACGCCGCGCGGGTTGCGTTCGCCGCCGTCGTTCCAGCCGGCCACCTGCAGCACCGGGATCAGCACCGCGGTCAGCAGCACCAGCACCACGGCGATGCCGTCCACGCCCAGGGAGTAGGTGGCGCCGAACGCCGGTATCCAGGAATGGCTTTCGACGAATTGGTAAGTGCTGCCGCCGGTTTTGAAGCCGAGGGTGACGACGATCGCGACCGCCAGCGTCAGGACGCCGAAGACTAGGCCGGTCCACTTGGCCAACCGGCGCAGCCCCGGCGGCAGCAGGATGACGAGCGCAGAGCCGGCCAGCGGCAGCAGCCACAGAACGCTGAGCCACGGAAGGTTGTTCACCACAGTTTCACCGCCAGGATCAGCGCGATCACCAGGACCGCGCCCGTCAGCATCGACAATGCGTAGTTGCGGGCGAAGCCGGTTTGCAGCCCCCGTAGGCGATTCGAAGTCCGGCTGACCAGCGCGGCCAGCGCGTTGACCGAGCCGTCCACCCCCGCGTCGTCGACGTCGACAAGCGCTTGGGTCAGTTCGGCTCCGGGGCGCATGAACACCTCCTCGTTGAAGGCGTCGCCGTAGAAGTCCCTGCGGGCGGCCGTCGTCACCGGCGACACCGAGAGCGGGGCCACACTGGGGATTTCGGCGGTGGCGTACAGCCGGTAGGCCACCGCGATCCCGATCGCGACGACGCCCAGCGCCAGGGCGGTGCTCACCCAGGCCGGGAAGGCGTGGGTCACCTCCTCGTGCTTCCCGACGACCGGCTCGAGCCAGCGCTGCAGGGTGCCGCCGACGGCCAGCAGGCCGCCGGAAACCACCGAGCCGATGGCGAGCAGGATCATCGGCCAGGTCATCAGGGCCGGTGCCTCGTGCGGATGGCTGCCCGGGGCCCAACGCTTTTGGCCGAAGAACGTCATCAGCATCACCCGGGTCATGTAGAACGCGGTGACGCCCGCGCCCAGCAGCGCGGCCCCGCCCAGCACGTAACCGCGGACGCCGCCGGCGCCCAGCGCGGCCTCGATGATGGCGTCCTTGGAGAAGAAGCCCGCGAACGGGGGCACGCCGATGATAGCCAGATAGCCCAGGCCGAAGGTGGCGAACGTGATCGGCAGCGCCGCGCGCAGGCCGCCGTAGCGGCGCATGTCCTGTTCCTCGTGCATCGCGTGGATCACCGCGCCGGAGCCGAGGAACAAGCCGGCCTTGAAGAAGCCGTGGGTGAGCAGATGCATGATCGCGAATGCGTAGCCGGCCGGGCCGAGACCGGCGGCCAGCACCATGTAGCCGATCTGGCTCATCGTCGAGGCCGCCAGCGCGCGTTTGATGTCGTCCTTGGCGCAACCGATGAACGCCCCGAGCAGCAACGTGACGGCGCCGACCACCACGACGGCGGTCTGGGCGTCGGGCGCCAGGTTGTAGAGCGGATTGGACCGCACGATCAGGTAGACACCGGCGGTCACCATGGTGGCGGCGTGGATCAGCGCGGACACCGGGGTGGGGCCCTCCATGGCGTCACCCAACCAGGCCTGCAGCGGGACCTGCGCGGACTTCGCGCAGGCGCCCAGCAGCAGCAGCAAGCCCATCGCCGTCAGCGCCCCGCGGCCGGCGCCGGGCGCTCCGGCGAACACCCCGGCGTAGGACAGCGTGCCGAATGTGCTGAACATCAAGAACATTCCAAGGGCCAGCCCGGCGTCCCCGACGCGGTTCATCACGAACGCCTTCTTGGCCGCTGTGGCCGCCGTCGGCTTGTGGTACCAGAACCCGATCAGCAGGTAGGACGCCAGGCCCACGCCTTCCCAGCCGACGTAGAGCACCACGTAGTTGTCGGCGACCACCAGCAGCAGCATCGAAGCCAGGAACAGGTTGAGGTAGCCGAAAAACCTTCGGCGGTCGGGGTCTTCGGCCATGTAGGCGACCGAATAGATGTGGATCAGCGACCCGACCCCGGTGATCAGCAGCACGAAACACACCGACAGCTGGTCGATCTGCAGGCCGAGGTCCACCTGCAGCCCGCCGACCGGGATCCAGCTGAACACCCGCTGGTGGATGACCCGGTCGTCGGCGCCGCGGCCGAGCAACTCGTTGAGCAGGCTCAGGCCAACGCCGAACGCCGCGAGGGCGGTGGCGCAGCCCAGCCAGTGCCCCCACGCGTCGGTGCGTCGACCGCCGAACAACAGGATCGCGGCACCCGCCAGCGGCAGCGCCACCAGCAGCCAGGTGTAGTGAGTCATGTTGGCGTTGTCAGCCTTTGAGTAGGTTCGCGTCGTCCACCGACGCCGATTTGCGGGCACGGAAAATGGTCATGATGATGGCCAGTCCGACGACGACCTCGCACGCGGCCACCACCATCGTGAAGAACGCGATCATCTGCCCGTCCAGGTGGCCGTGCATCCGCGCGAACGTGACGAACGCCAGGTTGACCGCGTTCAGCATCAGCTCGACGCACATGAACATCACGATGGCGTTGCGTCGCAACAGCACACCCGAGGCCCCAATGGTGAACAGCAGGGCCGAAAGATACAGGTAGTTGGCCGGATTCACGAAGCGCCGCCTTTGATGGCCTGACGGGAGGGGGTTTCCTTGCCGTCGGCGCCGCGGCTACGCAGGATCGGCGACACCGACAGTTCCGAGTACGACCCGTCCGGCAGCAGCGCGGCCACGTCGACGGCGTTGTGGCGCGCGTAGACGCCGGGGTTGGGCATCGGGGTCGGGTGCCCGCCGGGCTGGAATCTCTCCTGCGAGAGTTCCCGCTGCGTCTTGCGGCGCTCGAAGCGCTCGCGGTGGGCCAGCACCATCGCCCCGATGGCCGCGGTGATCAGCAGCGCGCTGGTGAGTTCGAATGCCCACAGATAACGGGAGAAGATCAGCGCGGCAAGGCCTTCCACGTTGCCGTTGGCGTTGGCGGCGGTCAGGCCCGCGAAGCCTCCGGTCGCGGCGGTGCCGATCGCGGCGATCAGCAGAACGCCGAACCCGATACCCGCCAGCACCGCGGCGATGCGCTGCCCGTGCAGCGTCTCCTTGAGGGATTCGGCGGAATCCACGCCGATCAGCATCAGCACGAACAAAAACAGCATCATGACCGCGCCGGTGTAGACCACGACTTGGACGACACCGAGAAACAGCGCGTCCTGGACCATGTAGAACACCGCCAGGACGATCATCGTCATCGCCAGGAACATCGCGGAGTATACGGCGTTGACCGACAGCACCACCCCGATCGCGCCGATCAGCGCCAGCGCGCCCAGCACCCAGAACGCCACCGCCTCACCGGTGGAGGTGCGGGCGATCGTGTCGGCCGCCAGGAGCTGGCCCGTGAACGCGGTCATCGGGAGCCGCCGGCCGTCTCGGACTCGCGCAGGCCGTTCGCCGTGACGTTGCCCAGGTAGTAGTCCTTGTCGGTGGCGCCGGGTGCCCGGGGGTGCGGCGGCGCGGTCATGTCGGGGAGCAGGGGGGCCAGCAGCCGGTCCTTTTCGTAGATCAGGTCGGCGCGGTTGTCGTCGGCCATCTCGTAGTTGTTCGTCATCGTCAGCGCGCGGGTCGGGCAGGCCTCGATGCACAGACCGCAGCCGATGCAACGCAGGTAGTTGATCTGATAGACCCGGCCGTAGCGTTCCCCGGGCGAATACCTGAGCTCCTCGGTGTTGTCCGCGCCCTCGACGTAGATCGCATCGGCGGGACATGCCCACGCGCACAGCTCGCACCCGATGCACTTCTCCAGGCCGTCCGGGTACCGGTTGAGCTGGTGACGCCCGTGATAGCGCGGTGCAATGGGGCCCGGCTTCTCCGGATACTCCTCGGTCACGCGCCGTTTGAACATCGATGCGAACGTCACGCCGAATCCGGCTACGGCGTCCAGGAACTTAGCCACGTGCTTTCTCCTTGCTCGCAGCCGCCAGGGACTTCATCGGCAGCGGCGGTGTCGGGAATACCGGTGCGGAGATCTGTCCGGCCGGTAGTTGCTTGGCCTGGCGGCGCAGCTGTCGCTCCAGCGCGCGAATGCCGGGCGTGGCGAACGGCTTTCGCAACAGCAGCACCAACGCCGTGGCGAACACGACGCTGCAGGCCACCAGCAGCGGGGTCCAATGCGCATACCCCTGGTTCTGCAGCGTGCGGATCACTGCCGCGATCAACACCCAGACCAGCGAGGCCGGGATCAGCAGCTTCCAGCCCAGCCCCATGAACTGGTCGTAGCGCAGCCGCGGCAGTGAGGCCCGCAGCCAGAAGTAGATGAACAGGAAGGTCCACATCTTGGCGGTGAACCACAGCACCGGCCACCACCCGGTGTTGGCGCCCGCCCACATGTTGATCGGCCAGGGCGCATGCCAACCTCCGAAGAACAACGCGGTGGCCAGCGACGAAACGGTCATCATGTTGACGTACTCGGCCAGCATGAACATCGCGAACTTCAGCGACGAGTACTCGGTGTGGAATCCGGCGACCAGCTCCCCCTCGGCCTCGGGCAAATCGAATGGCGCCCGGTTGGTTTCACCGACCATCGAGATCAGGTAGATCACGAACGACGGCAGCAGCAAAAAGACGTACCAGACCCGGTCCTGCGCGGCGACGATCTGCGAGGTCGACATGGAGCCGGCGTAGAGGAACACCGCCGCGAACGACAGCCCCATCGCCACCTCGTAGGAGATGACCTGGGCGGTGGAGCGCACGCCGCCCAGCAGCGGGTAGGTGGACCCGGACGCCCAGCCGCCGAGCACGATGCCGTACACCCCGATCGCCGACAGGCCCAGGATGAACAGCACCGCGACCGGCAGATCGGTCAGCTGCAGCGGTGTGCGGTGGCCGAACACCGACACCACCGGGCCGAACGGGATGAACGCGAAGGCGGTGAACGCGGGGATCGTGGAAATGACCGGCGCCGCGAAGTAGACGAACTTGTCCACGCCGCCCGGGGTGATGGTTTCCTTGAGCGCCAACTTGATTCCGTCGGCCAGGCTCTGCAGGGCGCCCCACGGTCCCGCGCGGTTCGGTCCGGGCCGCCGTTGCATCCAGCCGAGGATCTTGCGTTCGAGCAGGATCGCGACCAGCACGTTGAGCATGAGGAACACGAAGATGGCCAGCGCCTTGCCCAGCACCAGCCACCAGGTGTCGTGTCCGAAGGCAGCCAAGGAGGTCGTCATCATGAGCCCACTCCGATTTTCACTGTGCTGCCGATGGTTACGCCCAATTTCCGGTGCACCGCCGAACCGGGCGAGTTCAGCGGAAGCCACACCACCCGGTCGGGCATGTCGGTGATGATCAGCGGCAGGCTGATCGATCCGCGCGCCGTGCTGACCGTGACCGCGTCGCCCTCGGCGGCGCCGATTTCGGCGGCCGTGTCGGCTGACAGGCGCACCGCGGGTTCGCGCGCGGTCCCGGCCAAATGCGGTTCCCCGTCCTGCATCCGGCCGTTGTCGAGCAGCAGCCGCCAGCCGGTCAGCACCGCTTGGCCTTTTTCAGGCCGGTTGCCGGCCTGGTCCGGTTGCGGCGTCGCGACGGCGGGCCCGGCGGCCCAGCCACCTTCCCACATTCCCAGCGCCGACAGTTCCGCGCGGGCCGCTTCGGCGGTCGAGAGCCCCAGATAGACGCCCATCTCCTCGGCCAGGGCGTCGAGCACCCGGTGGTCGGATTCACTGGCTTGCTGCGTGGTGCCATGCAGTGCGGGTTCGAACGGGCGGTAGCGGCCCTCCCAGTTGACGAACGCGCCTGCCTTCTGGGCCGTCGACGCCACCGGAAACACCACGTCGGCGCGTTCGGTGACGGCGCTGCGCCGCAGCTCCAGGCTGACCACGAACCCCGCGGCGTCCAGTGCCGCCAGCACCGCTTCGGGGTCGGCGAAGTCGTCGGGTTCCACACCCCCGACAAGCAACGCGCCCAGGGTGCCGTCGGCGGCGGCGGCCAAAATGCCGTCGGCGTCACGCCCAGCGGCAGAAGGCAATTGGTCAACGTTCCACGCCGCGGCGATCTGCGCGCGGGCGGTCTCGTCGTCGAGTGGGCGGCCGCCTGGCAGCAGGCTGGGCAGCGCGCCGGCCTCCAGCGCGCCGCGCTCGCCGGCCCGGCGCGGCACCCAGGCCAGCCGGGCGCCGGTGGTGTCGGCGAGCCGGGCGGCGGCGGACAATCCGCCGGGCACCGTGGCCAGCCGCTCCCCGACCATGATGACCGCGCCGGGGGAGGAGAGCAGGTCGCCCACCTCGCCGGTGCCCAGCCCGTCCAGCGCCGCCGCTTCGCTGCCCGGGACGGTCTTGACGAGCCGCCCCGACATCTTGGTCAGCGCCCGGGTCGCGAACGGCGCGACCGCGTGCACCGGCAGCCCGCGCTTGCGGGCGGCCTTGCGCAGCCGCAGGAACACGATGGGCGACTCGTCTTCCGGCTCGAACCCGACCAGCAGCACCACCGGCGCGGATTCCAGATCGGAATAGCTGACGTCACGGCGGCCGGCGATGCGTGCCGCCAGGAAGTCGGCCTCTTCGGCCGAGCTCGGACGGGCGCGGAAGTCGATGTCGTTGCTGTCCAAGACGATTCGGGCGAACTTGGAGTAGGCGTAGGCGTCTTCCAAGGTGGCCCGGCCGCCGACGAGCACACCCGTGCGCCCGCGGGCCGCCTCGAGACCCCGGATCGCCGTCGCCATCGCGTGCGACCACGACGCGGGCACCAGCGCCCCGTCCGCATCGCGGATCAGGGGAGTGGTGATCACGTCCGGCTGGGTCGCGTAGGTGAACGCCCACCGGCCCTTGTCGCAGTTCCACTCCTCGTTGACCTCGGGGTCGTCCCCGGCCAGGCGGCGCAGCACCTTGCCGCGGCGGTGGTCGGTGCGCTGGGCGCACCCCGACGCGCAGTGCTCGCAAATGCTCGGGCTGGAGACCAGGTCGAACGGGCGGGCCCGGAAACGGTACGCGGTCCCCGTAAGCGCGCCCACCGGGCAGATCTGCACCGTGTTGCCCGAAAAGTACGAGTTGAACGGCTCGTTGGCGTAGATGCCGATCTGCTGCTGCGCGCCGCGCTCCAGCACGTCGATGAACTTGTCCCCGGCGATCTGGTCGGAGAACCGGGTGCAGCGCACGCACGAAATGCACCGCTCGCGGTCCAGCAGCACCTGCGAGGAGATGTTGATCGGCTTGGCGAAGCGCCGTTTGCTGTCGTGGAAGCGGCTCTCGGGTCGGCCGTTGGACATCGCCTGGTTCTGCAGCGGGCATTCGCCGCCCTTGTCGCACATCGGGCAGTCCAGCGGATGGTTGATCAAGAGCAGCTCCATCACCAGGTGCTGCGCCTTGTCGGCGACCTCCGAGCTCAGTTGGGTGCGTACCACCATCCCGTCGGTGGCCGCCACCGTGCACGAGGTCATCGGCTTGCGCTGGCCCTCGATCTCCACGATGCACTGCCGGCACGCGCCCACCGGGTCCAGCAACGGGTGTTCGCAGAACCGCGGGATCTGGATCCCCATCAATTCGGCGGCACGAATCACCAAAGTCCCTTTGGGAACAGTGATCTCGTTGTCGTCGATGGTCAACGTCACCATCTCCGCGTCCGCGACGTTCTTGTGGGTGTCGGCCGTCTGGGTCATCAGTGCCGCTCTCCGTTCGAAGCGAGCATGGACTTTCGGGGGTCGAACGGGCAACCGCCGCCCTCGACGTGGGCGACGTACTCGTCGCGGAAGTATCGAATCGACGACTGCACCGGCATCGCCGCGCCATCGCCCAACGCGCAGAACGACTTTCCGAACAGAACGTCGGCGATGTCGAGGAGCGTGTCCAGATCCTCCTGGGTGCCCTGGCCGTTTTCCAGCCTGTCGTAGATCGGGACCAGCCAGTAGGTGCCCTCCCGGCACGGCGTGCATTTGCCGCACGACTCGTGCTTGTAGAACTCCGACCAGCGCCGGGCCGCGCGCACCACGCACGTCGTCTCGTCGAAAATCTGCAGCGCCTTGGTCCCCAGCATCGACCCGGCCCCGCCCACGCCCTCGTAGTCCAGCGGCACGTCGAGGTGCTCCTCGGTGAGGATCGGTGTCGACGACCCGCCCGGTGTCCAGAACTTGAGCCGATGCCCGGCCCGTACGCCGCCGGCGTATTGGAGCAACTCGCGCAACGTGATACCCAGGGGGGCCTCGTACTGGCCCGGGCGGGTGACGTGTCCGGACAGCGAATACAGCGTGAAGCCAGGCGATTTCTCGCTGCCCATCGACCGAAACCACTCGACACCGTTCAGAATGATCGGCGGCACGCTGGCAATCGATTCGACGTTGTTGATGACGGTGGGGCAGCCGTAAAGGCCGGACACCGCGGGGAACGGTGGCCGTAGCCGCGGCTGGCCGCGGCGGCCCTCCAGCGAATCCAGCAGCGCGGTTTCCTCACCGCAGATGTAGGCGCCCGCGCCCGCGTGCACCACCAACTCCAGATCGAAGCCCGAGCCGTTGATGTCGCGGCCCAGGTAGCCGGCGGCGTAGGCCTCGGCCACCGCGTTCTGCAGGCGGCGCAGCACGGGCAGGACTTCCCCGCGCACGTAGATGAACGCGTGGTGGGCGCGGATCGCGTACGCGGCGATGATGACACCCTCGACGAGGAGATGCGGTGCCGCCAGCATCAGCGGCATGTCTTTACACGTACCGGGTTCCGACTCGTCGGCGTTGACCACCAGGTAATGCGGCTTGGCGGCCGCGCCGGTGTCGCCCTGCGGGATGAACGACCACTTCGTCCCGGTCGAGAAGCCGGCGCCGCCGCGCCCGCGCAGCCCGGAGTCCTTGACGGTCGCGATCACGTCGTCGGGCGCCATGCTCAGCGCCTTCTTCATCGCCTGGTAGCCGTCGTGACGCCGGTAGGTCTCGAGAGTCCAGGACTCGGGGTCGTCCCAAAAGCGGCTGAGGACCGGGGTGAGCGGCGTGGCCTGAGCGCTGGTCATGACTGGCTCTCCGGGGGAGTCGGTGCCTGCATGCCGTGTTCCTTCGCCACTTTCAGACCGGCCAGGGTGGCCTCGCCCGCGCCGCCCTGTCCTTGGTCGGGGCGCTCGTCGGGGAGGCCGGCCAGGATGCGCGACGTCTCGCGGAAGGCGCACAGCGGAGCGCCGCGGGTGGGCGGCCGGGGCTCACCGGAGCGCAACGAGTCGACGAGTTCGCGTGCGGATTCGGGCGTCTGGTTGTCGTAGAACTCCCAGTTGACCATCACCACCGGCGCGTAGTCGCAGGCGGCGTTGCACTCGATGTGTTGCAGGGTGACCGAGCCGTCGGCGGTGGTCTCGTCGTTGCCGATGCCCAAATGCTCTGTCAGGGAGTCGAATATCGCGTCACCGCCCATGATGGCGCACAGCGTGTTGGTGCACACACCCACCAGATAGTCGCCGGTCGGCCCGCGGCGGTACATCGTGTAGAACGTCGCCACGGCCGCCACCTCGGCGCCGGTCAGTCCGAGCTGCTCACCGCAGAACTCCAGACCCGCCGGGGTCAGGTAGGAGTCCTCGGCCTGCACCAGGTGCAGCAACGGCAGCAGCGCCGAGCGCTTGTTGGGGTAGCGGCCGATGATCTCCTTGGCGTCGAGCTCGAGCCGTGCCCGCACCTCCGGTGAATACGACTGCGGCGCACCCTCGACGACGAACGCGTTGGGTTCCTCGGGCGGTGGCCCGAGCCGGAGGAAGACCGGCTGTCCCTGTGGGCCGGTCACCGGTCCACCCCGCCCATGACCGGGTCGATGCTGGCGACCGCGGTGATCAGGTCGGCCACCATGCCGCCCTCGCACATCGCGGCGACCGACTGCAGGTTGGTGAACGAGGGGTCCCGGAAGTGCACCCGGTAGGGGCGGGTCCCGCCGTCGCTCACCATGTGCACGCCCAGCTCCCCGCGCGGCGATTCCACCGCGGTGTAGACCTGGCCCGGCGGCACCCTGATGCCCTCGGTGACCAGCTTGAAGTGGTGGATCAATCCCTCCATCGAGCTGCCCATGATCTTGGCGATGTGCTCTTCTGAGTTACCCATGCCGTCCGGGCCCACCTTCAAATCGGCCGGCCAGGCGATCTTGCGGTCGGAGATCATGGTCGGGCCCGGCTGCAACTTGTCCAGACACTGCTCGACGATCTTGACCGACTCCCACATCTCGTTGACCCGAATCATGTAGCGGCCGTAAGCATCACACGTGTCGGCGGTCATGACGTCGAATTCGTAGTTTTCATATCCGCAGTACGGTTCGCTCTTTCGCAGGTCGTGCGGCAACCCGGTGGCGCGCAGGATCGGCCCGGTGATGCCCAGCGCCATGCACCCGGTCAGATCCAGGTAGCCGACGTCCTGGGTGCGGGCCTTCCAGATGGGGTTCTCGTTGAGCAGATCACCCATTTCGCGCAGCACCTGGCGCAGCGGCTTGAGGGCTTCGGCGATGTCGTCTTTTGCGTTGGGCGGCAGGTCCTGCGCCACGCCCCCCGGCCGGATGTAGGCGTGGTTCATCCGCAACCCGGAGATCATCTCGAACAAATTCAGCACGATCTCGCGCCCACGGAAACCCACGAACATCGGCGTCATGGCGCCGAGTTCCATGCCACCGGTGGCCAGCGCGACCAGATGCGACGAGATCCGGTTGAGCTCCATCACCATCACCCGGATGACGTTGACCCGCTCCGGTATCTGATCGGTGATGCCGAGCAGCTTCTCCACACCCAGGCAGTACGCGGCCTCGTTGAAAAACGGTGACAGGTAATCCATTCGGGTCACAAAGGTGACGCCCTGGGTCCAGAAGCGGTATTCGAGATTCTTCTCGATCCCGGTGTGCAGATAACCGATCCCGCAGCGCGCCTCGGTGACCGTTTCGCCCTCGATCTCGAGGATCAGCCGCAGCACCCCGTGGGTGGACGGGTGCTGGGGTCCCATGTTGACGACGATCCGTTCGCCGGGGTCCGCCTTGCGCGCGGCTTCGACGATCTGGTCCCAGTCCTGACCGCCGGCGACCAAGACGGTCTCTGGGCTTTCGGCGCCGCCTCCACCGTTGGTCGAGTCAGTGATTGTGCTCATCAGTTGTAGGCTCTCCGCTCGTCGGGCGGGGGTATCTGCGCCCCTTTGTATTCGACGGGGATGCCGCCGAGGGGATAGTCCTTGCGCTGCGGATGCCCATGCCAGTCGTCGGGCATCTCGATGCGGGTCAGCGATGGATGCCCGTCGAAGATGATGCCGAAGAAGTCGTAGGTTTCGCGCTCGTGCCAGTCGGTGGTCGGATAGACCGAAAACAGCGACGGAATGTGCGGATCGCTGTCCGGCACAGCCACTTCCAGGCGGATACGGCGATTGTGCGTGATCGACTGCAGCGGGTAGACGGCGTGCAGTTCGCGGCCCGTCTCGTGCGGGTAGTGCACCCCGCTGACGCCCAGGCACATCTCGAAGCGCAGTTCCGGTTCGTCACGCAAACGCTGCGCGACCTGCGGCAGCAACTCCCGGCGAACGTCCACGGTCAGCTCGTCGCGGTACACCACGACTTTCTCTATCGCGTCGTTGAATTCGACACCGTGGCGCTTTAGCGCCTCGGCCAGCCGGTCCACCACGTCGTCGAAGTATCCGCCGTAGGGTCGCGGGGTGCTGCCCGGGAGCGTGACCTCGCGCACGAGCCGGCCGTATCCCGACGTGTCACCGGTGTCGTACACACCGAACATGCCGTGCCGAACGTCAATGACTTCCTCGTCGCCGCTGGTTATCGCTTCCCGCGGGTCTTGGCGTGGTGAGCTCATCGCAACAGTCCGCGCATCTCGATCGTCGGCTTGGCAGTCAGCGCCGCCTGTTCGGCCTCGGCGATGGCCTCTGCCCGGTTGACGCCCAGCGGCATCTGCTGAATCTTCTCGTGCAGCTTGAGGATTGCGTACAGCAGCATCTCCGGGCGCGGCGGGCAGCCGGGCAGGTAGATGTCCACCGGGACCACATGGTCCACGCCCTGCACGATCGCGTAGTTGTTGAACATCCCGCCGGACGACGCGCACACGCCCATGGCCAGCACCCACTTCGGCTCGGCCATCTGGTCGTAGATCTGGCGCAGCACCGGCGCCATCTTCTGGCTCACCCGCCCCGCCACGATCATCAGATCGGCCTGCCGCGGCGTCGCCGAGAACCGCTCCATGCCGAACCGCGCGAGGTCGAATCTTGGCCCCGCGGTTGCCATCATCTCGATGGCACAGCAGGCCAACCCGAACGTCGCCGGCCACAACGAGTTCTTGCGGACGTACCCGGCCACCTTCTCGACCGTTGACAGCAGAATCCCACCGGGCAGCTGTTCCTCGAGACCCACGTCTACCTCAATCCCACGTCAGGCCGCCGCGGCGCCACACATAGGCGTACGCCACGAAGACCGTGAGCATGAACACCACCATCTCGACCAACGCGAACGTTCCCAGCGCGTCGTAACTGACCGCCCAGGGATACAAGAACACGATTTCGATGTCGAAGACGATGAAGAGCATTGCGGTCAGGTAGTACTTCACCGGGAACCGCTGCCCGGGCGTCGCATGCGGGCCACTCACCGACGTTTCGGTCGGCTCGATGCCGCATTCGTATGCGGCCATCTTCGACTTGTTGTAGCGCGACGGGCCGGCGAGGCTCGCGATCACGACCGATCCCACGGCGAAGGCCGCGGCTATCCCTCCGAGCACCAGGATGGGTATGTAGACGTTCAAGTCGCTCCAAGATCTCCTCGTACGGGTCGCCGGTGCGGCGGCCGGGCGGGGGCGGGCTGCTGTGACGGATCCGGGCTGCGGGCCGTCCCAGTGACCTTCAACATAGCGTCGCGAAGACGGGTGCGTTTTGTCGGGGTGGGGGTATTCGTCCCGTTTTTGTGTCGCCGCAACCGGGCGGCTTTGCGTCGCGCGCGGCCGGGGGCGCGCCGACGCGGGGCTCTCCTCCGCCGGTGCGGCGATGACCGCGGGATAACCGCAGGTGAGAGTGCTAGCGGGTGGGGGTGCGGAGCAGTCCGAGGACCGTGCGGCCCAGCACGATGGGATCGAGGGGGTGCGGCACGGCGGATTCGGCCCGCGACCAGTTCGCCAGCCAGGCGTCGTCCGGCCGACCGGTGAGCACCACGATCGGCGGGCACGTCGCGAGTTCGTCTTTGAGTTGTTTGGCGATTCCCATGCCGCCGGTGGGCGTGGCTTCGCCGTCCAGAATGGCCAAGTCGATGCCGCCCTCGTCCATGTGCCGCACCACCATCGGGGCGGTCGCCACCTCGAGATAGGTCAGCTCGGGCAGATCCGGATGCAGATGCTTGCCCAGCGCCCGTATCACCCGTTCGCGGGTTTTGGCGTTATCGCTGTAGACCAGGATCCGCAGGGCGACGCTGGATTCGGGGCTGGAATCGGACACGGTGCAGATGCTACTGGTGCCGGACCGGCTTCACTGGGCAGCCCGGACGAAGACGGTTTCCGCCGCCGCCGTCGCCGTCGGGCCGATCATGCCGAACCGGTTCCAGCCTAGGTCGAACTGGGTGCGATCGACCTTGGCCGATCCGGCGATCCGGATCGAGCCGTCGTCGAGCTCGGTGATCGTGGCGGACACGGGCACCGGCGCGGTGATGCCCTTGATCGTGAAGGCGGCCCGGAGGTCTGCGGACTTGCCTTCGGTCGGCTGCACCGCGGTGACGACGACGCCGATCTCACCGAAGCGCTCGACGTCGAAGAAGTCGGCCGAGCGCAGGTGCTTGTCGCGGCGGCCGATGCCGGTGTCCAGGGAGGCGGCGCGGATGTCGAGGCGGCCGTAAACCGCCCCCTTCCCCGTCAGCTGGCCGTCGCCGCTGAACTCGGTGAAGCGTCCCTTGACGTTCAGCAGGCCCCACATGTTCGGGATCTTGAAAGTGATCGTCGAGCGGTCCGGGACCAGGTTCCACACGCCGGCCACGTCGGGATCATTCAGAAGTGTTTCCAGAGTCGTCATCGTCACCCCCAGCTGTCGTGGCGAATGTAACGCCTAGGCCAGCAACGGCGCGATCTCTGCGGGATCGAAGTACTCGTCGATCCGGTCGAGCCGGCCGTCGCCGCCCACCCTGATCACGATGCAGACCCGCATCGAGATCGATTGGCCGGCATGGCCGATGGCGTGCAGGACGTGCTGCTGGACGAAGCCGCCCTCGAAGAATTGCCGGTCCAGGACTTCGTAGTGGCGCTCGGTGGTCGCGGTGATGAACCAGTCGATCACCCGCAGGGCGCGGGCCTTGCCGTCCTCGCGGCGCGCGCCGACCCGCCAGACCGCGATGTCGTCGCTCCACATCCGGTCCACCGCCGCGAAGTCGCCCTTCTCGATCGCCGTGAACAGGCGGTCGGCCGCGTCGGCAACGATTTCCGTATTCGCAGCGGGCATGCTCGCTCCTATTCGCAGTCGTATCCGGGGTGGGCGGCCGCCAGCCGGCGCCGCACCAACGTGCGCAGGCAGGCGGTGACTTCGAGGCCTCGCCCGTCCATCTCGCCGGCCCGTATCGCGGCGGCAAGCTCTTCCTCGTCGGCGAAGCCCAAGTCGGCCAGCGCCGCACGGGATTCGGCCTCGCTCTCGTCGAGCAGTTCGCGCTCGACGATGCGCAACGCGTTGGCGGCCACCCTCGCGTGGAAGTTGACCTGCCCGCTGGTCGCCGCCCGCACGTCGGTCTCCAGGAATTCGGCCACCGCGGTTACGAGTTCGGCCGCGAGCGGGCGGCCGTACGGTCCGATCATCACGCGGCCCCTTCGAGCAGGTCGAGCAGGTCCCACTCGGTTTCGCACACGCGGCGACCGATCGTGGCCAGCTCCACCGAGCGGAACTGACCGGTCAAATGCCGCTCCGCCTGGTAGCGGCAGATGACGCCCCACCGCAGCGTCGCCAGCACCAGCCACCAGTGAAACGCCACCCGGTCGACGCCAGTCCCGCCGGCCTGTTCGTAGTCCCGCAGGAAGCTCTCGACGCTGCCGAGGCCGCCGGCGCCGAGGCTGGCCGGGGCGCCGAAGCGCCAGGCGCGGATGCAGAACCAGGCCAGGTCGTCGTAGGGGTCGCCGCGGTGCACCAACTCCCAGTCGAGGACGGCGGCGAGGCGGGACCCGTCGACGATGAGGTTGCCCATCCGGTAGTCCCCGTGCACCAGCACGTCCCCCGACGGTTCCGGCCTGCGGGCCTCCAGCCAGCGAAACGCCCATTCGAAGGTGGCCGTGGTGTCGCCCATGGCGTCGAGCCGCTCGCGCCACTGCGCGAGCGGATCCTCGCGGGCCAGATCGGGGATGTTCGGGTCGGCGCGGTGGATGGCCGCCAGGGCCTGCGCGCATTGCCGCAGCAGAGTCGCGCGGGCCGCCTGCCCGCCCGCCTCGTCGAGCTGACGCTGGATGCGCCGGACGATGGTCTCGCCCGCGATCGCGTCGCAGATCAGAAACGGATTGCCCAGTGCGGCAGGCGAATCGCCGGCGATGAGGACGTGGGGGACCGGGGCGCCTGCGGCAGCGGCGGCGGCCTGGGCGCGCGCCTCCAGCTCCATGCCGGCGTGCACGTCGTCGGGCGCGCCGGTGCGCAGGATCAGGGCTCGGCGCCGGTCACCGGTGACCGCGTCGAACGCCCACGTGGAGCGGCTGGCGCCGCCGGTCAGGGCGCGCAGGTTTTCCACCGCGACATCGGCGCCCAGCACGCTCCCCAGTTTCAAGGCGAGTCGCGAGGCCAGCTCCTCGGTCGGCGTCACTTGCCAAACTTAAACAGCCGCTGCGCCACCCGGCGAATCTGGATCTCCTCGGCTCCCTCGGTGATCCGGTAGCGACGGTGGTGGCGATAGATGTGCTCGAACGGCTCGTGCCGGCTGTAGCCCAGGCCGCCGAAGATCTGCATGGCTCGATCGGCGGCGTCGCAGACGAGTCGATTGGCCCGATAGTTGGCCATCGACACCTTGTCCGAGACCTCCATGTGGTGGTTCCGGTCCAGATGCCAGGCCGCGTACTGAACCAGCAGCCGCACCATCTGGGCCTCGGTCTGCAATTCGGCCAGCGGCCATTGCACGGCCTGGTTGACCGACAGCGGCTTGCCGAACACGGTCCGCCGCCCGGCGTATTCCGCGGCGCGGTCGATGCAGTACTGTGCCGCACCCAGGCTGCTAGCCGCCTGCCGAATCCGGTTCTCGTGCAGGAACGTCTGCGCGACTTCCAGGCCGCGGTCCACCTCGCCGAGCACCGCGTCACCGGGCACCCGGACGTCGGTCAGCTGAACCTCGCCGTGATCGGTCGGCATGTTGAACATCCACCAGTAGTAGGGGACGTCGAACCCCGGCGCGTCCGTCGGCACCAGAAACGCCGTGATGCCCCGCGCCTGGCCCGGCTCACCGGACGTGCGAGCGAAGACCAGGTCGTGGGTCGCGCGGTGGACGCCGGTGTTGAACCGCTTGGCGCCGTTGATCACCCAGCCGTCGCCGTCGGCTTGTGCGCGCGTCTGGAGCCAGGTGGCGTCCGAGCCGTGCTGCGGCTCGGTCAGCCCGAACGCCATGGAGCGTTTCCCGGTGATCAGCGCCTCGGACCAGAGCCGCCGTTGCTCCTCGGTGCCGAAGCGCTCCATCATGATCACCTGCGGGAAGTTGCCGACGATCGAGGACTCGTTCTGCAGGTCGTTGTGCAGGCCGAGGCCCTTGTGCGCCAGGTGTTCCCGGATGACGGCCATGTCGACGTTGGTGCCGTCACGGCCACCCAGCGAGGCCGGTAGCCCGTACCGCAGCCAGCCCGCCTTGTCGGCTCGCCGGCGCATCTCGGCGAGCAGGTCCTCCCACTCGCGCGTCGGGATGCCGTCGTTGTCCCAGTCGGTGCGGGCATGCTCGCGGCGCTTGTCGAAATACTGGATGTGTTCGCGCTCCAGCGGTTTGATCTCCGCCTCGATGAACTCGTCCATCTCCGTGAGCACAGCCGGAAGGTGTTCGGGCAGTGTGAAATCCACAGTTTTCTCCTAAGTCTCCTTGCCGCTGCCGTAGAGAGTTTTCTTCCAGATCGTCGACAAGGTGGCAATGGCGTCCCGGTCGCTGATCTTGATGCCCAGGTTGGAGGGGCCGACGAAGACGGTGGTGAAGTTCTCGAACAGCAGGGCGATGGCCGCCGCTGTGTGTTGCGGGTCGAGTTCGGTTCCGTAGCCCTGCTCCTGGGCGCGGCGCACCGAGGCGGCGACGATGTCCATGCCAAACCGGCGGAATTCGTTCTGGACACCCGCGAATCGGCGCTGGGTGGCGGCGAGCTGGGCAACGGCGATCATGATGCCGATGTTCTGCTTGAACATGTTCCAGTAGCCGGTGACCACCGCGGTGAAGAACGCGTCGTCGTCGGGCGATGCCGGTAGCTCGAGGCTCAGCCCGGACGGGGTCAGGACGTCGTGCAAGAACGATTCGGCCAGGGCGGCGAGCAGGTCTTCCTTGTCGGCGAAATACCGGTAGAACACCGCGGGCGACTTGCCCGCCGCCGAGGTGATGTCGGCCAGCGTAGTGCCGTGAAAACCCCTTTCCGCGAACAGCTTCCGGGCGGCCTGCTCGATGGCCTGCCTGGTCTGGCGGCCCTTGGCCGTCAGCGTGTCCGGGGCGGGCATCATGT
The DNA here is from genome assembly GCF_025263485.1 of Mycobacterium sp. SMC-2. Lineage (NCBI taxonomy): Bacteria > Bacillati > Actinomycetota > Actinomycetes > Mycobacteriales > Mycobacteriaceae > Mycobacterium > Mycobacterium sp. SMC-2. Next base: position 2,181,327 of record NZ_CP079863.1, read on the forward strand.
CCGGATCCCGTCGCCGGCGCGCAGCAAAGCGCTCGGCAGGGCATGGCCGACAACGGATTTGGCGACCTCGGCCGCGGAGATGGCGGCCTGCAGGTCGACGTCGACGTCGATGCCGCTGTCGGCCAGCAGGTACACCAGGTCCTCGGTGGCGATGTTGCCGGTGGCGCCCGGCGCGAACGGGCAACCGCCCAGCCCGCCCACCGAGGCGTCCAGCCGGGTCACCCCGGAGCTGACCGCGGCATAGGCGCTGGCCAGCCCGGCGCCGCGGGTGTTGTGGAAATGCCCGCCCAGCGGCAGGTCGCCGATCACCGGACGCAGCTGTGCGATCAGCGAACTCACCCGCCCCGGGGTGGTGGTGCCGATCGTGTCGGCGATCGACAGGCGGTCGGCGCCGCGGTCGCGGGCGGCCGCGGCGATGTCGAGCACCCGCTGCGCCGGCGTGGGCCCTTCGAACGGTGAGTCCCACGCGGTGGCGATGATCACTTCGACGGTGACGTGACCGTCGCGCGCGATGGCCACGATCTCGTCGATCGCCGCGGTGGCCTCCGCGCTGGTGCGCCCGACGTTGGCCTTGCTGAACGTGTCGTCGGCGGCCACCACGTACTCGATCGAGCGCAGCCCCGCCGCGACGGCCCGCTTGGCCCCGTTCGGGCTGGCCACCAGGGCGGAGAACTCGATGTCGGGGTAGTCGCGCAGGTGCGCGGCGAGCTCGGCGGCGTCGGCCATCGACGGCACCTTCGACGGCGAGACGAACGCGGTGGCCTCGACCTCGCGAACGCCGGTCGCGGCGATGGCGGCCAGCAGTTCGAGCTTGGCGTCCAACGGGATCGGCGCTTCGATCTGCAGCCCGTCGCGCAGCGCGACCTCGCGGATGGTCACGTGTGTGTTCACAGCACCTCCTCGGCCCGCAGCTCCTCGAGCTCCTCGGCGCTCTTGCCCAGCAGCCCGATGTAGACGTCGTCGTTGTGCTGGCCCGGGCGGGCGGGGCCCGCGTTGCGGACGCTGCCCGGCGATTCGGAGAGCACCGGCACGATGCCCGGCCCCAGCACGTCGCGCCCGATGCGTTCGTCGAAGTGTTCGACCAGCATGCCGCGGGCCCGCAGCTGCGGATCGTTGACCACCTCCGCGACCGTGTTGATCGGCCCGGCGATCACCCCTGCGGCACTCAGGGTTTCGATGATGTCCCCCGGCGGGCGCTCCGCGGCCCACGCCCCGATGATCTCGTCGAGCTCGTCCTGGTTGCGGCCGCGGGCGGCGTGCGTGGCGAACCGGTCCTCGGTGGCCAGCTCGGGGCGCCCCATCGCCTTGCACAACCGGGCGAAGACGGTGTCCTGGTTTGCGGCGATCACCACCCACGAGCCGTCGGCGCTGCGATAGATGTTGGACGGCGCGATGCCCTCCAGCCGGGTGCCCGACGGTCCGCGGACCACGCCGCCGACGTCGTAGTCGGGAATGGTGGATTCCTGGACGGCCAAACAGGATTCGGTCAGCGCGACGTCCACCACCTGGCCGCGCCCGGTGATGCCGCGGCGGTACAGCGCCGCCAGCGCGCCCTGCGCGCCGAACATGCCGGCCAGGGTGTCGCCGAGCGAGAGCGCGAGCCGGGGCGGCGGTCCGCCCGGGAAACCGTTGAGGTGGCGCAGTCCGCTGGCCGCCTCGGCCACCGAGGCGTAGCCGGCCTTGTGCGCCTCGGGCCCGGTCTGCCCGTAGCCGGACACCCGGACCAGGATGATGCCCGGGTTTCGGGTACTGAGCACGTCGTAGCCCAGGTCCCATTTCTCCAGCGTCCCCGGGCGGAAGTTCTCCACGACGATGTCGGACTTCTCGACGAGCTCACAGAACAATTCGCGGCCGCGCGGGCGGCGCAGGTCCAGGGTGATCGCTCTCTTGTTGCGCGCGTGCACCGTCCAAAAGACATGCTGCCCGTCGACCTCGGCCTGGCCCCAGGTGCGCAACGGGTCCGGGGCACCGGGGGGTTCCACCTTGATGACGTCGGCGCCCATGTCGCCCAGCAGTCGTCCGGCGAACGGGCCCGCGATCAACGTGCCCAGTTCGAGCACCCGCACTCCGTCCAGTGGCCCGGCGACGCTCATCCGGCGCCCGCGAAGTCGTGGCGGACCAGCCAGTCGGTGACGATGTCGACGGCCGCGCGCAGCTTGTCGCGCTGGTCGGGGCCCGCGTAATAGTGTGTGGCGCCGGGGATTTCGTGCATCTCCTTGTCATGGTGCCCGATCGCCTCGAAGAGCCGCCGGGTGTGGCTGGGCGTGCAGGCATCGTCGGCCAGGTTACCGATGACCAGCGCCGGGACCGCGAGGTCGGCACCGCAGGCTACCCCATCGCCGCGGGCGTCGTCGTAACTCCATTGCGAGAGCCAGCCGCGCAGCGTGGAGAACCGCGCCAGCCCCACCGGGCTCATGTTCACCACTTGAGGATCCCCCAGGTAGCAGGTTCCCGGGGTGCGTTCGTTGGGATCGACGGTCGGGTCCAGCCAGCGCGGGTCGGCCATGGTGCCGTGCACCACGAAACAGAACTCGTCTTGCGGGCGCCCGGCCGCCTTTAACTCGGCGAGCTTGTCCCTGACCCACGCGGTGATGCGCCGGTTGCGCATCACCTGTGCGCTGCGGTAGCGGGCCAGGAATTCCTGGCTGTAGGGCGGCTGGTTCGGGTTGTCCGGGTTGTAGAGGTCCAGCTCGGGATCGCGCTTGGTGGGGTCGGATTCGTCGAGGATCGACGCGTCGAGCCATTCGGTCAGCGTGCCGTGCCGGCTGATGTGCGCCGCCAGCAGCATGATGCCGTCCGCGGGGGTCAGGTCCAAAGCGGTCAGGTCGGGGCCGTCACCGGACGGGCTCGACGTGATGGTGGGGTGCTGGGCCTGCTGCTGGTAGAACATCGACAGCGAGCCGCCGCCACTCCACCCGGCCAGCACCACCTTGGAATAGCCCAGCCGCTTCTTGGCGTCCTTGATGCACTCGCCGAGGTCCTCGACCACCTTCTCCATCAGCAGCGCCGAGTCGGTGCCGCGGAACCGGCTGTTGCAGTAGATGACGTGATGGCCGGCCCGGGCCAGCGCGCCCGTCATCGGCAGGTAGGCGCCGCCCCCGATCGGGTGCATGAACACCAGCACGGTGTCCGAGGGCTTGTCCTTCGGCCTGAGCAGGTAGCTCTCCAGCACGGTGATCTCGGCCAGCCCGCCGTAGACGTCGCGGACGGCGGAATTGTTCTGGAACGCAACGAGATAGGGGATGCGTTCGTACTCGTGCTTCATCAGTGTTGTCCTAGGTCGTGCGCCAGTACCTCGGCCGACGGGGTCAGTCGCCGGCGGGTGTCGACGGCGATCACCTGCCAATCGACGCGGGAGTACTCGTCGAACTTGCGGCGCGCCCGTTCCCGCGCCTTCTCCGGTGCGCCGTGGTGAACGCCCTGCGGCGCATGGGAAATCAGACCCGGCGGCATCGGGATGCCGTAGAGCGAGCCGCCGTGAAAGAAGGCGATCTCGTCATAGTCGACGTTGCGGTGGTACCACGGCGTGCGCTCGGTGCCGGCCACACCTTCGGCGGGCTTGGGCAGGAAGTTCATCACGTAGACGCCGGTGGCCTGCATGAACAGGTGCACCGTCGGTGGCAGGTGCACGCTGTCGGAGGTGACCACGTTGTAGTCGGCGATGTTGAAGGTGAACGCGAAGTTGTCACCCCGCCAGCCCTCGACGTCGAGCGGATTGTGTTGGTAGTAAAGCGTTGTCGGGCCGCCCTCGTGGATAAGCCGCACCTCGTACTCGTCGCGTCCGTCGTCGTCGACGGGTGCGGGGTCGGGGATGGTGGCCTGCGACGGGTCGAAGGGGAAGTGCCGGCCCAGCGGACCGGGCGGCGGCGCCCGGAACTCGTCGGTCGCCTCGACCATGAGCAGCGTCGTCTCGCTGTCGGGCACCTGGCGCCAGGTGCACGCCTTGGGCAGGTAGATCCAGTCGCCGTCGCGGTAGCGCAGCGGCCCGAACTCGGTCTCGACCAGACCGCCGCCCTGGTGCACGAAGCACAGCAGGTCGCCGTCCACGTGGCGGGTGTAGAACGGCATCGGCTCGTGGCGGCGGCTCAACAGGATTCGGCAGTCGGCGTTGCTGAACATCAGCAGCGGACCGCCGTCGGCGTCGGTGGCGTCACTGGGCTTGAGCTCGCCGGCCAGCACGTCGATGGGCCGCAGCGGGCCGACCGCGCGGTAGGCGGTGGGGTCGTGGCGGCGATAGAGGTTCGCCGTGCGGCCGGTGAATCCGCCCCGGCCCAGCTCGTCGTCCTTGAGCCCGTCGAGATCGGCGTGGAGTCGGCGTGGCGTTGTCCCTTTGCGCAAGTGGACGAAGGATTCCATGGATGACCCCCGGGGGCTGGCGTTCAGAAATTGAAAGTGACATTAGTTTTTGTTTCTGGACCACACAAGGGGTGGTCGCCTTGTCCACGAGACGTGATCCAGCCATCTCGCGCGTCAATCGCGGACGCGCACCACGACCTTGCCCTTGGCCGTGCGGTTTTCCAGGGACGCGACGGCGGCGGCGGCCTCGTCCAGGGGGTAGACCTCCGGGGTGGGCGGAGCCAGCCGGCCCGAGCTGAGCAGCTTTTCGAGTCCGGCCCACTGCTCGGCCAGGGCGTTCGGATGCGTCGCCGTCCAGGCCCCCCAACCCACGCCGACGACGTCAATGTTGTTGAGCAGCAACCGGTTCACCTTTACGGTCGGGATGTCTCCACCGGTGAAGCCGACGACCAGCAGCCGCCCGCCCGGGGCGAGCGAGCGTAGCGAGTCGGTGAACCGGTCGCCGCCGACCGGATCGAGCACGACGTCGACGCCGCGACCCCCGGTGAGCTCCTTGACCACGTCCTTGAACCCGTCGGCAAGCACCACATCGGTGGCCCCGGCGGCCGTCGCGACGTCCGCCTTCTGTTCCGTGCTGACCACCGCGATGGTGCGCGACGCCCCGAGCAGCGGCGCCAGCCGCAGCGTCGATGTCCCGATGCCGCCGGCGGCGCCGTGCACCAGCACCGTTTCGCCCTGGGCCAGCCGGCCGCGCACCGTGAGGGCGAAGTACACCGTCAGGTCGTTGAACAGCAGGCCGGCGCCGGCCTCGAAACTCACGTTGTCGGGGAGCTTGAACACCCGGTCGGGTTGCAGGATCGCGACTTCGGCCATGCCGCCGGACAGCATGGTCAGTCCCACGACCCGGTCCCCGGCCTGCACGTGTGCGCCATCCGGCGCCGAGCGCACCACACCGGCGATCTCGGCGCCCAGCACGAACGGTGGCTCGGGGCGGTACTGATAGAGGCCCCGCGTGAGCAGCGCGTCGGGGAAGGCGGCGCCGGCGGCATGAACGTCGACGACAACGCCGTCACCGGACGGTTCGTCGACCTCCGCCACCTCGATCGCGTCCGGACCATCCAGCCGAGTCACCCGCGCAGCACGCATGGTCGGACAGCCTACTGCCGACTCAAAACCCCCCGGCGACCCGCACCACCGCCCGCCCGGTGAACTTGCCGGCGCGAACCTGATCGAGCACATCGACGACGTCCTTGACATCGACGTCGGTGGTGAGTGCGTCGAGATGACGCGGCCGCAACGAATCGCCCAGCAGCGCCCACAGTTTGCGTCGCCGGCCGATCGGCATCTGCACCGACTCCATTCCCAGCAGCGCGACGCCGCGCAGGATGAACGGCATCACCGTGGTGTGCAACGCCGGACCGCCGGTCAGCCCGCTGGCGGCGACCGCCCCACCGTAGTCGACCGCGCTGAGCACGTCGGCCAGCGTCGCGCCGCCCACGCAATCCACCGCGCCCGCCCACCGGGCCTTGGCCAACGGCCGCGGTTTGGCGTCGGGATCCTCCGGCAACCGGCCGATAACCTCAGCGGCGCCAAGCTCTTTCAGCAGCCCGGCCGCCGGTTTTTTGCCGGTCGACGCCACCACCCGGTAGCCCGCGGCGGCCAACAGGTCCACGCTGATCGAGCCCACGCCTCCGGAGGCGCCGGTGACGACGACCGACCCGGCGCCGGGTTCGATGCCCCAGTCCATCAGCGCCTGCACGCTCATCGCGGCGGTGAAGCCGGCGGTCCCGATCGCGGCGCCCTCGTGCGGGCTCAACGCGCCGAGCGCGACGACCTGGTCGCCGGGCAGGCGCGCGTATTCGGCGTAGCCGCCATGATGGCCGGTTCCGATCTGGTACCCGTGGGCCAGCACCTTATCGCCGACGGTGAAGTCCGGTGACCCAGACTCGACCACCTCGCCGGTCAGGTCGATGCCCGGCACCACCGGATAGCTGCGCACCACGCCGCCGCCCGGGGTCAGCGCCAGCGCGTCCTTGTAGTTGACGCTCGAATAGAGCACGCGGATCGTCACCTCGCCGGGGGGCAGGTCCGAGTGGCTCAATGTCTCGACCGACGCGGTTATCCGGTCGCCATCTTCGCGGGCGACGAGCGCTTGAAACGTGTCCATGGCTCGACGCTAACCACACCGTATGGATTTTTTTCCACTCGGTCGCTTTTCGGTGTCCCGGGCGGGCCTCGGCGCCATGCAGTTGCCTGGCCCGAACGCGTTCGGCCCGCCGTGGGCCGCGACGAGGCGCTGGCCGTGCTGCGGCGGGCAGCTGGACGCCGTCGCCGACGAGTGCGCGCCGAACGTGAACTCACTGCGAAAAAATCGCCGATTGCTCGCAGTGGTTACACGTTCGCCGCAGAGTGGTTGCCAGAGCTATTTCAGCTCGGCCGACGACAGCCCCAGCAAGCGGCGGGCGACCACCAACTGCTGGATCTGCTGGGTGCCCTCGAAGATGTCCAGGATCTTCGAGTCGCGCGCCCACTTCTCCAGCATGGATTGCTCGGAATATCCTGTGGTGCCCGCCAATTCGACGGACTTGAGGGTGACGTCGCTGGCCATGCGGCCGGCCTTGGCCTTGCTCATCGACGCCTCTTTGGAGTTGGGGATCTTGTTGTCGGCCTGCCACGCGGCGCGCAGCGCCAGCAGGTAGGCGGCCTCCCAGTCGGCCTCCATGCGCAGGAATTCGGCCGCCGCGGCGCTCTGGGCGTGCGACGGTTTGTCGTAGGAGATCTCCACCCCGGCCTCGGTGAGGATCTTGCGGATCTCCTCGAGGGCGGCGCGGCCCACGCCGATGGCCATGGCGGCCACGATGGGCCGGGTGTTGTCGAAGGTCTCCATGACGCCTGAGAAGCCCTTGCCGACTTCGATTTCCGGGTTGCCCAGCAGGTTTTCCTTCGGGATGCGGACGTTGTCGAACCGGATCGCCGCGGTGTCGGAACCCTTGATGCCGAGCTTGTGCTCGAGCCGTTCGACGGTGACACCGGGGTGCTCGCGCGGCACGATGAACGACTTGATCGCCGCGCGGCCCTGTGATTTGTCCAGCGTCGCCCACACCACGATGTGGGTGGCGCGCGAACCGGCCGTGACGAAGATCTTCTCGCCGTTGAGGATGTACTCGTCGCCGTCGAGCCTGGCGGTGGTGGACACCGCAGCCGAGTCGGAGCCGAAGCCCGGTTCGGTGATGGCCATCGCCGCCCACACCTTGCCCAGGCGCTCCAGCTGTTCCTCGGTGGCGACCGCGGAGATCGCCGCGTTTCCCAAACCTTGGTAGGGCACCGACAGCATCATCGCAACGTCACCCCAGCAGGCCTCCAGGGTCTGCAGCAGTGCCGCCATGTTGGCGCCGTTGTGGTTTCTGTCCCGGTCCCGGTTCTCGTCCCCCAGCGCGTCGGCCCCGGCGAATTCGATGGATTCCGAGGCGCCCGCGAACAGGTTGTACAGCGTGTCGAGTTCGACCGGGTAGGCGTGTTCCTTCAGGTCGTATTTGCGGGCGATCGGCCGCATCAACTCCGCGGCGCCCTGATGGGTCTTGACGACCACCGCTTGCAGCTTGCGGGGCAGCTCCAGATTGATTGCCATGATGCAACTTTCAGCTCGAATTGAGTAACGACTCAGATGACGACAACGCCCTCGGCCACGCCGATGGCCCGCAGGTCGCGATACCAACGCTCGACCGGGTGTTCTTTCGTGAAGCCGTGGCCGCCGAGCAGCTGCACGCCGTCCAGGCCGATCTGCATGCCCTTGTCGGTGCCCAGCCGCTTGGCCAGCGCCGCCTCGCGGATGAAGGGCAGGCCCTGCTCGGCGCGGGCCGCACCGCGCCAGGTGATCAGCCGCAGCCCGTCCAGCTCAATGGCGATGTTGGCGCACATGAACGCGACGGCCTGACGATGAGCGATCGGCTCGCCGAAGGCCTCGCGCTCCTTCACGTAGGGAACGACGTAGTCGAGCACCGCGTGCGAGGTGCCCACCGCCAGCGCCGCCCAGCCCAGCCGGGACAGGGCGATCGCCTCCGAGTAGTCGTCGTCGGTGGCCTCGTCCTCGCCCAGCCGCGCGCTCAGCGGGACCGTGACGCCGGAGAGCTCCACCTGGCCCAGCGCCGCTGCCCGGATGCCCATGCTCGGATCCGCCTTGACGCTAAGGCCTTTCGTCGACGATTCGACGACGAACAGGGCCGGCTTGCCATTCAGCTGCGCGCCGACGATGAACAACTCGGCGTCGGCCGCCGCCGGGACCAACGACTTCACGCCGTCGAGGCGGTAGCCGCTCGGCGTGCGCACCGCGGTGGCCTTCAGGTGGGTGGGGTCGAACAGAGGTTGCGGCTCGGCGATCGCGACGCAGGCCTGGGGAACGTTCTCCCCGGCGAACTCGTGCAGATAGGTGGCCTGCTGGTCCGCGCTGCCCCAGTGGGTCAGCGCGGAGGCCACGCCCCCCGGGGCCAGGATGGGCAACGCCAGACCCATGTCGCCGTAGGCGAGCGCCTCGGCCACCAGCACGTTGGTCACGCTGGAGCGGTGTGCGGCGATGCCGTCGAAGTCCTCGGGGATGTTGATGGCGGTGATGCCCAACTCCGCGGCCTTGGCGATCAGGTCGGGCGGGTAGCTCGCCGCCTCGTCGGCGTCGTGCGCCGCGGGCCGCAACACTTCCTCGGCGAATTCGTTGAGGGTCTCGACGATCATCTTCTGGTCGTCGTCGGGCGTCAGGTCGAAGTAGTCCTTGCCGCTCGACTTCAGCCGGGTGGGCCCGCCGCGCAGGTTCTGCAGCCGTTTGAACTGCCGGGAGGCATTGGCGGCCGTGGAGAAGATCGTCTTGGTGCCGTACTGCAGCCCGCGATTGACCGGGTCGCGCAGCCTGTACTTGTCCAGGAACTCCTGGCCCATGAGCGGGGTGAGCAGCGCGATGGCGATGTCGACGCCCGTGCGCTTGTGTGGTTGCAGTCCGACCGCGCTGTGGTGGTCTTTCCGTTTGCGGCGGGAGCGGGCGGATTTTGAGTTTGAACCGGAACGAGTGTCGGTCATTGTCGCCAGCCTGAAGTAGTCGGGGCAATGCGGATAAGCCTATCTTACTCTGGAGTAAGATCACAGAGAACACTTGTTAACTAATTCACAAGCGCCAGTGACCGGAGCACCCGCTCGTGCAGCGGCCCGTTCGTCGCCACGGCGCTGCCGCGGTGCGGCCCCGGGACGCCGTCCAGGCCGGTCATCGTCCCGCCGGCCTCGCGCACCAGGATGTCGAGCGCGGCCAGGTCCCATACCGACACCTCGGGTTCGGCGGCGATGTCGACGGCCCCCTCGGCCACCAGGCAATAGGACAGGAAATCGCCGAAGGCGCGCACCCGCCACACGGCGTCGGTCAGCGCGATGAAACGTTCCCGCAGCCCGCGCTCCGCCCACCCGGACAGGCTCGAGAACGAGAGGCTAGCCGAATCCAGTTGTGCCACAGAGGAAACCGACAGCCGGCGCGGTGTCGCGTCGTCGACCGCGACGAAGGCGCCCCGGCCGCGCGCCGCCCACCACCGACGCTGGAGCGCGGGGGCGCTGACGACCCCGACCACCGGCAGACCGTCCTCGAGCAGCGCGATCAGGCTGGCCCACACCGGCACGCCGCGCACGAAGTTCTTGGTGCCGTCGATGGGGTCGATGATCCACTGCCGCCCGGTGAAAGCGGTGGTCCCGCCGAACTCCTCGCCGACGACGCTGTCGTGCGGCCGTTCCCGGCCCAGCGCTGCCCGCAGTTCGGATTCCACCCCGCGATCGGCGTCGGTCACCGGGGTCAGGTCGGGCTTGGTGTCCACGTGCAGGTCGAGCGCCCCGAACCGGGCGGAAGTCAGCGCGTCCGCGCGGTCGGCCAGCGTCAGCGCCAACGTCAGATCGTCCTGACTCATGACGCAGTCCTACCATGGCCGGGTGTGGGAATTCGGTGTGCTCATCCTGTTGGTGGCCGTGTTGGCGGTCGCCCTTGCCCAGCGGTTCCTCCCTCGCGGACCCCGCGGCGAGCAGCTGAACGGCACGCTGCTGGTGACCGGGGTGAGCCCGCGGCCGGAGGCCACCGGTGAGCAGTTCGTCACCATTTCCGGTGTGATCAACGGTCCCACGGTCAGCGAACATGCGGTGTATCAGCGCATGGCGGTCGATGTCGAGCATTGGCCGACCATGGGCCAGTTGTTCCCGGTGGTGTATTCGCCGAAGAATCCGGACAACTGGAGGTTCGCGCCGCCCGAGCCACCCCCGGCGTAGCGTCGTCACCCGGCGGCGGGCGGGCGCGCCATCACCGTGATGCGGACGCCGTAGCGCGGGACGACGCCCGACGCCCGCGAAACGGTGCCCCCCGGCAGGCCCGGCGCGCCGGGCACCGCGGTCGGCGATCCGGCCAACTCGTCGCCTCCGGGGAGGGTGGGCAGGCCGCCGCCCGGCAATGCCGTGACCGAACCGCCCGCGGGCGCGGTCCAACCGGCCGGCACCGACATCGACCCGATCGTTCCGGCGCGGGCGAGCGTCGCGGTGATGTTGCCCAGGCCCGCACCGCCGCCAAGGCTCGGCGCACCGCTCAGCGGAGGCGCCGGCGCCGCCTCGATCGCCGAGGCCGGCAACATGCCCAGGTCGTGTTCGGCCTGAATGATTCCGGCGGGCATCGCCTCCATCTTCCACATGCCGTTCAGGGAAGTGCCGACCGCGAGGATGGCGTTGAGGACGGTGAAGTCGCTGGGCAGGATCGACGGTCCAGCGGCCGCCGCCGTCTGCGCCGGAAGGGTTGGTGCCGCGGCGATGACCTGAGTCACCGGGCTGGCGCCGGCGCCGTTGACCGCCTGGGCTACCGCGTCGGTCTGCGCGGTCAGGCCTGCCGGGTCCGTCGTGCGGCGCGGCGGGGAGAACGGCCTCAACCGTGTGGCCAGCGCCGAATTGGCCGCGTAGCCATACATCGCTGCGGCGTCCTGCGCCCAGTACTCCGCGTACTCCGCCTCGGTGGCCGCGATGGCCGCGGTGTTCTGGCCGAAGAAGTTCGTCGCCACCAGCACCGCCAGCCGGACGCGGTTGGCGGTGACGTCCGCGGGCGGCACCGTCATCGCATACGCCAGCTCGTAGGCCGCGGCGGCCGCGCGGGCCTGCATCGCCGCCTGCGTCGCCTGCTCGGCGGTTGTCTGCAGCCAATGCATATAGGGCGCGGCGGTGGCCGACATCGACTGTGCGGCGGGCCCACGCCAGTATGAGCCGGTGAGGCCGGACAGCACCGATTCATAGGTCTGCGCCGTGGTGTCCAATTCGGCGGCCAGCGAATCCCAGCTCCCCGCGGCAGCCAGAAGTGACCCCGAACCCGGGCCGCAGTACATCCGGGCGGAGTTGATCTCTGGCGGCAGAAACGCGAAATCCATTGCGGTGCAGCGTATTGAACAGCGGACCGAAGAGACGGTCCGCGGCCTGGCGACCGGTCAGCCGGCCGCCGGCGGGCGCGGCATCACCGTGAGCCGGACGCCGTACCGGGGCGGGACGCCTATGCCCGCGGAGCGCGCGGCCGCACCACCCGGCATCCCTGGGTAACCGGGGTAGCCCGCCGCGACGGCCTCGTCGGTCGTTCCCGGGAGCAGGGTCATGCCGGCGGGCTCGAAGGCCGTGACGTGGCTGGTCGACGGTGCTGCCCAGCTGGCCGGCACGGACATCGGTCCGATGGTCCCGGCGCGGGACAGGGTGGCGCTGATGTTGCCCAGACCGACGCCACCGCCGACTTGGGGCGCCGCGGTCAGCGCCGGGGCCAGTGCGGTGGGCGCCGCGGCCGCCGCCTTGGGCAACATGCCCAGATTGTTCTCCGCCCCAATGATTCCCGAGGTGAACGCCTCCATGTAGTAGGTGCCGTTGAGCGCGGTGTTGGTCGCCTGGATGGCGTCGAGGATGGTGAAATCGCTGGGCACGACCGCCGGATCGGTCGCCGCCGCGGTGACCGGCTGATTCGCCGTAATCTGCGGGTTAGCGGTGAGGGCGCTATTGACCGCCCGGGTGACCGAGGCGTTCTGAGCGGCCAGCCCGGAGGAGTTGGTGGACTGATTCGGGGAGAAGTAGCGCGGCAGCTGCGTCGCCGCCCCCGAGGAGGCGGCGTAGCCGGACATAGCGGTGGCGTCCTGGGCCCAATAGTCGGCGTACTGCGCCTCGGTGGTCGCGATCGCCCCGGTGTTCTGGCCCAACACATTCGTCGCCACCAGCGACGCCAGCAGTGTGCGGTTGGCCGTGATCGCCGGTGGGGGCACCGTCATCGCGAATGCCTGCTCGTAGGCCGCCGCAGCGGCCCTGGCCTGCAAGGCCGTTTGCTTGGTCTGCTCGGCGGTGGCCAGCAGCCAGCCGACATAGTGGGCGGCCGAGGCCGCCATGGCCTCCGCTGCCGGGCCGCGCCACTGCAAGTCGAGGCCCGAAAGCACCGACTCATACGACTCGGCCGTGGTGGCCAGGTCGGCCGATAGCGAGTCCCAGCTCCCCGCGGCGGCCAGCAGTGAGCCGGAGCCTGGGCCGGCGTACATCCGGGTGGAGTTGATTTCGGGCGGGAGAAATGCGTAATCCATTGTCTTACCTCGTCGTAGGTCGATGTAGGAGATGAGCCGCTCGGTGTCGGCGCTGCGTTGAATCCAAAAGAGTGCGCATCCGGCGCGCGCGGGAGAAGCGAAACCTACGGGGCTGCTGGCGGGGCATGCGCGCGCGGCGCGCGGGACGGCCCGTGGTCGGGGTGCGTCCCGAAACCGACAAGGCGCATGCCCCCGAGTATCGCGTTCCGAGTGGCGTCCGGGGCGCGGTTGGAGTGAATTGCCGGGGCGGCGGTAATCAGCCTCGGTTGTTGAAATTGTCGACGACGCCCTGTAGTACCTCGGGGTGCCGCAAGAACGGCGTGATGATGTCGACCGGCAACGGGAAGACGACGGTCGAATTCTGGTCCGCCCCTAATTCCAAGAGCGTTTGGAGATAACGCAACTGCAGCGAGGCGGGGCTCTTCGAGAGCGTCTCCGCCGCCTCGCGCAGCTCTTCGGAGGCCTGCAATTCCCCGCGGGCGTTGATGACTTTCGCGCGGCGTTCGCGCTCGGCTTCGGCCTCGCGGGCCATGGCCCGCTGCATCGACTCGGGAATTTCGACGTCTTTGATCTCCACGACGCGGACCTGAACGCCCCAGGGTTCGGTCTGCTTTTCGATGATCGTGCGCAGATCGCTGTTGAGGTCCTCCCGGTGCGCCAGCAGGGTGTCCAAGTCGGCCCGGCCGAGCAGCGAACGCAGCGTCGTCTGGGCGATCTGAGAAGTGGCCACCGCGTAGTTCTCCACCGCCAGAATGGCTTTCAGCGGCTCCATCACCTGGAACATGACGACGGCGTTGACCCGAGCCGGCACGTTGTCGCGGGTGATCACTTCCTGCGGGGGGATGGTCAGCGTCACCAGCCGCTGGTCGACACGAATCATCTTGTCCACGAAGGGGAGAAGGAAGCGCAGTCCGGGACCGTACAGCGGGCGCACGTGTCCCATCCGGAAGACGACGCCGCGTTCGTACTCGCGCAGCACTGCCAGCGACCACGTCGCAAGCACGGCGGCCGCGACGATCGCGGCGATGACCGCGACGATCACAACGGTGGTCATGTCGTCTTGCCCTCCTTGCTGTCCCAGCTGCCCCAGCGAGTGGAAAACCTGTCTATCGCCGCGGCGGCCTGATCCTCCAGGGCGGTGCGGTGCGGCAGGTGCTGCGGTGCGTTGGACGGGGTGTTCCACAGGTGGCGGACCAGTGGCAGGCCGAGCAGCGCGACAACTCCGATGGTGCCCGTCAAGACCAACACCTCGGCGCCCGAGTGGTTGGCGACCAAGGTTGCCAATGGCAGCACGATTCCGAACGCGGCCACGCAGCAGGCGATCCCGCGGTGAAACCGCCCGGCGTCCGAATGCGGCCAGGGGTCCACCTCGCGGCTGATCTCCCGGCCGTGATCGGATGTCGTGCAGCTGGATTTGACGGGGCAGCTGTTGCACACCACCGGTTGGGCGCGGTATCGCATGACCCGGTGCCGCGGGTCGAACGACGTCGGCCAGAGCCAATGGTCCTGTGGACACACCCAGGCGTCATGGTCGGGCCGGTAGGTGAATTGGCCTGTGCGCCAACGGGCCGCGCGCGCCGACGCCCGTCGGGCCATCGAGTCGAAACTCCAGCCGATGGCCAGCAGCGCCAGGGAGTACCCGGCAATCAGCCACACGGACGTAGCCGGTTGAGTCACCGGTCACTCCCTTGCCGACACTGCCGCGCCGCTCTCCGGCTCGGTGGGGGACTGAGTGTACAGCGGATGTTCGGGCAACTCTTGAACGGTTGAACCCGCGCGGAAATGCCGCAAGGCGGTCCAGGCGATCCAGACGAAGGGCAAGACGCCGCCGACGATCAGGATGAGGTCGCCCGGCATCCGTAGCCATTCGATCACCGCATTGCCGGGTTTGGTGATGTAGCCCAGCGAGCGCGCCTCGAAGTAGCCGTCGTTGACCGAGTGGTAGAGCTGCAGAACGCCCAGCGGCAGCAGGGTGACGAACACCATCCATGCCAAACCGATGTTCATGCACCAGAACGAGATTCGTGCAAGCTTCTCGGGCCACTTGTCGGCCGGGATGATGTACCGGAACGCGAACATGGCCAGGCCGACCGCGAGCATGCCGTAGACGCCCATCATCGCGCCGTGCGCGTGGTTGGCCGTCAGCGCGGTGCCGATCTGGTAGTAGGACACGATCGGCAGGTTGATCAGGAAGCCGAAGATCCCGGCGCCCAGGAAGTTCCAGAAGCCCACCGCGACCAGGAACATCACCGCCCAGCGATGGGGGAAGGGGTTGGCGTCGCCGGACTGCTGGCGCGCGCCTAATTGCAGGAACGCCCACGCCTCGACGGTCAGGAAGGTCAGCGGGATGACCTCGGCGGCCGAGAAGAACGCGCCCAGCGCCATGTGTTCCACCGGCGTGCCCGAGAAGTACAGGTGGTGCATGGTGCCGATCACGCCGCCCGCGGAGTACAGGATGACGTCGAGGAAGATCACGCCCAGCGCGATCCGTTCGCGCACCACACCGAGTAGCACGAACATGTACGCCACCATCACGGTGGTGAACAGTTCGAGGAAGTCCTCCACCCACAGGTGCACGACCCAGAACCGCCAGAATTCGGCAACGGTGTAATGGGTTCCGCTGCTGGCCAACAGCCCGACGGTGTAGAACGCCGGGATCGCCAGCCCGGAGAAGAAGAACAACCAGGGCATGTTCATCTTCGACTCGCCCTTGAGCCGGGCGCGCATGCCCCGGAAGATGATCGCGATCCACACGAACATGCCGATGATCAGCAGGATCTGAAACAGCCGCGGCAGGTCCAGGTACTCCCACTGCTGGGACAGCAGCCCGTGCGGGATCACCCCGTAGATGGACAGCGCCTCGCAAATCAGCGAGCCGAACACCACCACCGCGACCGCGCCCAGCAACACGTAGGCCAGCACACCCTGACGGCGCGGCTCGCGGCGGGCGATGAACGGCACCAGGAAGATGCCGCCGGCCAGGAAAGCCGCCGCGGTCCAGAACAGCGCCAGTTGCACATGCCACGTGCGGGCCAGGTTGTACGGCAGCACCCGGGCCAGATCCAGGCCGAAGAAGGTCGACAGGTCGGCCCGATAATGCTCGGCCGCCGCGCCCAGCAGCGTCTGCGCCAGGAACAGCACCGACACGATCGCGAAGAACCACACACAGGCGCGCTGCGCCGGCGTCAGGCTCACCTCGCCGGGCTGACGGAACGACAGCGTGGAGGTCTCGGCGCTGTGCCAGCCGACCTTCTGGCTCCAGCGGCCGTAGACCGCGAACATGGCGCCGATGCCACCGAGCAACGCGATCAGCGACAGCGCGGACCACACGATCACCGGGGCGGTGGGACCGTTGTCGACCCGCGGCTCGGCCGGCCAGTTATTGGTGTAGGTGTACTTGTGCCCGGGGCGTTCGGCCGCGCCTGCCCAGGCCGTCCACGCGAAGAACGCCGTCAGGTCGTGGATCTGCGCCTTGTCGGTGATGGCCTGCGGTAGCAGGCCGTATTTGGTCGAGTTCTCGCCGAAGTAGCCGGCGTAGTGGCTTTGGATGCGGTCGAACGCCGCGGCCTGCCGCGCGGTAAAGACCAACGTCTTGGTGTCGGGGTTGTAGCGGTTGGTGCGGAATTCGGTGACCACCCGATCGCGCGGATCGGTCACACCCTGCGCCCTCAGTTGGTCGGCGACGTCCTGCGTGGCCATCCGCAGGTATTCGGCGGTGTAGTCGGGTCCCAGGTATGCGCCGTGCCCCAGCACCGAGCCGTATTCCATGAGGCCCCGAGCCTGGTAGAGCTCCTGTCCCCGGGTGATGTCGTCGCCGGTGAACAGCAGCTGGCCGGACTCGCTGACGACCTTGTCCGGCATGGGCATCGACGCCGAGTACGTCCGGTAGGCCAGGATGCCCATGACCAGGAAGCCGAAGATCATCACCAGCGCGACGCCCTGGATCCACCCTTTGCCCACCAAGGGCCGGGAGGATTCCCGCTGAGCGGTCGGTTGAGTGGCCATATGCGAGTCTCCCGTCTTCGCCAGTTTGCGCGTCGCCTGTGGGCCCAGTGGCATCTATATCCGACCAATGCGTCTGCGGGAGAGGCTTTCCCGTCACGACGTGGTGGCTGAGTGACCGAAAGCTCCCCCGCCTACACCTCAGCAGAGGAAACCGCGATGAGCAATAGCCATCCAGCTCCGGTGGGGCCGTACGCGCTGGTGGGGCAGTCGATCAGCCGTGGCTGATCCGCAGCAGCTCGGTCACGTTGGGCAGTTTGACGCGGGGGCGACCGAGCGCCTCACCGGCGGCGCGCTCATGACGGTCGATGAGCTTCCAGTGCGCGGAGGTAACCAGCTTGGGCTGGCGTGAGGCGAGCCAGGCGGCCAGCTTGTCGGCATGGTCGTCGGGGAAGTCCGCGAGACCGCTTTCTGTCGCCCGGTCCAGATCGGCGAGCAGGGTGTCGACGGTGTCCTGGGAGTCCTTCTTATTGGTACCGATCACGCCCGTCGGCCCGCGCTTGATCCAACCGACGACGTATTCGTTGCGGCTGCCCTCCACCCGGCCCGCGGTGTTTGGGATCGTCGCGGTCTGGTCGTCGAACGGCAGGCCAGGAGTGGGCACGCCGCGGTAGCCGACCGACCGTACCACCAGCTGAACGGGCAGCTCCTCGCGCTCGCCGGTGTCCTTGGCGGACACCCGCCCGTTGTCGTCGGTGACCAGTTCGTTGCGGCCCAGCACGATGCTTTGCACTTTGCCGTCGCCCTTGATCTCGATCGGTGAAGTCATGAACCGGAAAACGATTCGACGATGGCCGGGCCGCGGCGCGCGCGCGGCGTAATCGCGCAACACTTTGATGTTCAGCTTCGTCGTCTTGCCGGCCGCGTCCGCGTCCTCCTCGGTGATGCCCTCCAGCTGGGCCGGATCGACGATCACGTCGACGCCTTCCAGGTCGGCCAGCTCCCGCAACTCCAGCGTGGTGAAAGCGGTCTGCAGCGGCCCGCGTCGCCCGATGATCACCACTTCCTCGACACCGCAGGGCCGCAGCGACTCCAAGGCGTGGTCGGCGATGTCGGTGCGTGCGAGCTCATCGGGATCGGTCACCAGGATGCGGGCGACGTCGAGGGCGACGTTGCCGTTGCCGACGACCACCGCCCGGGCGCCCGAGAGGTCCGGCGCGCTTTCTTGGAAGTGCGGATGCGCGTTGTACCAGCCCACGAATTCGACGGCCGCCATGCTGCCGGGCAGGTCCTCGCCGGGAATCTTCAACGCGCGGTCGGACTGCGCCCCGACGGCATAGACGACGGCGTCGTAGCGTTCGGCCAGCTCGCCGGGTTGCACGTGTTCGCCGACCACCACGTTGCCGAAGAACCTGAAGCGGGGGTCTTCGGCGGTCTTCTCGAACTGCTTGCTGATCGACTTGATTTTGGGGTGGTCGGGGGCGACGCCGGATCGCACCAACCCCCACGGGGTCGGCAGCATTTCCAGCATGTCGACGGCCATATCCATGTCGTCCGCCGCGTCGGCCGCCTTGAGCAGGGACGACGCGGCGAAGTACCCGGACGGTCCGGAGCCGACGATTGCAACGTGGTATGGGCGCATACTCGACCTTCTACTGGTGCCCGGTTAGCGCGCGGGGGCTGTGGGCGCGCGGCGCGGGGTGCACGTGATCGTGACTCGATGCTAAACGCATGACCGCTGGTCGTGGCTTGCGCACTCGCCGGGAGCCGAGGCGCCTTCAGATGCCCGGTAACGTTGTTCGCTGTGGAACCCGACCGTCAAGCCGACATCGCCGCCCTTGACTCCACCCTGACCACGGTGGAGCGGGTGCTCGATGTGGACGGTCTGCGCAGCCGCATCGAGAAGCTCGAACATGAGGCGTCCGACCCCCAATTGTGGGACGACCAGGCCCGCGCGCAGCGGGTGACCAGTGAGTTGTCTCACGCTCAGGGGGAGCTGCGCCGGATCGAGGAGTTGCGGCGCCGCCTCGACGACCTGCCCGTGCTCTACGAGCTGGCGGCCGAGGAGGGTTCCGCCGACGCGCTCGCCGAGGCGGACGCGGAACTGAAGGCGCTGCGCGCCGATATAGAGGCCACCGAGGTGCGCACCCTGCTCTCGGGCGAGTACGACGAGCGTGAGGCGCTGGTCACCATTCGGTCGGGCGCCGGTGGGGTGGACGCCGCGGACTGGGCCGAGATGCTGATGCGGATGTACATCCGGTGGGCCGAGCAGCACAAGTACCCCGTCGAGGTGTTCGACACCTCTTACGCGGAGGAGGCGGGCATCAAGAGCGCGACGTTCGCGGTGCACGCTCCGTTCGCCTACGGCACGTTATCCGTCGAGCAGGGCACGCATCGGTTGGTGCGGATCAGCCCGTTCGACAACCAGAGTCGACGCCAGACGTCGTTCGCCGAAGTCGAGGTCCTTCCCGTGGTGGACACGACCGATCACATCGATATCCCGGAAGGCGATGTGCGCGTTGACGTTTACCGCTCCAGCGGGCCCGGCGGCCAATCGGTGAACACCACCGACTCGGCGGTGCGTTTAACCCACATCCCAACGGGTATCGTCGTGACTTGCCAGAACGAAAAATCGCAACTGCAGAACAAGATCTCGGCGATGCGCGTGCTTCAGGCAAAGTTGTTGGAGCGCAAGCGTTCCGAAGAACGCGCGGAGCTGGACGCGCTGAAAGGCGAAGGCGGCAGTTCGTGGGGCAACCAGATGCGCTCC
Source organism: Mycobacterium sp. SMC-2 (assembly GCF_025263485.1). Taxonomy (NCBI): domain Bacteria; kingdom Bacillati; phylum Actinomycetota; class Actinomycetes; order Mycobacteriales; family Mycobacteriaceae; genus Mycobacterium; species Mycobacterium sp. SMC-2. The sequence goes on from NZ_CP079863.1 coordinate 2,200,926, forward strand.
TACGTACTGCACCCGTATCAGATGGTCAAGGATCTGCGGACGGAGTACGAGGTCGGCAACCCGGCGGCCGTCCTGGACGGAGACATCGACGGGTTCTTGGAAGCGGGAATCCGGTGGCGCAACCGAAAAGATGACGACTAACTCAACCCTTCTTGCCTCGATCGCCTCGACGAAGGCGCTGGGCTGGCACGACTTCTGGCGCGGGGACGTGGGGCAATGGATCATCACCCGCGGTCTGCGGATCGTCATGGTGCTGATCGTGGCGGTGCTGGCGGCCCGGTTCGTCAACTGGGTGGCGCAGCAGGTGACCCGCCAGCTCAACCTGGGCTTCACCGAGAGTGACGCGCTGGTGCGTTCGGAAGCCTCCAAGCACCGCCAGGCCATGGCGTCGGTGATCTCCTGGGTGTCGGTGGTGCTCATCGGCATCTGGGTGATGATGCAGATCGCCGACGTGCTGCAGTTCTCGGTGGGCGGATTGGTCGCGCCGGCCACCGTGGTCGGCGCCGCGTTGGGTTTCGGCGCGCAGCAGTTGGTCAGAGACCTGCTGTCCGGGTTCTTCATCCTGGCGGAGCGGCAGTACGGCTTCGGGGACCTGGTCACCCTGACCGTCGTTGCGGCGACCGAGGCCAGCGGCACCGTCGAGAACGTGACGTTGCGAGTGACCCGGCTGCGCTCACCGGACGGCGAGGTGTTGACCATCCCCAACGGGCAGATCGTCAAGGTGGTCAACCAGTCCAAGGATTGGGCCCGCGCGGTGGTGGACATCCCGGTGTCGACGAGCGCCGACCTGAACCGGGTCAACGAGGTCTTGCACCAGGAATGCGACCGCGCCATGGACAACCCGCTGCTGGGTGAATTGCTGTTGGATGCGCCCACCGTGATGGGCGTGGAGAGCATCGAAGTCGACACCGTCACCCTGCGCCTGGTGGCCCGCACCCTGCCCGGCAAGCAGTTCGAGGCCGGCCGGCAGCTGCGTGTCCTGGTGATCCGGGCGCTGGCCCGCGTGGGCATCGTGACCGCGGCGGACGCCACGGTGGGCTTGGTGGAAGACCCGGCCGTGCCGGCCGCCCAGGCCTCCGAGGAGCGAATCGACGACGACGTCCAAGGCGCGGTGCAGAAGCGTTGAAATTCACCCTGAGCATCTTCGAGAAGCGCAGCGAGGACTCGGATGCGAATGCAGACCGTCGCTGGCCGCGCTACATGTTCGGCGGGCGAGTCCGCACGTCGACCGTCGTGTTGATCATCGCGTTCTTCGCCGTGTGGTGGGTCTACGACACCTACCGCCCGGAACCGGCGGCCAAGCCACCGCCGCAGCAGGTGGTGCCACCGGGTTTCGTGCCCGACCCCAACTACACCTGGGTGCCACGCAGCCGCCTGCAGCAGCCGCCGGCCACCGTCACGTTCACGCCGACCCCGACGAGCACGCCGCCCCCACCGCCGCCGCCGGTGACGACGACGACAACCCCGCCGGGGCAGCTGCCGCAGCTGCCGTGCCTGCTGCCGCCGCCCTTCTGCCCGCCCAGCACGAGCCCGCCCACGCCGTCGCCTCAGCTACCCCAGCCGGGGCCCGGCCCGGAGCCCAGTCCACCGCCGCCAGCCAGTTGACTTGGCTTGCCAGCGAAATTCACGGCTACACTGGCGTGCCGTGATGATCACCCTGGACCATGTCAGCAAAAAGTACAAAGCGTCGGCCCGTCCGGCGTTG